>CAXTJU010000012.1:0-62106 GCA_964244655.1 uncultured Acetobacteraceae bacterium | reverse complement strand
AGCCAACCCTGCTCAGCAACGCCGTTGCTACATCACGGGGCAGGACACGATCCGATTTCGGTCGCTTCCTCGCTGCGGTGTTCAACCGGCCCAACATGGTGCTGAGGCATCTCTGATACCCTCTTGCTTAGAAACGACTTGGTTAAAATGCGGATAGCTGGTGAGGGAGGCTGTATGGCTGGGCTGATTTTGTTTCATGCGATGCAGAGTGCATTGACGATGGCATTGTAGCTCTCGGTCAACCTGTGGCTGAGGTCTTGCTTGCCCAAGAGCAGCCAGACGCGTTCGACCGGATTCGGTTCGGGGCTGTGGGGCGCCAGCAGGATCAGTGGCAGGTTGGGCGGCACGGCGAGACTGCCGATGATGCGCCGGCTGGCTTGGTCCATGGCCACGGCGACCTGCTTGCCAGCGGACGGAGTGGCGGCGAAGTAGTCAAGGAACAGCTCATGGTGGCGGTGTTCAGCTCGGGCAGCACCAGAGCGGTGGCATTACCGGTTTTGGGCTGGCCGGTCGCAAACAGGTGCGTCCAGGTGTAGCGCTGGTCGCACAAGCCGGACGGCCGTTAGTCGCGGATGAACTAACGGTGGCAGGTGCGGCCTTTCTGGCCAAGCCGTGCTTCGTCCTGGAACCAGAGCGTCAAGCGGCAGCTTGGATGGGCTTGTGCGATGCGGTCCAGTTACGTCTCGCGGCCCTTTTTTGACCAGCCATCGCGTGCCACCGGGTCGGCCTTGGGGTGCGATGGCCGCACTTCCTGCCGGCACAGGCCGAGCTTGCGCATCAGCCTGAACATGTGCGCCTCGTGGTAGCTGACATGCCAACGACGCTTCACCTCGCCGCACAGCTTGGCCAGCGTCCAGGCTGACAAACCCGTCTTTTCCATGTCCGGGCCGTCCAGCCGATCACCCCGCCGGCGTCCCTAACGGTCTTGGCGAGGACCAAGTCCGGCGGGGCCCCACTCATCGAGAGCGGGTGGTGAGCGCCGCCATCTGCGCGGACAGCCCGGCCGCGTTGGCGCGCCGCAACCAATCCCGCACAGCCCTCTCGTTGCCGGCCTCGGCCACGAGTAGGATCACCGCCGGGTCCATGCCGGCCAGGCTCTCGCCCGCCTGCCGCAACCGGCCGCGCAGGCCGCTTCCCAACGGTTCCCCACCGGCCCACAGCGCCGACCCGAATGCCTGGTGCAGCTTGGCCGATGCCGTGCCCTGCCAGCCCGGCGCGCCCACGTCCTGGAGGGTGAAACCGTCCACGTCCTCGCCGTACAACGCCGTTAGGCTGCGCTGGGCTGCTAGCAGTGCCATCGGATTGGTGCGGGGCGGGAAGGCAACCGCCAGCACCTGCACCGCCCCCGCACATGCGAAGGCGCGCCGGGTCGCCCCGACGTCGGACAGGGCGGCCTCGCCCTGTTCCCACACGCGGCTGGACGGCTCGCAACCGGCGATGGCGTCCGGCGCGGGCACAGCCTGGCGCGCCGCGGCCCGGTCCAGCCCGCCTGCCAGTAGCGGGCCGGCGGCGGCCAGCATGCCGAGGACGGCGGCGGCCAGCATCATGCGGCGGCCGGGAAGGCCGGGCTGGGGCACGGGAAGCAGGCGCTGCCGCCGGGTATCCTGACGGAACGGCAGGCCCGCGACGATCAGCAGCAGCAGCACGAAGGAGAAGAACAGCCAGCCGTAGATGATGTGGTCGGCGGCAGCGGCCTCCGCGCTGCCCACCCAGTGCCCGGCCGCCACGATGCCGAGGGCGCGCACGCCGTTGGCCAGGACCGCCAGCACTACGCAAGCCGCCACGAACGCCACCCGGCGGAACAGGCCGCGATACAGCGTGAAGGCATACAGCACGCCGAACGCCACCGCCGCGATCAGGAAGCGCAACCCGGCGCAGGCCTCCGCGACATAGAACACGCCTTCCGGAATCTCGATGGTGTAGCCGTCCGAGTAATTTGCGATGTGCAGCAGGTTCAGCCCCCGCACCACGAACCCGGCAGTGAAGCCTTGCAGCGGCGCCGTCAGGAACGCGCCAAACGGCACCAGGAACACCAGGTAGGTCAGCGGGGCGGCGAAGGCGCACACCATTGCCCGGCCCAGCACCGTCAGCGCGAGCAGCTCGGCGCAGGCCAGCGCCATAAACTGGCGCCCCTCCATGATCCCCAGCCGCTCGGCCACCAGCCAGGCAGCCGCCAACGGCGCTGCCAGCAGGGCCGCCCATGGCAGCGGGCGCATCGCCACGGCGGCCACCCGCTCCCGCCGCTCCCAGGCTAGCCAGGCGGCGATCGGCAGCACTAGGAAGCAATGGTTGTAGGCGGTGGACACGGACCAGACCGACACCGCCGCGGCCACTTCCTGATGGAACGCCAGGCCGAGCAGCACCAGCCCTAGCCCCAGCGCCGGCATGGCCATGCGCAGGCGCTGCGCCGTGGGCGCTGCCAGGCCAGCCTGAGCGCTCACGCTGCCATCAGCCGGTCCAGCCGTTGCAGCGTGGCGGACCAGGAATAGGTGCGCTCGACCGTGGCGCGGGCCGCGGCGCCCAGGCCGGCATGGCCGCCTTCCAGCACCTCAGCCGCCCGCTCAGCCATGGCGGCCGGCTGCTCCGCCACCAGCAGGTCGCGGCCCGGCTCCGCCCGCAGGCCTTCCAGCGCCTGGGGGGACACGAGCACCGGCCGAGCCATCGCCATTGCCTCCAGCACCTTGTTCTGGATGCCGCGGGCGATCCGCAGCGGCGCCACGGCCAGGGCAGCGTGAGCCATGTAGGGGCGGATGTCGGCCACCCGGCCGGCCACGGACACGCCGGGTAATACGGCCAGCGCCTGCACCGCCGGATTCGGGCTGGCGCCCACAATGTGGAAACTGGCTGCGGGATGGCGCGCCCGCACCAGCGGCAGCACGGCGCGGGCGAAGAACTCCACCGCGTCCGCGTTCGGGCGGTAGTCCATCGTGCCAGTGAATACAATGGCGAATTTGTCCGAGTAGGGCGACGGCCCGGCATGGACCGTGGAAAAGTAATCCAGGTCGACGCCGTTCTCCACCCAGCCTGCCCGCCCCCGGCTTTCCGGCGCCAGGGCCACGAAACGGCGGCACTCGTCCTCCGACACGAACAGGGTGTGGCCGAACCAGGCGGCGACCCGGCGCTCATAGGCCAGCAGGGTGCGGCCCTCGCGTGCCCAGACCAGCCGCATCGGCGCACGGGCCTGCTGCGCGTAGGTGGCCCATTTCTCGGAGTCGACATCGACCATGTCCATGATCGCGGCGGTCGCCCCGTGGTGCATGACGTGATGCATCACGTATTGGGCCATGGCGGAGGAGAACACGAACACGCGCCCGACCGTCCCCGGCCGCAGCGTGCGGTCCACCCAGGCCTGCAAGCCCGGATGATGGAAGTAGTCGAGCGTCAGCGGGCGGCCAGGGCGCAGCCGGGCCAGCGCATGCAGGCGCTGGCTGCGCTTGCCAATGCTTGGACATTCCACGCTGGCGCAGAGCTGGCGCAGCCGGGGGAGGTGGACGAGGTCCGCCGGGTCGTCGGCGAGGCAGCCGAGATGCACGCGGTGAGTTTGCGCCAGGTGGCGCAGCATGTGCCAGGCACGGATTTTGTCGCCCTTGTCCGGCGGGTAAGGGATGCGGTGGCAGAGGAACAGCAGATCCTGCACCAGATCAGCCAATGCCGCGCACGATGGGCGGCCCGATCAGCTTGGCCACCGGCAGCGGCAGCTTCTTCCAGGCGGCGATGAACAGCCGGTATTTCGGGTTGAGCGGGTTGTGGTCCGGCAAGGACGCGCCCGGGCGCAGCAAGTATCGGTAGTGCAGCGGCGCTGGGTCAAAGCCGAGGTTCTTCTTGAAGGCGAAGGCGCCGGTGCCGGTCTTGCTGCGGCCGAAGTCGAACAGCCGGCAGCCGCGCTCGCCAGCACGGCGCATGACCTCCCAGTACATGAAGTCGTTGGCGGCCCGGGTGCGCGCCGCCGCCGTGCCGCCGCCGTAGTAGGGCAGCACTTCGTCGCGGAAGGTGAAGTTCAGCACGGAGGCGAGCGGGCGGCCATCGTCCAGTACCGTCAGCACGTCCGCCTGGCCGCCGAACACGTCCCGCAGCACCTGGAAGTAGCGGCGGGAGAACACGGGTGTGCCGAGGTTGCGCACGCTCTCGGCATAGATGGCATGCAGCCGGTCCACGCCGCCGTCCTGCACCGCTTGCAGCCCGTTCTGGATGCCCTTGCGCACCACCGCCCGCTGCTTGCGCGGGATCGCCTTCAGGTTGGCCTCCGCATCGGCCACGATGGGCTTGCGGAACGTGACGTAGAGCTGGTCCGCGCGCGACACCCAACCGTTGCGCTGCGGCTCCGGGTGCAGGAAGCGGAACTCCAGGGAGGGCACGCCGGTGCGGCGCAGCAGCTCCGCGGCATGGTCGGCCAGCGCGTCCGCGCTCTCGGCGTCGGCGGCGAGCGGACCGCCATAGACGCAAAACGGGTTGGACACGAGCGCCTGGCCGAACAGGCGGCTTCGCACGTGGACCAGCGGCAGCACGCCGGTGATGGCGCCGTCCCGCTCGGCCAGGACGTAATGCGTCGGGTGGCCAAAGGCGCGGCCTATGACTTGGCGCCATCCGGCCAGGTGGAAGAACGTGCCGGCGGGCTGCCCCGTCACGAACGCGTCCCAAGCGGGCTCGGCTGCCGCCTCCAGCGGGCGGCACGTCACGGCCACCGGGTCAGGACTCCAGCTGGGGGGCGAAGACGCGGTCTAGGCGGTCCCACGCGAAATCCCGCAGCAGGCGGTCCACCCGGCCGGACATGCGGCTAATGTTTACATAGTGGCGAAAGCGGGACATGCGGCCGGCGCCGGCGATGCGCGGCTGGCCCGGGTCCACTTCCCAGGGGTGGAAGTAGAAGATGCCGGGGCGCTGCTCCAAACGATTCAGCCGGTGCAGCCCCAGGCGGAACAGCCGATAGGGCAGCAGCCGGAAATATCCGCCGCCGGAGCACGGCAGGTTGCGCCGCAGCAGCCGCACGGTGGTCATCGGCAGCTCCCACAGCGCGCCAGACCCGGGCCGGTAGGGTGCGCGCGGCGCGTCCGGCACGCCGTAAAGGTCATGCCGGATCGGGAACACGCTGGAGCTGTAGCGGTAGCCCTGGCGTTCGAGCTGCTCAAACGCCCACGGATTGCGCGGGCCGATGGAGAAGGTGGGCGCACGATAGCCGGTTACGGACACGCCGCCGATGTCCTCCAAGATGCGCCGGGTGCGGCCGACATCCTCGCCGAACTCGGCCGGGGTGAAGCGGTGGGCGAGGACATGGTCATAGCCATGGCTGGCCAGCTCGTGCCCGGCGGCCACGATGCGGCGGACCAGCGCCGGATGCCGCTCCGCTACCCAGCCAAGGGTGAAGAACGTGGCGCACACCCCAGCGCCCTCAAATTGCTGCAGGATGCGGTCGGTGCTGGCCTCCACCCGGCGCGGTGCCCCGTCCCAGTTGGCACGGGGCATGGCGCCGGCGAATGCCTGCACCTGGAAGTAGTCCTCCACGTCCACGCTCATTGCGTTGCGGATGAGCTTCACGATACCGTCGCCCCGAGCAGCTTGAGGATGCCTTGCAGCATCTCGACCCGTGATGCCATCTCGCCCACAGGCTGGGCCGGCACGGGCGCTGCCGGCGCTGCTTCCTCGCCAATATCGCCGTCCAGCTCCGCCGCGGTCTGCTCCACCATGGCGGCGGTGATCACGTCGCTCTCCTCTAGCGCCCCGTGCAGCAGCAGCCGCGAGCATAGCCGATTGATGCGGCGCGGGATGCCGCTGGTGTGCCGGTGGATGCTGGCAAACGCTGCGGCCTGCCACGCTGGGCGGCCGTCCCAGCCCACCATCGCCAAGCGGTGCTCCACGTAGGCCTGGGTTTCGACAAGCGTGAGCGGACCCAAATGGTACGAGGCCAGCACACACTGACGCACTTGGTTCAGCTCGGGCTTGGCAATCGTTTGGCGAAACTCAGGCTGGCCCAGCAGGATAATTTGCAGCAAGGACCGTCCGTCGGCCGCGAGGTTGGAGAGCATCCGCAGCTCTTTCAGCCCCTCGACCGACAGGTTCTGCACTTCATCGATCACCAGCAGCGCCCGGCGATTGGTGGCCCGCACCTCGCGCAGCTTCTCCTCCGTCAAGCGGAGCAGCGTCGCCTTGTCCGCCGCAAACTCCACGCCGAAGCCGCTGGCGACCAAGCGCATCAGGTCGTCCGCGGACACCCGCGTCGTCATGATGCGATTCATCACGTAAGATGCAGAGTCCAGTCGCGACCACAGCAGCTCAACCAAGGTCGTCTTGCCCGCACCGACCTCTCCGGTGACGACGATGAAGCCTTCCTGCTGCTCCAACCCGTAGATCAGGTGCGAGATGGCGCGCGCGTGCCCCGTGCTGCGGAAGAAGAACCGGCTGTCTGGCGTCAGCTGGAACGGCAAACCCGTCAGGCCATAAAATTGTGGGTACATGGGTATGATCGCTTACAAGCTCTTGCGAAGACCGACGAGGACTGCGTTCACCAAAATATTCTGCCCAGCCACGTTGGTGAACTGGTTTGTGACATAGTATGCTGCCGTTCCGGTTAACGTTGGGCTGAGGGCATACCCAGTCTGCAGGTTGAGACCCACCGTTTGGGATGCCGTCGCCGGGACAGTTTCCGACTTGGTGTCGCTGTAGAACAATGAGGCCGTGCCGGACAGCACGGGCGTCAACGCATGCGTCCAGCTGCCGTTGAAGAACAGCGCCCGGTCGGAGAAGCCGTTGAGGCCGTTGCCAGCAGTGCTGCCGTTGCTGAGCACCTTGCGCCGCTCTTCCTCCACGTTCAGCGAGAATACATTTCGGTCGTAAGTGGTGATCGCAGTGCCGGAAAACCGAGACAGAAGATAAAGCTCGTTTTGCTGCGGCAAGATCTGGTCCGAGATCAGGGCGGGCGCACCAGTGACAGTGTCGATGCTGTTGCCGAACTGGTCCACGGTGGTGGCAGCCAGGCTGTCCTGGATCTCCTCCTGGCTCGTCGTCAGGCCTTCCGTGTAGCTTGCGAACACCCGCAGGCGCGATGTCACGGCGTAAGACGCACTTGCCTGCGGGGAATCGAAGCCGTCGCGGTGGCCATAGCTGAAGGTCACGGTGCTGCGCTCGTTCGGCGTCAAGCGAAAGCCGATACTCCATACCGCGTCCTTGATGCGGACAGGGGTAGTGCCGCCGTAGTTGATGTCCTCGTAGCCCAGGCTAGCGAGCGCGGCGACCGCGCGATTGATGCCGTATCCGGCGCTGTCAATCGCCGTCAGGCGCCTTGCGCCGCTCAACACGCTGTTTCCCGTGCTGGAATATTGCACGTCATCCAGCCGCACGCGGTCGTTGAACCGGCCGAAATTCTCACCGGTGGTGAGGGTTCCATACTCCTCATTGGAACGGGTTGTGCCGTTGGCGAAATTCTGGTTGAGCGCCGGGTTCAGCAGCAGCGGGTTGCCCAACTGCAGCGGCGTCGCCAGGCTGGTGAACGGCGCGTTGCCGGTGGTGTCCGTGTAGCTGAAGACGTAGCCCGCCTGCGCCGTGCCCAGCCCGCCGAACCGATGCGTGACATAGGGCGAGACATCGAACGAGATGGTGCTGGTGCGGTTCTGGTTGCTGTAGAACGGCAAACCGTTCTGGCCGTAATTGCCACTAGCGGATTGCTGGTTGCCATAGCCATGGGCGCTGAGGAACAGCGTGTCCGGCACGGCCGTGGCCAGCACGGATCCGTTGAACAGCTGCGCCACCTGATCCTGCTGGCCGGTGCTGGCGTAAAGCTGCACGTCCGGCGCGTAGGTAATGTTGGCCTGCACCAGGCGGGATTGGCCGCTCAGGGTCAGCGCGGGCAGGATGGATGTCACCAGGTCCGCCCGGCGCGGGTTGCTGACCTGGAACACGTTGTCCGTCAGCAATTCCTGTACGCCGATGGATGGGGTAAAGGTGAACGCCCGGCCTTCCGGTGTATCGCCGCCGAGCAGCCCGTCCACGACGGAGCGGAAATTGCCAGCCTGGGTTTCGGGGGTGACTGGCGCCAGCGCGGGAGCCACGAAGTCAGACGGTGGCACAACATCAGCGCGGGCAGCCAGCGGAAGTGCCATGGTACCCGTCCCAGCCAGAAGGGCCAAGCGGACCGTTGCCAAGAGATGCAGCCTTGTCATGGTGCCTTGAGGTCCGACCCGCCGGGTCGTCTCAGTAGCCATACGCCCCAAAGGTGTCGCTGGCGGTCATCTGCACCTTGTTCAGGAGCAGCATCACCGTCGGGCACGCGTCAATGAGGTCAAGCGCTGACTCCAACTCCGCCCGCTGCGTGCGCTGCGCCTCCACCAGCATGACGATCTGGCCGACTGACGGCGCCAACATGCTGGGGTAGCTGCTCGACAGGCAGGGCGGCGTGTCCAGCACGATCAGGCAATCCCGGTTGGCGCGGCACAGCCGCTCCAGCGCCGTGACGATCGGCTTGCCGCCGCTAGGCAAATCCGGCCGGGACAAGCCGACCGGAAGGACGCGCAGGTTTGGCAAGGCAGTCGCGATGAGCACGTCCGTCATCGGCAGGCGGCTGTCGTACGCAAGGTCCAGCAAGCCCGGCCGCTCCAGCAGAGCCAAGGAGGTGCTGAGCGTGCAGCGCTGCGGGTCCACGTCCACCAGAATGACCGGCTTGTGACTGCAGCTGGCCAGGCTGCCGGCCAGGTTAAGGGACGAGAAGCTCTTGCCCTCGCCAGGCTTGGCGCTGGTCAGCATGACCAAGTTGGCGAACGCCGTGGCTCTGGCCGCCGTGCTCGCAACCGCTTGCAGCACCTGGCCCTGGACGATGCGGAACTCCTCGGACAGGCGCTCGCGCATGTTGGTCCAGTCCATCATGCCGGCCCGTCGCAGCGTGGCGGCATCGATCCCGGCTGGGGTAGTTTTCGGCTCGGACAGGGCCTGCACCCGCATCGCGGGGATGGAGATGTCGTCGGCCAGGGCTGGCAAGTCGGCGCGCTCCCACGCCCGAGCGTCGATGCTGGCCGGGGCAGCCTTCGGTTTGGGCGCCTGCTCCTGCCTCACCGGGAGCGCGGTGTCGTCGGCCAGGCCTTGCAAGGCTGGGTCCTGGGTTATGGGCGCGGCGCGCACGCGCTCCGGCAAGGACTTTGGCGGCGGCAGGCTGAACCCGGACGGCTCATCCAGCAGACCGGCAGCTGCGCTCTCACGGCCGCTCATCCGCTTGGCCGCACGCTCGATCAAATGGGAAGATTGCGGTTCCATCAGAGGACCTTTTGCAGCCACATCGGATATGTCGCGAACCCACTGAACACGACCAGAAGCAGCGCGAGCCCGGCCGCGAACCCGGCCAACCCGGCGCCGTGCGCCACCCGCCGCGGCGAGCGCGCCTGCAAGGAGATGCCACCCAGCACCGGCAAGCCGATATCCCGCAGGCCCTGGACCGAGTAGAACGAGGTGTCCAACTGGACCAGCAGGAACACCAGCGCCAAGCCCGCGCCCACCCCTGCCGTCAGCACGCCCGCCGTCAGCAGCAACCGCTTCGGCCCAATCGGCGCCGTGGGGATTTGCGGGGCATCCACGACCCGCAGCTTCACCTTGTCCGCCTCCTCGTCGGCGGCCGAGCCGATCCGCATCGACTCCCGCCGGGCGAGCAGCTCGTCATAGTTCTTCCGCAGCACGTCGTAGTCGCGGTTCAGGTTGACAAACTGGGCCTGCACGCCCGGTGCACCCCGGGCGATGTCCGCCAGCCTGGCCTCCTGGTCGGCTGCCTCTCCCGCCTGCCGCTGCAGCGAGGCGAGCGAACTCTCGGCGTCGATCAGACGGATTTTCAGCTGCTCGAACACTGGGTTCGGCACGGAGCGGTTGCGCGGGGCCGTGGCTCCCCCGGCCGCAGTGCCGCCGGATGAGCGCGCTGCCGCCACGGCCTCCCGCGCCGCGATGACGTCCGGGTTTTTCTCCGTCAGCCGCAGGCGAAGCTGCTGCAAGGCGTGTTCAGCGGCTGCAACATCGGACACGCCGCCCGGGCCGCCGCCTGCCGTCTCTGTCACGAGCAAGGGTGCCGTGATAGCCATCTCCTGCTTCAGTAAGTCCCGCCGGGCCGTCGCATCCGTTACCTGGCCGCGCAGTGACTGGGCCTGGTCGCGCGCCGCGTCCAAACGAGATGCGCCACCGTCTGCGCCGGGCAGCAAATCCGCGTATTTTACCTGGAAGCCGGCGCGAGCCTGCTCGGCGGCGCGCAGCTTGTCCTCGTAGGACTTAATCTGCCGCTCCAAAAATATCCTCGCACCTTCCATGTCCTCCCGCGAGGTGCCGGTGGCGCTCTCGACGAAGATGTTTACGATCGTCTGCACCACGTCCCGCGCCAGCTTGGGGTTGGCGTCGCTGTACTCTATGGTGAACAGGTTGCGAGTCTGTGGGATGATGCGGATGCTGGTCGTGAGTGACTGGATCAGCTGGTCTCGCTGCGCCTGCGTCGTGACGCGGGCGTTCAGGTCAGTCTTGGAGATCAGCTTCTGCAAATTCGGGCGGCTCAGCAGGGTGCGCTGCAGCATATCCACGTCGCTGCCGGTCGAGCTGTCGATGGCGAGGCCATGCAGTAGCGGGGTCAGCACCGCACCCGTGTCCACGTACAACCGCGCGGTGGATTGATATTGGTTGGGCAGAGCGGTCACCCCGGCCCAGCCGGCCAGGCACACTACCCAAGCGATGGCCAGCGCCACCCAGCGGTGCTTCCAGGAGACGGTAAGATATCGACTGACCAGGCTGCGGATGGTGATCATGGCCTGGTTAGAACCAAGTCTGCGGAATGATCAGTGTATCGCCGGGCTGCATGCCGACGTTCTTGGAGATGTCTCCGTCCCGAATCAGGTCGCCCAGGCGGACGTGGATGGTGTCGGTTTGGTTGCCGTTGCGGCGAATGATCTCCGCGTTGTTGCCGGCGGCGAACCGGGTCAACCCTTTGGCCTCGATGATCACGTCCAGCAGCGTCATGTGGTCCCGGTACGGTAGGGCGAGCGGCTGAGTCGCTTCCCCGATCACTCGGATTTGCCGGTCGAATGGGCCGACGAAGCCCATCACGACAACGGTGACGTTCGGAGTTTTTACGTAGTCCTTCAGCTTGCCCTCCAGGTCGTGGCCGAGTTGGGTCGGCGTTTTGCCGGCGGCGGCCATGTCCGGGATGAGCGGAGTAGAAATCTTGCCGTCCGGGCGCACCGGCAGGTTCACGCTCAGCTCGGGCGCGCGATAGACCGTGATGCTGAGGTTGTCACCCGGGCCGAGGATGTAGTTGCTCTCCGTCGTGCCGTTGGTCTGCGCCGGGCCGACAGTGGTGCGGGAGCCGCCGCACCCAGCGAGGCAGAGCATAACCAGCAGGGCGGAAGCCTGTCGTGTTACTCGGGTGCGCATTGCCATCTCGATCTGCCTTGGCTGCGGTTATAATAAGGCGGAGAGGTTAACATCAACTGACAAGCATCCAGCGCAAAGCCGCGCCCGCTGGTGCTGTGCATGGCGGCAACAGCGAAACAATTATTTAATCGCAACGGCCGTATCAAGCCACGCCTCCATGCCCATGGTGGAGGCAGCGCTGGTTGCGTCGATGGGTATTCTGTAGGGACTGTGTCCCTTACGCACTCTCGGAGATTTCGTGGACCCGCAAGGCACCCTCCCCGTCCTGTTTACTCACTTCGGCGACCAGTGGATCCGCGGCAGCGAGACCTTGCTCCTCGACCTCCTCAAGCATCTCGACCCGGCGCGGGTGCGCCCCGTAGTCTGGTGCAACGGGACCGACATGGCCGTAGCCTGCTCAGCTGCCGGCTACGCCACGCACCGGACGGACTTCGCCTACTACTTCGACACTGCTTCCCCTCGCTTCGACCCGCGCGCCTACACCGCCCTGGTGCGGGAGGGCGCGGCGCTGGCCCGGCGGCACGGCATCCGCGTGCTGCACGCGAACAGCGCCGCCCCCACGCAGTGGCTACTGCCGGTCGCGCGCAACGCCGGGTTGCCGCTGCTCTCGCACCTGCATATCGACTACCTCCGCCGCAGCCGCTTCGCCCTGCTGCTGCACCAGGCGGACCTGCTCGTGGGCGTATCGCGCCAAGTCGTGGACGACCTCATCCGCGACGGGGTGCCGGAGGCGCGCACGCGGGTGATCTACAACGGCATCGACTTCACCCGGCTGACCACGCCGCGTGTCACCGACCTGCGGCCAGGGCTCGGCATCCCGCCCGGCACCGCCGTCATCGGGGCAGTGGGGTCGCTGATCCGGCGCAAGGGGCATGACGTGCTGGTGCGTGCACTGGCGCTGCTGGCTGGGGAGGACGCGCCGCATCTGCTGGTCGCCAGCGACGGCCCGGAGCGTGGCGCGCTGCAACGCCTAGCGGCGGAGCTTGGGCTGTCGGCCCGGGTGCATTTCCTCGGCTACCACGACCCGATCGTGGACCTCTATCGCAGCTGCGACATCATTGCCCTCGCATCCCGCGCCGACGCGTTCGGGCTAGTGCTGGCGGAAGCCGGATACTGCGCGCGCGCCGTTGTCGCCACGCGGGTGGGCGGCATCCCGGAGGTGGTGCTGGACGGGGAGACCGGGCTGCTGGTGCCGCCAGACAACCCCGCCGCGCTGGCCGCAGCGCTCTCCCGTCTGGCGCATGACCCGGCGCTGCGGGCCAGGCTCGGTGCGGCCGGGTGTGCCCGGGCGGAGAGCGTGTTTTCCGCCCAGCGCATGGCGGCGGAGTTCACCGTGGAATACGGCCGATTGGCTGCCATGGAAAGGAGGGACCTCGGCTGGGCAAGCACCACGGCTCGGGTAAGGCCCTACGCGAACCTGTTGACCCGGCGCCCCCTCCACCCGGTATGAGCAAGGCAATTCAGGCCTAGCAAGTAGGAGGGCTTAGGCTATGCCGCGCGTGGCCGTCATCATTCCGTTTTACCAGAGGCAGCCAGGATTGCTCCTGCGCGCCGTCCGTTCCGCCCTGTCCCAATCTGGCTGCACCTTGGACATCATCGTGGTCGATGACAGCTCCCCGGTCCGGGCTAGCGACGAACTGGCGGCGCTGTCCAGCGGCGAGCTGGCCTGCGTGAGGGTCCTGCGGCAGGAGAACAGCGGCCCGGGGGGAGCGCGCAACCGGGGACTTCTGGAAGTGCCGGCAACAACCGACTTCATCGCGTTCCTAGACTCGGACGACGAATGGCGGCCCGCCCATCTCGGGCGGGCATTGGGTGCGTTCGCCCTCGGCGCGGACTTCTACTTCACAGATTACATCCCCTTGCACTCCGGCGGGTCCGCCACGGCGTTCGCTTGGAGCGGCTTGGCCATAGACGACCACCAACCGCACGGCGACAGCTATTACACCTTCAGTGGCGACCTATTTGACGCGATCCTGCGGCGCTCCCCGATCGGCACCTCCACCGTGGTCTTCCGCCGGGCAACCAGCTCCGGCCACTCGTTTCCCGTCAACTACAGCTACTGCGAGGACGCTGCTTTTTGGCTGCTGCTGACGCGGGGCGAGAGGGTCGTCATGTTCTCCACTCAGGTCGAGGTGTCCTATGGCAAGGGGGTCAACGTCGCTGCCGCCGCGAATTGGGGCAATCCCAGCATTCTTCCGAAGCTTTACGGCGAATACCGTTTCCACCTCGAACTCGCCCGCGATTACCCGCTCAACTTGGAGCAGGCAGCCTGGAGCAAAGCTTACCGCCGGGGTGTGGCGAGGAGCTACGACCGCTCCCTCCTTCACCTGCTCCGCCGAGCTTCGCGGGTCGATTGGAGGTGCGTCATGCGCTTCTATGTCTTGCGGCTCAGTCGGTCAGCGATGCCGTAGAGACCGTCATAGGCTGCCGGCTCGCTCGAACGCCGATGCTGGCGGACGCCGATTTAGGCGCGCCAGGCCCGAAGCACACGCTGGACGCGCGGATCGTGCTCCAGCAAGCCTGCGATCCGGCTCTCCGCGCCCGCGGGCCTGCCGCACATCAGCCATAGACCGGCCTGGCAGGCGAAGAACACCGCGAAGGTCAGCCCGCCAATCGCACCGCCCGCGGCCAGGGCGTAGGGCCGGGCTAGGCCGACATGCGCCCAGGCCCCCGGGACGACGCTCAGCACCGCGCACGTCACCGCCACGGAGGCGGCGGCGCGCAGCAGCGTCATGATCAGGCTGCGCAACTCCGTGTTGCCAGCGGCGCGGAGCTGCCAGATGAACATCACCGACTCCGCCGCGGTGATCGCCACCACCGTCCCGCCGATCACCGCGAAGTCCTGGGTGTGGCGGACGGCGAGGATGCCGCCGACCTTGATGGCCGCCGCGAAGGCGTGGCTGGCGAACACCCGGCGCACCTGGCCCTGCGCGGACAGCACCGTCACCGCAACCCAGCTGAACGGCAGGAACATGCACATCCAGGCCAGCACGGCGATCAACGGCCGCGCCGCCTCCCATTGCGGGCCGAGCAGGCTGGCCACGAGGTATCCGGAGCAGGCGGAGATGCCGGCCGAGAACGGGATGGTGCACAGCGCCAGCGCTCCAGCGACGGACAGGCCCATGGCCACCGGGTCCGACCCGCTGCGGCGGGCGAGCGAGAAGCCGGGGAACAGCGCGGTGCAGGCAGGCTCCAGCAACTCGGTGACGGGCAAGGACGCGATCTCGCTGGACAGCACGTAGAGGCCGAACGCGGCCGTACCCAGGACGGGGCCGAGCAGGAACGGGTCGGCCCGGTTCAGCACCATCAGCGCGAGGCCGCCGGCCCAGCTCCAAAACGAGAAGTGCAGCAAGTACCGCCAGCCAGCCAGGCCGAAGCGGGGGCGATGCGGGGAGGCCACGTAGCTGACCGAGACGCTGCTGAGCTTGGCCACCGCGGCGCCGGCGATCAGCGCCCAGTAGGAGTGCAGCAGGAAGGCCAGCGCGGTGGTGACGGCGAAGCCGAGCAGCCGGGGCGCGGCTTGCAGGAAGAACTGGGTGCGGAAATCGAGCGCCCGGCTGAAGCTGACGATGCCGACGTTCTCGCACCCGGTGACGACCGTGAAGAAAGCCAGAATCAACAGGATGGCGCGCAGCCGCGGCTCGCCCAGCAGGTCGGATGCGAACAGGCTCAGCCCGGCGATAAGCAGGGCGGTCAGCAGGGCGCGGGCGACCTGGAAGGTGAAGGCCGTGTCGTAGTAGTCCCGCCGCTCGTCCTTGAGCCGCACCAGGGCATCCCGCACGCCGAGCTGCGACAGGCCCTCGATGGCGCCGGTGACGGCGGTGGCCATGGCAACGATGCCGAAATCCTTGGGGGTCAGCAGGCTGGCGAGCACCAGCATGCTGACGAAGCCGAGTAAGCGGCTGACCATGCGCCAGGCCACCATCCACCCGGCGCCGGCAACGACGCGAGAGGTGATGGATGCGGGCGGGGTGTCAGTGTCCATTACCAGCCAAGTTTACGCAGCAAGATGACGGGCTGGCTAACGCGCCGACCGGAAATGCTGAATCCGGCCTCGGTCCTGGGCAAGCGCGATCAATTTCCTGATCCAGACTCCCGGCTGCGCGTGCAGCCGGGACAGGCGGTAATCGAGCGTGCGGATCACCAGGCGCCGCCATAGCCAGCGCGGCGCACCGAACAGACGCGGCCCGTCCGCGCACCCGCCAAGCCACGCCTCTGTCCGGCCGAGCCCCTTGAACCATTGCGCAACGTAGCCCGCGGTCTGCCGCTCCGGGCTTATCATGTGCTCGACAACGCAGTTCGGCAGCCAGTGGCCCGCGTGCCCTGCCATGAGCATCGCCATAAAGCAGGTCGTCTCCTCTCCAAAATGCAGATTGCCCGGACCCAGCTTCGGATTGAAAGGGAACAACCGCTGCACCGCAGAGCGCACCGCATAGTTGGCGCCAAACGGAATCGCATCCCCGTCAGGCCGAAGAGCGGTGGGCGTATCGGCCAGGTTGCGGGCCGCCAAGGGCAGGCCAAGGTGCGGCATCACGCCGGGGAACCATGGCGTGACAGGCTCCTCCAGCACCGGGATGATGCGGCCACCGAACAGCGCCGCATCCGGCCATTGGGCGAAGGCCGCCACATAAGCGCGAAGCCAATCCGCTTGGACGACCACGTCGTCGTCGGTGCAGACCATGTAGGCGCCTCGTGCGCACGCCGTAGCGGTGTTGCGCGCAATGGCTAGGCCGGGCCGCGGCTCAAGCACCGCCCGGATTGGAAGCCGCGACTCGAACTGCTTGACCACGTCCTGCGTGCCATCGGTGCTGCCGTTATCGACGATCAGCAGCTCCCAAGCGCAGTCTACGGGGTGCATGCGCTCAAGCGACCGCAGCATCCTGGACAGGGCGGCCGACCTGTTGCGCGTGCAGATGGCGACGGTGATCAGCATCGGGCGCCCCTGGCTGCCGGCAAGTATGGCCAGCCCTGCTGAAGGAGACGATGAGCTACCGGATCATCAGGGCTTCTTCGACAGGCTTCCCAGCAGCTCCTGCGCCTTGGCCTTGTCAGGGAACTCGCCGGGTGCAGCCACCAACGGCGTCAGCAGCGCCGCTGCCTTGTCCCCCTGTCCCGCCGCCTGGTAGGCCACGGCCAGGTGGTACTTGATGCCTGGGTCGCTGGGCGCCTGCCGCACGGCTTGGCTCAACAGGCCAACGCCGTGGTCCCCGCCGCCGTCCGTCGCCAGGATGTAGCCCCAGGTGTCGGCGGTCTGCGGGCTGGGCGCCAGTTGGTAGGCGCGCTGCGCCAGCACCGTCGCTTGCGGGTCATGTGCCTGCTGGTCCACCCAGGCCAGGTTGTTCAGCGCCCTCGCATCGGCCGGGCGCTTGGCCAAGATGTCGGTCAGCAGAGTCTTGGCCGAGTCCAGCCGGCGGGCGGCGATGTCGAGGTCAGACAAGGGCTGCTCCACGTCCAGGTCGCCCGGGTGCTTGGCCAGCCAGTTCCGCAGGCCCTGTGCCGCCGAGTCCGGGTGGCCGCCGGCGAACTGGGCCATGGCGAGCCGGGTGGCCAGCACGGGCGAGGGATTAGACTTGAGCGGGGCGGCATAGGCGGCGGCGGCGGCATCGAACTGCTTGGCGGCCATCGCCACGTCGCCTGGCAAGACCAGGCTGGCCGGCTGGTAGGCGGGGTTCTGCGCCAGCTTCGTTGCCGCCGCCGTGGCCGCGGGCACGCCGCCGCCCTGGGCGTCCAGGGTGACCAGGGCGGCCAGCAACTGCTGGTCCTGCGGGTCTGCGACCAGCGCGTCCTGCACCACCTGGCGCGCGCCGGCCGGGTCCTTGGCATCCAGCTTCATGCGGCTGAGCTGCAAGGTCGCTACCGTCAGCCGGGGATTGGCGGCCAACGCCTTGCGCAGCGCGATCTCGGCCGCATCCGGTTGCTTGAGCGCCAGGTCCGCCTGCGCCTGGACCAGGAGCATGGCAATGTCCGTCGCCGCTGCCGCAGTTCCCGGGGCCTTGCCGACGCCTGCGGATGTGACAAGGGCCAGGGCGCGCTGCGGGTCGCCGTTGGCGGTTTCCAGGCTGGCCAGGCGCACGGTGAAGCGCGGGTTGGCCGGGACGGCCGCATGCGCGCGCTCCAGCACGGCGATGGCATCGGCCGGCTCGTTGGCCCGCAGGGCGGTGTCCACCGCCTGGTTGACCACTGCCTCGCGCCCCGGGTCCTTCGCCAGCACCTCGGCATCGAGCTTGGCCGCGTCGTCCGAGCGGCCTTGCAGCACCGCCACGCGGATGAGGTCGAGCCGGGCGGGGATGGAGTCCGCATGGTCGCGCAGCACCGCCTCGAAGGTGGAGCGGGCGCCGTCAAGATCGAAGCGGGACAGTTGGATCTCGCCGCTCAGCATGCCGACCAGTTCAGTGCTGCCGCCCTGCGCCTTGAGCCGATTGACGGCCTTCTGCGCCTCGTCCGGCTTGCCTGCGCCGATGAGGGCGGCGGTCAGCAGCGCCTCCGTTTGCGTCTGCGCCGGGGCGATGCCCACGGAGCGGTTCAGCAGGGAGGCCGCGCCTTCCGTCTGGTGCAGCACCAGTTCGGTGGCACCGGCCTGGGCGAGCAGGCGGGCATTGTCGGGGCTGATGGCCAGCGCCTTCTGGTACTCGGCCAGGGCGTCCTGCGGGCGACCGAGCAGGTTATCCGCGGCACCGCGCAGCTCGTACACTTGCGGCAGCGTGGTTTGCGCGGCGGCCAGGGGAGCGAGCAGCTCGAGCGCCTGGTCCGGGTGCTTGGCCGCCAATTGCAGCTGCGCCAGCAAGATGGGGCCGCGCGCGTCGGACGGATTGCGTGCAGCGTAGCGGGCGGCGGCGTCCAGCGCCTGCTCGGTCTGCCCGACTTGCTGCTTGACCACGGCCTCGATCAGGTAGGCGCCGGGGAACTGGGACACAAAGGAGGAGAGCTGGTCGAGGATGGTGTTGGCGCCTGCAAAGTCCCCGGCGCGCATCAGCAGCACGGCGCGGTAATACAGCGCGCGGGCATTGCCGGGCGAGAGCGCCAGCACGGCCGCCACATCGGCCTTAGCCGGGTCGTTCTGGTTGAACTCGAGCAGCAGGCCAGCGCGGTCCAGCCGATAGGCAAACTGACCCGGCGCCGCTGCCACCGCCTTGTCCGCCGCAGCGATGGCGCCCGCCTGGTCTGGCTTTTGCGCCAGCAAGGCAGATTGTAGCTGCAAGGCCTCCGGCGAGGCCGGGTCCAGCGTGAGGGCGGCTTCCAGCGCCTGGGCCGCGGCCGGCAGGTCACGGCGTTGCAGGCCCAACCTGGCCTGGCCGAGCAACGGCGCGGGGGAGGCAGGGGCCGCGCGTTGCGCCTCCGCGAACGCGCTGGCCGCGAGATCCGGGTGGTCGAGCAGCATCTGCGCGCGGCCGCGGGCCACGAGGGTCAGGGCGGCAAGCTCGGGTGTGGTGGTGTCGGCCGGCACGTCGCGCAGCAAGTCGCGCGCGCGGCCTTCCTGCAAGTAGGCAGAGGCGAGCAGGCCGAGAGCGGGCGCTGCGGGGTAGCCGTTGTCCTTGGCGTCCTGGGCCTCTTTCTCGGCCGCCGCCGGGTCGCCCAGCTGCAAGTTCACCGTGCCGAGCAGGTAGTGCGCCTCGCCGCTTGCCGGGTCAGCCTTGACGGCATTGCGGAGCTGCAGGCGGGCGGCGGGAAGGTCCCCGGCAGCGACTGCCTTCCTGGCGTCCGCCAGGTAGTCCGCAGCGCTGGCGACCAGCGGCCAGGCGGCCAGCAGCGCCGTTGCGGCGAGCAAACACGATCTATGCATCACCACCGGGCTCCATCTCAGCTTCCAGCACGGCGGCACTCGCCAGGCCATGGGTTTCGAGCAGTCCATACAGGGTCGGGCGGCTGATGCCGAGCAGTTTGGCGGCCTTGCTCAGCACGCCGTGACTTTTTGCGAGCGCCAGCTGGATCACCTGGCGCTCCGCCTGCATCCGGGCGAATCGCAGGTCGAGGTTGGCGGGCCTGGCATCATCCGCGGGCGCCAGCTCCAGGTCGGCCACGTCGATCATGCGGGTGTCACTCATCACGACCGCCCGCTTCATGCGGTTTTCCAGCTCGCGCACGTTGCCGGGCCACTCGTGTTGGGTAATAGCGGCGATGGCGTCGTCGGTCAGGCCGCGCAGGTTGCGGCCGAACTCCTTGTTGAAGCGGTGCAGGAAGCTGCGGGCCAGCAGCACGCCATCCCCAGGGCGGTCCCGTAGGGGCGGGATGCGGACGGAGACGGAGTTCAGCCGGTAGTACAAATCCTGCCGGAAGCGGCCGTCGCCGATCTGCGATTCGAGCTGCTGGTGGGTGGCGGAGACGATGCGGACGTTGACCTGGATCGGCTTGCGGCCTCCAATGCGCTCGATCACCTGGTCCTGCAGGAAGCGCAGCAGCTTGACCTGCAGCGGGTATGGCAGGTCGCCGATCTCGTCCAGGAACAGCGTTCCGCGGTCCGCACTCTCGATCTTGCCGATGGTCTGCTTCACCGCCCCGGTGAACGCGCCGCGCTCGTGGCCGAACAGCTCGCTCTCCAGCAGGTTCTCTGGGATGGCGCCGCAGTTGATGGCGATGAACGGCTGCTTGGCGCGGGGGCTGAGGTCGTGCAGGGCGCGGGCCAGCGCCTCCTTGCCGGTGCCGCTCTCCCCCAGCAGCAACACGGGCACGTTGGCGCCGGCCAGCTTCTCCACCGTGCGGCACACCTTCAGCATCGGCTCGCTGGCGGTGATGATGCGGGCGATCGGGCTGGCGCCGGGCGCCTCGGCCAGGCGGCGGTTGTCGGCCTCCAGCTGGTGGATGCGCAACGCCCGGCCGACGATGCTGCGCAGCACGTCGATGTCGATGGGCTTCTCGTAGAAATCATAGGCGCCGCTGGCCACGGCGCGCAGGGCGTGGGCGCGGTCCCCATTGCCAGTGGCTACGATTACCTTGGCGTCCGGCGTGGCACGCAGCACTGCGTCCAGCACGGCGAAGCCTTCGGACACGCCGTCCGGGTCGGGCGGCAAGCCGAGGTCGGTGACGATGACGGGCGGATGGTGCCGCTCGATCTGCACCAGGGCGGCGGCGCGGTCATGCGCGGTGACCACGGTGTAGGCGGGGAATGCCCAGCGGTATTGGCTGCACAGCCCCTCGTCGTCCTCGACGATCAGCAGGGTGGGATTGGTCATGGCAAAACCTTCACACTCGCTGCGGCCATGGCGGCCAGCAGTGGCAGCGATACGTGCATGGTGGTGCCGGCGCCGGGTTTGCTGGTCACGGTCAGGTAGCCGCCAACCTGCTGCAGCAGCTCGCGGGCTTGGAATACACCCATGCCAAATCCATCGTCCTTGGAAGAGCGGAAGGGGCGGAACAGCTGCTGCTGGATGAACTCGGCCGTCATGCCGGTGCCTTGGTCCACGATATCGACCAGAATGCGGCAGTCCTGCTCGCGGCAGCCGATGCGGACGGGCGCATCCGGCGCAGAGGCGTCGAACGCGTTGTCCAGTAAGTGGAGGATCACTGCCTCGAAATCGGCCGGGTCCATCAGGATCTGCGCCGTGCCGGCCAGCGGCTCGGCTTCCAGCAGAATGCGGGCTCGGCGGGAGGCGCCGCAAGCGCCGACGATGGCCTGCAGCTGGCCAAGCACAATGACCGGGGCGTGCGGCGGCAGCGCGTCCAGGGGTGTCTTCAGCCGGGCGAGCAGGGTGTTGATCTTCTGCACCGAGGCCCCGACCGTCCGCAGCATGTCCTGCTGGAACTCGGCGTTGGCGATGTGGTGCTCCGCGTTGGCGAGCACCAAGGACAACTGGCTCGACACGTTCTTGATGTCATGCGCGACGAAGGCGAAGCGCTTGCCGTATTCCCGCAGCTGGTTGGTCTGCAGCAGTGCCTCGGCCGCGCGCTGCTCAGCGACGTAACTTGCCACCTCCTGCCCCACGATGCGGAGCAGGGCGAACACCTCCTCGTCAAGGGCGAACGGCGCACGCGGCTTGGACACCAGGATGAAACCGATCATGCCGCCGCCATGGGCGAGCGGAGCGGCAAGCCACGCGTCCGCCACGTCCGGTGTCCCCGGCGGCACTTCGATGACCGAGCCGGCCGTGCCGAGCAGCGCCACCAGCGCGTGGCTGCCACCAATCTGGTGCGCGGCGGCCGGCAGGTTCCATGATCCGGCCCAGCGGAACACGCCATCCTCAGCCTCGCGCAGGAAAATCATGCCGGCGGGGCTGTCCACCACCTGGGCCACCACTCTGATGGCGCGGGTATGGAGTGCGACGGGACGGTCGGTCTGCGACAGGGTGTGAATGCAGCGCAGCCACTCCAGCCGGTAGTCGTAGCGATTGCGGAGGAAGTTGCTGATGACGAGGTTGCGTACGGTCGAACGGGCGGACGCCGAGGTCACGAACACGGCAGCCACGAGCAGCCCACCGGAGATCAGGCTAATCTCCAGCACCATGCCCCAGGGACTGGCCCAGCCCGGCCCGAACGCGCGCAGGATCTCTCCCGTGGCCGCGACGCCGAGCAGGAATATCCCGATCAGGACCAGGCTAGCGCTGTAGAACACGGCGCGGTGGGACACTTGAAACGATTGTCCCCACCGGCGCTGGTTGCGCTTGGCTGCCAACGCGAGCAGCGGCAGCAGCAGCAGCAGCAGCACCGCGCGGCCATCGGCCAGGATGGGCGACACGCGGCGGAATAGTACGGCATCGCTGTAGAGCGCCACGCCGTAAACGAAGAAACCGCCGAGCGCTACGCAGGGTAGCGTGATGTGCCAGCGCAATTCCTCAGGCGTGTTGCGATACAGGTTCTCGATCAGCAGCAGGGCGCAAACGGCAAGGCCGAGGCTGGCCTCGAACTCCACCATCTGGACGGAGCCGGACGACAGGCCGGCCCCCGCGCTCACGAACCCGGCCACGGCCACCAGGACGATGATCACGCCGAAGCCCACGAAAAGGCGCTGCTGCCGGGCTCCGTTGGGCGCCGAGCGGTGATACAGATGTAGAAGGAAGCCCGACCAGGCGACCATCAGGCCAAGATCCAGCGCGGCCAGTGGAGCATCTGCGAGCACGGGGCCGAAAGCCAGCGCGCCAGCCCACCCCGCGGTGGCGATGCTCGCGCCGGCAAGCGCCAGGTAGGACCGGTCAGGCCGCGCGGTGGCGAGCATGGCACCAGCGAACAGGCTATAAAGGACAGCAACTCCGGTGTTCAGCATGTGGCACGCCCGCGTCCTGCCTGGGGTTCGGCCGCTATCGTGCCCCTTCCTGGAACAAGATGACACGGATCGTCAGCACCAGGATTAGCATATTCATGAAAAGGCTACGATTTTTGATGTAGTACAAGTCATAGGCCAGCTTCATGCGAGCGTCCTCGACCGACGCGCCGTAAGGATACTTGACCTGCGCCCATCCGGTGATGCCGGGCTTGAGGCAGGCACGGTCAGTGTAGTTCGGGATAACAGTTGACAGCCGGTCCACGAAATGCGGCCGCTCGGGGCGGGGGCCGATGAAGCTCATGCTTCCAGACAGCACGTTGAACAGCTGCGGCAACTCGTCGATGCGGGTGCGGCGTATCATGCGGCCGACGCGCGTCACCCGCGGATCGTTCTTGGCGGCCCAGATCGGCGCACCCGCCACCTCGGCGTTGACGGACATGCTGCGGAACTTGCGCAGACTGAACACCTGGCCGTGCTGGCCGACACGCCGCTGGGCGTAGAACACAGGCCCGGCGCTTTCCAGCTTGATGAGAAGGGTAACGACTGCCATCAGCGGCAGCGTTGCGAAAAGAAAGACGGTGCTGATCACCACGTCCATGAAGCGGTGCACGCCGTCGATCCAACGGCCACGAGCCGTGCGCTCAACCAGCGCGTTCCAATTAGGCGGCAGGTGATCAAGGTCCAGACGGTTCAGGCGATATTCCCAGAACGACGCTTCACTGAACACGCGGGTGCTCTTGCGCAGCCCAGCCCGCACAGCCGACCCAGTTGCTGAGCCGGAAGCGGCATCGGCCACAATGACAGCCCAAATTTTCTGGCGGCGCAGCTCCCTGCGCTGTAGGGCGGCAGATCCGCTGGCGACCACATCCGCCACCCGCCAGGATGCGTCTCCGGTCATACCGATCACGTTCTGGACCCGCAAAGCGCTCTGCGGCGGGCCGACGATAAGGATGCGGCGGGCGAACAGGTCCAGGTGCTGCGCTATGTAGAAGCCGGCCCGGGTGATACCGAGACAGGCCAGCCAGCCAGCCATGATGCGGGGCAGCGACAGGGTGCTGCGCGGGTTAAGACTAAGATTCCAACTCAGCAAGTGGCTGAGCCCGACGAGCAAGGGTGCGAGCAATACGCTGACGATAAGGGCGGTGGTCATCAGCTTGCGCTGGCGCTGGCAGATTTCTGCCCGGTAAAGCCCGATCGAAACGGATGTCAGGCTGATCGCCAAGCTCCAAGTGACGGCCTCCTTGAGCGCGGACAGGTCAGCCACCGCACCGATTCCCGGGAACCGGCTTTGGTGATGCAGCAAATAAACCATCACGGCCAAAACCAGCAGCAGCTCGACAAGCCACAGCCCGAGCATCTCCAGAGAAAGATGTTTCTCGATTGCCTTAATCATCGCTCAGCCCAACCGATCAAGGAGCCGCATGAAGACAAATTTTGACTGGCTTTTAGCCGCACGCCCGATAAGCCCAAGCCCTTCCGGTCGACCCTAATTTCGAGCGGCGCAGCTATGCCGGGGAGCAAACCATCTGTCAATAAATAATCAAAAAAGGCGCAACTTTTTCTAAAACGCGATATTAACACTTTTAAAGATGTTTCTGTAACGTCACAGTTTTTATGCCTTTCAGCATCTCGCATCGCTTGGACCAATCCATAGGCTGGCATAAGCCGAGAACATGGCATCCTGGTCGTACTCGGCTTCCGCCTTGGCGCGGTTGGCTCTTCCGACCCGCTTGCGCAGCTCGGCGTCTCCCAGCAAGGCGCGCAGGCCGGCGGCGAAGGCCGCGTCATCTTGCGCCACGACGAAAGGGTGGTTCTCGGTGGCCAGCATTGGTCGGACATCACCCACATCAGTCGCCACCACCGGCAGACCAGTCGCCATCGCCTCCAGGATCGAAAGCGGCATCTGCTCAGTGACGGAACATAAGGCGAAAACATCGAACGAATGGTAAACGGGCCCTGGGTCCTCCACATGGCCCAAGAATTGTACCCGGCCTTCCAACCCCAGTTGGGTGGCGAGGCTTTCCAGGGCGGCGCGTTCGGCGCCTGCGCCCACGACGACCAGCCGCCCCGCCCCGCCCGCAAGGTGCAAGGCGCGCAACAGCCGCGCTACGTTCTTCTCCGGACGCAGCGCCGCCACGATGCCGACGACCGGCCACTTCCCAGCCGGGCGGTCCGGGCCGCCGGCGAAGCGGGCCAGATCAACGCCGTTTGGGATGTAGCGCAGCCGGGCCGGGTCAAGCCGCCATTGCGTGGCGGCGATGTCCAGCAGCGTGCGCGACGGCAGCACAACCGTGCTGCGCCGAAGCGCCGCCCGGCGGGTCCAGCAACGGCGGCGTAGCTGGCCGGACCGCTCCTCCGGACCGAACCCGTCCTCCGTGTGGATGTGGCGGGCCAGCGGCAACAAATTGGCAAGCGCCCATTCGATGGAGCCCCAATTGCTCGTCACCAGCACGTCCGGCCGCTCGCGGCGCAGCAGCCGTCGTATTCGCCGCATGTTGCCAAACGGGTCGCCCTTGTCTGTGAGCAGAGTCGGGAACGTCAGGAGAAGGTTCGGCGCCAGACGAGCCCGGCACTCTGTGTTGCCGTCGAGCGCCACGACCGCATGGCGCCACTTGCTGCCGAAACGGTTGGCCAACGCTGCGAAGCGGACCTGGGCGCCGCCGACCGCGAAGGTTGGAAACACGTGCATCAGGAGCGGCGGTTGGCCTGTGGTCAACGGCGCGTCCTTCATGCGGCGGCAGCAGTTGGGTGTGCGTTTACCTGTTCCGTGTGAAAGCTCAACCACATTGAAACGGACTGGCCACGATGCTGCGCGTCCTGACGCTTTCGACGGTGTACCCCAATGCGGCCGAGCCGACCTTGGGCGTGTTCGTGGAGGGCCAGACTGTCCGCTTGGCCGCACGGCCGGACGTGGAACTGCAGGTGGTCAGCCCGCTGCCGCGCCCGGTGTTCCCGCTGGGCCTACTGCCGGGCTACCGGCGACGGCTGGAGCTGCCCCGGCAGGAGGAGTGGCACGGTGTGCAGGTCACGCGGCCCCGGTTCAACATGCTCCCCGGGCTGGGCGGCGCGCTCAACCCGGCCGCCATCGTGCGGGCCGTACGCCCGGTGCTGGCGCAGCTGCGCGCGGGCGGGTTCGGCATGGACGTGATCGATGCGGAGTTTTTCTACCCGGACGGGCCGGCGGCGGTGCGCCTTGGCGCCGAGCTGGGCGTGCCAGTCTCAATCAAGGCGCGCGGGGCAGATATCCATTATTGGGGCGGGCGGGCGGGCTGCCGCCGCATGATCCTGGACGCAGCCAGGCGCGCCGGCGGCCTGCTCGCCGTCGCCGGGGCGATGAAGCGGGACATGGCGGCCCTCGGCATGGACCCGGCGAAGATCACCGTCCACTACACAGGCGTGGACCTGGAACGCTTCCGACCGATTGCGCGGGCGGCAGCCAAGGCTGCGCTCGGCGTCTCCGGCCCGCTGGTCGTCAGCCTGGGTGCGCTGATCCCGCGCAAGGGCCACGCCATCGTCATTGAGGCGATGAAAGCGCTGCCGGATGCCACGCTGCTGGTGGTCGGCGCGGGACCGGACCGCGCCGCACTAGAGCGGGCCGCTGCCGTGGAGCAGCTGAGCGGCCGGGTGCGGCTGCTGGGCAATCAGCCGCATGCCGCGCTGCCCGCCATCCTGGGCGCTGCCGACGTGATGGCGCTGGCGTCGGCCAGCGAGGGGCTGGCAAATGCCTGGGTGGAAGCAATGGCGTGCGGCACCCCCGTGGTGACCATGGCGGTGGACGGCGCGGCGGAAGCGATCGATCCGGCCGTATCTGGCCGGCTGCTCACGGAGCGAACGCCGCAAGCTTTTGCCGAGGCGATCCGCTCGGTGTTGGCAGATGCGCCGGCACAGGCCGCGGTCCGCACCTCTGCTGAACGATTCACCTGGAAGCACAATACGCAGGCGCTGTTCGACCATCTGAGCACGGTCGCCGCGGGAGAACGCTTCTAGCAGGTGGCTGAGGAACTCCTGGCGAGCAAGATCGGGACTCTAACCGACCGAGATGATTGGGCTGCCGCCCTGCCTAGCAATTCTGGCTGTGCTGACGATCAGATATGCGCCGCTGCTCGCCGGCTGCACCACTGGTGCAGCGCCTGCCCAAGACCCGCTCCGGCAAAACCTTGCGCGCTACTCTCCGCCGCCTGACTGACGGGGAAGCCGCGGTCCCGCCGCCCACCATCGACAACCCGGCGATCCTGAGGGAGATCGCGGCCGTGCTGGACAGGAGACGCCTGCCTCGATAGCCACCCTCACCCCGGCCCTCTTCCGCCAGCGGAAAAGGGAGCAGCAGGAGGCACGCATGTTTCGACTAGACGGCAAAACCGCGCTGATCACCGGCGCATCGGGCGGCATCGGCGCCGCCATCGCGCGCACGCTGCACGGCCAGGGCGCCCGGGTGGCGCTGTCCGGCACGCGGACCGAAGCCCTGGCGGCGCTGGCAGCGGAGCTTGGTGACGGGGCGCACTCCTGCCCAGCCGACCTGCGGGACCCGGCGGCGGCGGACGCGCTGATTGCCGCGGCGGAGCAGGCCGCTGGGCCGCTGAGCATCCTGGTGAACAATGCCGGCCTCACCCGCGACATGCTGGCGCTACGCATGAAGGACGAGGATTGGCAGGCGGTGCTGGACGTGGACCTAACCGCCCCGTTCCGCCTGGCCCGTGCCGCCATGCGGGGCATGCTGCGTCGCCGGGCCGGGCGGATCATCAGCATAGCCAGCATCGTCGGCAGCACGGGCAACCCGGGCCAGGCGAACTACGCCGCGGCGAAAGCGGGGCTGGTGGGCATGACTAAGGCGATGGCTCAGGAAGTCGGCGCACGTGGCATTACCATCAACATCGTAGCACCTGGCTTCATCCAGACGGCGATGACAGAGGCACTGACCGAGGAGCAGCGCAAGCGGTTGCACGATGCCATCCCGCTTGGGCGCATGGGGCAGCCAGCGGACGTGGCAGCGGCAGTGGCCTACCTGGCGTCCGACGAGGCCGCGTGGGTGACGGGGGCGACGCTGCACGTCAATGGCGGGATGGCCATGCTCTGAGGCGCTGCGATCTGCGCCAGGGCGGCCGTCACCCGGGCGACCACGCCGCCCCAGTCGCCGGGCCGCTGCTGCCGGAACAGGCGAGCGCTGGCATACCAGGGCGAGTCCTCCCGCACGAGCAGCCAGCGCCAGTCAGGCGCGTGGGGCAGCATCACCCAGGCCGGGATGCCAAGCGCGCCAGCGAGGTGGGCCACGGCGGTATCGACCGAGATCACCAGGTCGAGCGCACTCACCAAAGCCGCGGTCTCGCTCCAATCGGCCAGTTGCGCTGATTGATCTGCGACGCCGGGCAGGTAGGAGGCTTCCCGCGCACGGACGCCCGCTTGCAGGCTGATAATGGTTCCGCCTGCCGCGACAATGGGCGCCAGCGCCTCCACCGGCATGGACCGGCGGCGGTCGTTTGAGTGCAGCTTGTTGCCAGCCCAGACAAGGCCAATGCGCAGGCCGCTCGGCAACAGCCGATCCCAATGCGCCGTACGGACGGGATCAGGCGAGAGGTAACCGGCGCGATAGGGAACATTCGCCAGCGTGGTGCCGAACAGGCGCGGCAGGCTCATCTGATCGACCCAGAAATCATGTGGCGACGGCTCGCCCCGGCCGCAGACGGCGGCGACGCCCGCCAACCCCCCAAGCAATGGCGCCAGAGACCCGGCGCATTGCAGCACCACGCGCGCGCCGCGCCGGGCCAGCAGCGGCAGGTAACGGGCGAACTGGATCGTGTCGCCCAGGCCCTGTTCGGCCAGCACGAGGATGGTGCGTCCGTTGAGCGGCTCTCCCTGCCATTGCGGGCCGGGCAGGCCGTGGAAGCAAGCGGGGAAACGGCGCTTGCGCCATTCGTACTTGTCCCAACCCGCCGCCATGTCGCCGTCCAGCAACAGGGCGACCCCATAATTCCATTGCGCCACGGCGCAATCCGGGTCCAGTGCGATGGCGGCCTCGCTGGCAGCCATCGCCTCTGCCAGCCGGCCCTGGCTCGTGAGCAGGTGGCCGAGGCTGACATGCGCTTCCAGCAGCGTGGGCAATTGTGCAATGGCTCGGCGGATATGCCGTTCGGCGGCCTCCGGCTCGTCCAGTTCGGCATGGGCGTTGCCGAGGTTGAGGTGGGCCTCCGCATCGCCTGGATTAACCTCGATCGCATGGCTGAATGCCGTGATGGCCTCCAACGGGCGTCCGAGCGCGCCCAGCGCCGTGCCGCGAAGGGTCTGCGCCCCTGCCAAGTCCTTGTCGGGTTCGAGGGGGTCCAGCGTTGCCAGCGCGTCAGCGGCCTTCCCGACGGCAAGCTGGGCCCGGGCCAGCATCAATCGACTGTCCCGGTGCGCCGGCCGTCTCGCAAGCGCCCGGGCCAAGTGCTGCGCCGCCTCCTCCGCCCGGCCATCCGCGAGCGCGCCCTGGCCCAGCAGGAACAAGGCGTGCGCGTTGTCCGGATCATCCGCGAGCACGTTTTGCAGCAGTTGCTCCGCTTTGGCCTGGCGGCCGGCGCGGGCGTGCGTGATGGCAAGGAGCAGGTCTGCGATGACGTCGGACATGACGCCAGACTGCCGCTATGGGATTAAGCGGCAGTGAAGGCCGTGATCATGACGAAACAGGCAAGCTATGACCCGCTATACCAATTATAGCCCTGGTCTTCCCACCAGCCGCCTGGGTAGTCGTTGGTCACGTACATCGCCACGATATGCTTGGGGTTCTTGAAGCCCAGCTTGGTCGGCACGCGCAGCTTCATCGGGAAACCATACTTGTCGGGCAAGGGCTCACCGCGGAAGTCCAGCGCCATGATGGTTTGCGGGTGCAGCGCGGTGGCCATGTCGATGCTGCCGTAGTAGCGGTCGGCGCACTTGAACCCGACGTACTTGGCCTTCGTGTCCGCGCCCACCCGATCCAGGAAGGCGCGGAACGGCACGCCAGACCACTGGCCGATGGCGCTCCACCCCTCAATGCAGATGTGCCGGGTGATCTGGCTCTCCTGCGGCAGGGCGCGCAGCTTCGCCAGCGTCCACGGCTGCTTATCCGCCACCAGGCCAGAGACTTCGAGCTTGTAGGCGTCGCCGTCCACCTCCGGGGCGTTGTCCTCGGGGTAGTAGGCGTTGAACGGGAACGGGTCGGTGATGTCCTTCTCGGCGAAAGTGGGCGCCAGCCGGTTGGGGTCGAACAGCAGCGCCTGCACCCGGTCGTTGAACTTGGACATGGCCCATAGCACGCGGTCCACCGCATCGCCGTCCGACAGGTTGCACCCGGTTAGCATGGTGAGCGCCCCGAGCGACAGGCCGGAGCGCAGCAACAGCCGGCGTTGCACCCGGGCCAGCTCCGGTGCGGCATCGATCATGAGCCTGCGCCTCATGGCAGGGCCTCGCCGGGTTCGGCATGGATCCGGCCGCGCCCGGTGATCATGGCCCACAGGGTGCTCGGCACCAGGATGACCAGCGCCAGGTGGATGGCGACGAAGCCCACGATTCCCGCCATGGCCAGGAAGTGAATGCGCCGAGTGGCCTCGTAGCCGCCCAGCAATTGAGTCAGCACCTGCACCTGCACCGGCTTCCACAGCGCGAGGCCGGACGCCGCGGCAGCGGCGATCAGCAGCAGCACCCCGGCATAGAGCAGGCGCTGCACGGCGTTGTAGGTGCCAAGCTTGTGCTGCAGCTTAAAGGTGAGTGCGGCCACCGTGTCCCGCCACACAGCGTGGGGCTTGATGGGCAGCAAGTGGCGGCTGAAATGCCGGCTCGCCAGGCCGTACACCAGGTACACCAGCCCGTTGCCGATGAGCAGCCACATGGCGGCGAAGTGCCAGGCCAGCGCGCCGCCCAGCCAGCCGCCGAGCGTGGCCCAGGCGGGGAAGGTGAACGGGAAGAACGGGCTGGCGTCGTAGATCTTCCAGCCGCTCATCACCATGCAGGTGATGGCGAAGGCGTTAAGCCAATGGGTAAGCCGGATGGTGAACGGGTGGATCACCACCACGCGGCGGCGCTCGGGCTGGGCAATCTGGGTCATGGCGCATCCATCTAGTGCGTCCCCGGCCCTGCATCGACCGGGGACGCGTCATGGCAGTCCTTACACAAGCGGGTCTCACATGGGCGGGACGGTGCCGTTCACGCCGGCGATCACGGCGTTGGCGGTGATGCTGGCGGCGCCCTTGTCGCTGATCACCACAATGCGCGCGCCGGGCTTGAGGATGTCGCGCTCGGCCGGGGCGATGCTGACGACGGGCACGTCCTCCGGCACGGTGATGGTCTTGCTGCCGCCCTTGTAGTTGATCACCAGCGTGCGCCCGTTGGCGGTCTGCACGCTGCCGACAGCGCCGTTGGTCATGGTGTTGCCGCCCGAGAGGTCCCAGCCGTAATGGCCGTCCCCCATGCCGCGCAGCTTCTGGTCGATGATGGTGACTTCCAGAGCTTTAAGCGTGCCGTCCGGCTGCGGGGCGGCGGCGACGCCGATGTAGCTGTCCGGCTTCACGTCCGCGATGGTGGCGTTGGTTGCGCCTAGCACGGCGCTCTTGTCCGTGAGCATCACGGGGATGGTGGCGCCGTTGCGGGTCTTGGCTTCGAGGGTCTGCCCATCAAGCGAGGCGATGGTGCCGCGGGTCAGAGTGACGGGAACATCCTGGGCGTTGGCCGATACGGCCGCAGTGCCAGCAAGGAGGGCGGCGGCAAGCGTGGTACCAGCGAGAAGCTGCTTGAGCATGGAGAGGTCTCCGTTGTAAGCGAACCAATTGATCGCAGTCGATTGAATAGCGTGCGATCAACGCAATGCAAACGGGAGATGAAACATCTTGCACCGGCGCGCGGTGAAGCGGCGAGCGCTCGGGTTGGTCAACCTGTGAAGGACGCATGCCGCCGTCACGCGCCGGTCAGGGAGGATCAAGCCTTCGGCAGCAGCACCACGAACCGGGCGCCCAACACCCGCCCTCCCGGGTCCTGCCGGTTCTCCGCTGCGATCCGGCCTTTCAATGCCTCCACGATCTGCTTGCTGATCGACAGCCCCAGCCCCGAATGCGTGCCGAATCGCTCTCCTTGCGGGCGCTCGGTGTAGAAGCGGTCGAACACATGCTCCAGTCGGCCCTCCGGCATGCCGGGGCCTTCGTCGTCCACACTCACCTCCACCATGGCGCCGGCATCCCGCGCGCGCAGCACCACGCTGCCGCCGGCGGGGCTGAAGCTGTGGGCGTTGCCGATCAGGTTGCGCAGCACCTGTACCAGCCGGTCCTCCACCGCCCGCACCAGCAGGGTCCCATCCGGCGCCTCCACCCGCAGCTGCACGGCACCCTCCGGCCGGGTCGCCTCGTCGATCTCGGCCAGCAGCCGCAGGATCGCCACCACGTTCACCGGCTCGACCGCCGTGCGGCTCAATTCGGCATCCACCCGGCTCGCGTCGCTGATGTCGCTGATCAGGCGGTCCAGCCGGGTTACGTCCTCGGCGATGATGGCGAGCAGACGGCGCTGCGCCACTGGGTCCTCGACCCGGCGCAGCGTCTCGATCGCGCTGCGGATGGAGCTGAGCGGGTTCTTGATCTCGTGCGCCACGTCCGCGGCGAATCGCTCGGTGGCGTCCATGCGGGACCACAGGGCGGCCGAGCTGTCCCGCAACGCGTGAGCCAGTTCGGCGATCTCGTCGCGGCGACGCATCAGCGCGGGCGGCACGGCGCCAGCGCGGCCATGGCCCTCCCGCATGTCCCGCGCCGCCTGGCTCAGCCGCAGGATGGGGCGCGCGATGGTAAGCGACAGGTACCAAGACAGCATTACCGTCAGCACCAGGGCAGTGACGAACAGGCCAAGGATGGAGCCGCGGATCGCCACCAGGCTGCCGTCCACCTCCCGCGCGTCCCGCGTCAGCTGCACGATGCCGACGGTGTGGCGGTTGCGCATGATCGGCTCTGCCACCGTCACCAGCAGGCGGTTGTCGGCGGTGCGGCGGATGTAGGGCGGCGTCTCGCGGCCGGGGTCGGAGGTAAGCTTCAGCTCGGCCTTCACGTCCGGTTGCCAGTCCGGCCCCGCGGCGGCGGGGCCGGTCTGCACGGTGGCGGCCGGCTCGTGCGGAAAGAAGGACAGCAGCCGGTCGTAGATCGTCTGCACCGTGCCCTCGAATGGGGTACGGTCGGCGGCGGGCGGCAGCGGCTGGGTGTGGACGTCGCCGCCCGCACCTTCCCGCACCCGGCTGTCCGCCACCACCTGGCCATCCGCGCTGTAGATCTTGGCCTGGCTGTTGGGCGTGGGGTCGGTGAGGCGGCGCAGCAGCGGGCGGGCGATCTCGGGCACCAGCACGGGGTTCTCCGGGTCCGTCTCGCGCACCGCGGATTCGCCGAGAGCGCCGGCGTAGATGCGGGCCTGCTCGCGCAGCGCGGTGACCTCGTTCTCCAGCAGGCCGTTCTGGTACTGGTCCAGGTAGAGCAGGGCTGCCACCAGCAGCACCAGCGGCAGTGCGTTGACCAGCAAGATACGGCGCAGCAGCGGCGGCACCCAGCGGCGCGGCAGCGGCGGGCGTGGCGGCGGGGCCAGGGCGAGGGCGCCGATGTCGGGCATTTCAGCCCTCCTTGTAGCGGTAGCCGATGCCGTAGAGCGTCTCGATGTGGTCGAAGCTGTCATTGCCGGCGCGGAATTTCTTGCGCACGCGCTTGATGTGGCTGTCGATGGTGCGGTCGTCCACGTAGGTGGTCTCGCCGTAAGCGGCGTCGATCAGCTGGTCGCGGGACTTTACCATGCCGGGACGGGCGGCGAGGGCCTTGACGAGCAGGAATTCCGTCACCGTCAGCTGGATGTCGGCACCCCGCCAGGTGCATTGGTGCTTGGTCTCGTCCAGGGTCAGGTCGCCGCGGGTCATGATGCCGCCGGGTGCGGCGCCGGAGCCTTCGGCGCGGCTGCTCTCGTTGCGGCGCAACAAGGCGCGAATGCGCTCGATCAGCAGGCGCTGGGAGAACGGCTTGGTAATGTAGTCGTCGGCCCCCAGACGCAGACCCATCAGCTGGTCCACCTCCTCGTCCTTGGAGGTGAGAAAGATGACCGGCATGGAGGAGCGCTGGCGCAGCCGCTGCAGCAGCTCGATGCCGTCCATGCGGGGCATCTTGATGTCCAGCACCGCGAGGTCCACCGGGCGGGCGGTGAGGCCCTGCAAGGCGCTCTCGCCGTCGGTGTAGGTGCGAACCTGGAAGCCTTCGGCCTCCAGCGTCATGCTGACGGAGGTGAGGATGTTGCGGTCGTCGTCGACCAGGGCGATGGTGTGCTTCATGGATGGGCGCCCCAAGGTGACCAATTATCTGGCAGTGCGGCAGCGTGCCGCTGGATTATGGCGCAAAACGGACCGGGCGGGGAACAGGCCATGGCGGACGAGCCTCAGACGATGAAGCCGGAGCGCAGCGCCGTGGTGTGGCAGGCCCGCACCCTGTTGCGGAACGCGCGAGCCGGCACGCTGGCGACGCAGGAGGGCGGGCAGCCTTATGCCGCGCTCATCACCCCCGCCCCGGCGCCCGACCTGTCCTTGCTGATGCTGCTGTCCGGCCTGTCCGCCCACACACGGCATCTGCGGGACGATGGGCGCTGCGCCCTGATGGTGATGGGCGAGGCGTCCGACGGCAACCCGCAGACCGCGCCGCGGCTGACGGTGATGGGCGTAGCGACCGCCGAGCCGGACCCGGCGCTCAAGGCCCGCTGGATCGCGCGGCACCCTTACGCCGGGTTCTACGCCGGGCTGGCCGATTTCCGCCTGGTGCGGCTGCGGCCCACCGGCGGCCAGTTCATCGGCGGCTTCGCCAGCGCGCACCGTTTCGCCCAGGCCGACTTGACGCCGGACCCGGCGGCGGTGGCGGCGGTGGCGGCGGCGGAGGCGGACATTATGGCGCACATGAACGCGGACCATGCGGCGGCAATCGAGCGGATGGCGGGCGGCACAGGATGGCGGATGGCGGCGGTGGACGTGGACGGGTGCGACCTGCTGTGGGAGGAGACGGTGCTCCGGGTGGCGTGGTCCGCGCCGGTGGCGGATGCGGGGGGCGTGCGGGGGGAGCTGATGCGGCTGGCGCGGCAGGATGCTGACGTTTAGCGCACGACCAAAGGCGACTTAGGCCAGCTCGGGCGTGACTGGATGCTCACCGCGGCGCGCCGCCAGTGTCAGCCGCGTGACCACCCAGGTAATGATCGGCGTGCCGATCAGGGTCGGGGCAATGAAGGCCACCGGCCTGGGCAGAAAGGTTAGTGTGACGACGGCGAAGGCGCTCACCGTGGCGATGTAGGCGGCCGACATGCCGGTCACGTGCCGAACCAGCCATGCGCCGGGCCGTATCCGCCCCTTGAGGATGCGCAGCTCGCGCACGGCGAGGAAGATGCCGCCAGTGCCGAAGAACAGCGATGTCACATCCCCGCGCCCGGCCAGGCCATCGGCCAGCAGCCCGGCGCTGAACGCGAGCGTCAGGCCTGAGACGAGCCAGTCGAACCAGCGCGCGCCCTGCCCCTCGTGCAAACGGCGCTGGCTGAGCGCCCGCCAGCCGTTAAACACCAGGAAGAAGCTGAACACCGCGATCACCAGCAGGAGCAGGTTGCGCGTCGCGACCGCCAGGATGAGCGCGGATGCGGCGGTGCCAGCCATCGCGATGGCGTAGGCGCGTCCGGACATCCGGTGCAGCGTCCGGCCCTTAGGGGCTGCCATGGCGACGGGCCCCGCAGCCAAGGCAACCGCGCCGGCGGTGACGTGCAAAGCCAGCAGTAAGCCGAAAACCATGCCCGGCATCATCCGCGCTCCCGCATCTTGACGATGACAAGATCATGCCCTGCAAACTCCGTCAACGGATATCTTGCCAACGTCAAGATACCCAGATTAGAGAAGGCATGGGCCACGCCTCGCATCATGCCGCACAGGCCTACCACCACGGCTCGCTGCACACGGCGCTGCTGGATGCCGCCGAGGCCATCTTGGAGCGCGACGGCTTCCAGGCGCTGACGCTGCGGGCCGCGGCCCGCGCCGCCGGCGTGTCCCATGCTGCCCCGGCGCACCATTTCGGCGACCTGGTTGGGCTGCTCAGCGAATTGGCGGCCATCGGGTATGTGCGGTTCCGCGCCGCCCTGCTCGCGGAGATGGCCGCCGTGGGCACCGCGCCAAAGGGCAGGCTGCATGCGATGGGCTGCGGCTACGTGCGGTTCGCCCGCGGCCATCCCAACCTGTTCCTGCTCATGTTCCGCAGCGAACGGCTCGACATGCAGCGCCCGGCTCTTTCCGAGGCGGCGAACGCAGCTTTCGCGGCGCTCGCCGAGGCTGCGGGCGCCTCGGCCGATGCGTCGCCAGCGCCACGCGCGTCCCTAGGCGCCGGTGCTGCATGTGGCCGCCTAGCAGATATCGCGGCGGCTTGGGCCATTGCGCACGGCCTTGCGCTGCTGCTGATCGACGGACGCCTGAGCTTGTTCACGGATGAGGCAGGGACGGAAGCATTCATCAGCGCCGCGCTGTCGCGCTTGATGCTATAGGAGCTGGCGTAAAATCGCGGAGGCTGAGCAGTTGACGGCGATCATACCGGAAGGCTGGATCGTCCTGCCAACCCAGGCGTTCGGCACCCACGTCGGCCCGTTCTACCGCCCCACGGAGGACGGCACGCTGCTGTGTGGCTTCATGGCGGACGAGCGGCATGGCAACAAGCGCGGGGTGGCGCATGGCGGGATGCTCGCCACCGCGTTCGACGTGGCGCTTGGCCACGCCTGCTGGGCGGCAGCAGACGAGCGGCCCAGCGCCACGGTGCAGCTCGGCGTGCAGTATATCGGGGCGTTGCGGCTGGGCGAGTTCGCCACCATCCAGGCCGAGATCACCCGCACCACGCGCAGCCTGGTGTTCGCCCGCGGCGTCATGCAGGCGGGCGGGCGCACGGTGGCGACGGCGGAGGGCGTGTGGAAAATCCTAGCCTGGCGCGGCGAGCCGTTCGTGCCGCCGGGCGGGTGACGCCATGGCCGCAGCCCCGGACACGCCCGAGGCACTGTTCCGGCTGTGCTGCCTGCTGCTGCGGCAGCAGGACCCGGCGGCCAATGCGCTGCTGCCCCGGCTTCAGCGATTTCCTGATTACGAGCAGGGATGGCTTGACTTAGGTCAGGCCTTGCTGCCGCAGCAGGCCGCGGGCGCGTTGGTCGCTTTTACCCGCGCCCATGCTGTCCGTGCGAGCCTGCCAGCGGCACTCGGCCAGGCGGCGGCGCTGTCCCTGCTCAACCGCCACGCCGAGGCGGCGGCGGCATGCGCGGCGGCACAGGTCCTGGCGCCGGAGGATGCCCGGCCGTCGGCGCAGCTCGGGCGGGTACGGCGGCGGGCCGGGGACTTGGCGGGCGCGCGTGCCGCTTTCGCGCAGGCAGCGGCTCGCACGCCAGCATCCGCAGAAGCCTGGTTCAGCCTCGGCGTCGCTTGCCAGGATGTGCGCAACCCTGGCGGCGCAGTCAGGGCGTTCAGCATGGCGCTTGCCGTCAAGCCGGGTTGGCACGAGGCTGCGTTCAACCTCGGCGTGGCGCATCAGGAAGCAGGCGACCTGGAGGCGGCGCTCGATGCCTACGCCGCCGCCTTCCGGTCGTCCCCGGCGCAGTTCGGCCGCATCGCGCAGGCGCTAGTGTCACCCCAGGTCGGGCGGCTCTGGCTGCACCCCGCCGCCCTGCGGGCCGAGCTCGCCGGGCGGACCTGAGCGGGCGGCGCGGTAGTCCTTGCGGTACACGCCCGGCCCGGCCATCAGGCTGGCGGCCAGGATGTCATACGCCGCCGGGTCCAGCGCCTCGTACACCAGGTGCAGCGGCTGGCGGGGCACAGGGAAGCATTGGGCGATGGGGGTGCCGCGGGGCAGCACGCCTTCCCACGCCGAGTCGGTCCAGGTGGCGGGGAACAGCAAGCCCACGTCGTGGAAGCGGTCGCAATCCACCAGGCCGCTGAGCAGGCGGAACGGTAGGTCCGTGCGATTGACCGGGTGGGTGGCGAACAAGGACCAGCCCGGCTCCAGCTCGACGGTCCAGAAGCTGTTGAATTTCACGACCACTTGACCCGGCGTGTGGAATGGTGTGCCCGCCACCTGCGCCGGCGCGTGGAAGCTGACCGGCGCGCGCGGGTGATGCCCAGCGGCCAGGGGCGGCACGTTCCATTGCCAGGACAGCGTGCCCGCCCGCACCGTCACGTCGCAGGCAAGCGGGATGACGAAGCCGTGCGCCATGGCGTCCACGAAGGGCGGGCATTGCTTGACGGTGCGGACGGGGGCCGCATGCATGTCGGAGGCGGCGGTGCGCGGCATGGCGCGGAGCCAGGCGGGCAGCGCGTCCCGCGCCGGGATGGGCGGCGGCAGGGTGCCGAGCAGCGCCGGGTCGCAGCGGAACGTGACGCGCATGTCAGCCGGGCTGGTGCAGCGTTTGCGCCACGGCCTTGCGCCAGCCGGCGTATTTGGCGTCCCGCTCGGCCTCGGGCATGGCCGGGGTGAAACGAGATGCTGGCGTCCATTCGCCCTGGAACGCGGCCGGTTCGGGATACACGCCGGCATCGAGTCCGGCGAGGTAGGCGGCACCTAATGCGGTGGTTTCCAGGCTGGCGGGCCGCTCCACCGGCACGCCCGCCATGTCGGCGAGGAACTGCATGGTCCAGTCGCTCGCGGTCATGCCGCCATCGGCACGCAGCACGGTCTGGCCGGTCCAGCCCGCATCGTCCAGCATGGCTTGCAGCAGGTCGCGGGTTTGATAGCCCACGGCTTCCAGCACGGCGCGGGCCAATTCGTTGCGGGTGGTGCCGCGGGAGATGCCGCTGATGGTGGCACGGGCGTGGCTGTCCCAGTGCGGCGCGCCGAGACCGGTGAAGGCAGGCACCATGTACACGGGCTGCGCCGGGTCGGCTTGAGCGGCCAGCATGCCGGTTTCCGCTGCGTCGGCCACCAGGCCCACGCCGTCGCGCAGCCATTGCACAGCGGCACCGGCGGAGAAGATCGATCCTTCGAGCGCGTAGCTGCGGCGGCCGCGCAACTGGTAGGCGATGGTGCTCAGCATGCGGTGGGTGGAGGGGAGCGGCTGCTCGCCCACGTTCAGCAACACGAAGGCGCCAGTGCCGTAGGTGGCCTTCACCATGCCGCGGCTGAAGCAGGCCTGGCCTATCAGGGCCGCCTGCTGGTCCCCGGCGATGCCACGTACCGGCACGGCCGCGTCCAGCAGCGCAGGCTCCGTCGTGCCGAACAGCCCGGCGCTGTCCCGGATAGCCGGCAGCATAGCGGGGGGGATGCGGAACAAGCGCAGCATCGGCTCGCTCCATTCGCCGGTGGCGATGTCGCACAGCAGGGTGCGGGAGGCGTTGGTGGCGTCCGTGGCGTGCACCCGGCCGCCGGTCAGCCGCCAGAGCAGGAAGCTGTCCACCGTGCCGAAGGCGAGCCTGCCTGCTTCGGCCCGGGCGCGAGCGCCGGCCACGTTGTCGAGAACCCAGCCGATCTTGGTGGCGGAAAAATACGGGTCGATGCGCAGCCCTGTGGTGGCAGCAACTGCGGCGGCGTGGCCGTCCCGCTGCAAGGCCTCGCAGGCGGGCGCGGTGCGGCGATCCTGCCAGACGATGGCGTTATAGATCGGCCGCCCGGTCTGGCGATCCCAGACGAGGGTGGTCTCGCGCTGGTTGGCGATGCCGATAGCTGCCAAGGCATGCGCCTCCAGGCCGGCGCGTCGCAAAGCCTCGCGCGCGGTGGACAGCGCGGTGGACCACAGCAGTTCCGGGTCGTGTTCCACCCAGCCGGAGCGGGGGTAGAGCTGCGGGAACTCCTGCTGCGCCGCGGCGAGCGGCATCCTGTCCGGGCCATACACGATGGCCCGGGTGGAGGTGGTGCCCTGGTCGATGACGAGGATGGTCATGTCGGTCGCGTTACGTTGGCCCTCTCACCCCGACCCTCTCCCGTGAGGGAGAGGGAGAAGCAGGAGTGCGGCGCGTCAGCCGGTGTGCTTCGGCGGGGAGGCGGCCCAAGTCTTGAGCAGGGTGTCGTAGTCCACCGTCTCCCCCTGCGGCTTCTCGTCGGCCAGCTTGCGCTGCGGGGCGAGGTTGCCGTCCTGCTCGGCCTTGGCATACCAGTATTCCGGGTCCCGCTCCTCGTTCATCACGGGGCCGAGCTTACCCATCACGCCGGAGCGCTGCAGCCGGGTCATGATGGCGTCCTGGTCCCGCGCCAGGCCGTCCATCGCCTGCTGCGGCGTGGCGGAGCCCGAGATGGCGTTGGAAATGTTCTGCCACCACACCTGCGCCATCTTGCCGTAGTCCGGCACGTTGACACCGGTAGGCGTCCACTCCTTGCGCGCCGGGCTGCGATAGAACTCCACCAGCCCGCCCACCTTGGGCGCCAGGTCGGTCAGCGCCTGGCTCCACACGTCGCTCTCGCGGATGATGTGCAGTGAGACCAGCGCCTTCTTCAGCGTGACGGTCTTGGAGGTGCAGAACTGCGCGTAGAGCCAGCCTGCCTTGATCTTCTCCGGCGGCGCGTATTTCAGCAGCGTCCAGCAGCCGACATCCTGGTAGCCGAGCTTCATGCCTTCCTTCCAGTACGGGCCGTGCGGACTGGGAGCCATGCGCCATTTCGGCGTGCCGTCCTCGTTCATTACGGACAGGCCGGGCTTGGTCAGGCTGTCAGTGAAGGCGCTGTACCAGAAGATTTGCTGCGCGATGTGGCCTTGCGCCGGCACCGGGCCCGACTCCAGGAAGTCCATGCCAGCGGCCTCGGGCGGGGCGTATTTTTTGAGCCATTCGATGTACTTGGTCAGCGCATACACCGCCGCCGGGCCGTTGGCGTCGCCGCCGCGGCGGATGGAGGAGCCGCGCGGGATGCTGTCCTCCATGCGGATGCCCCACTCGTCCACCGGCCGGCCGTTGGGCAGCCCGCGGTCGCCGGCGCCGGCCATGGACAGCCAGGCGTCGGTGAAGCGCCAGCCGAGCGAGGGGTCCTTCTTGCCATAGTCCATGTGGCCATACACGCGGACGCCGTCGATCTCCTTGACCGTGTTGCTGAAGAAGTCGGCGATGTCCTCGTAGGCGGACCAGTTAACCGGCACGCCCAGCTCGTAGCCGAACTGCTTCTTGAACGCCGCCTTCAGCTCGGGGCGCTGGAACCAGTCGTGCCGGAACCAATACAGGTTGGCGAACTGCTGGTCCGGCAGCTGGTACAGCTTACCGTCGGTGAAGGTGCCGAAGGACAGGCCCATGAAGTCCGGCAGGTCCAGCGTCGGGCTGGTCACGTCCTTGCCTTCGCCGGCCATGAAGTCGGTCAGCGAACCGCCCACGATGTCGCCGTAGCGCGGGTGGGTGCCGATAAAGTCCGAGTCGTTCATCCACATGTCGTAGATCGGCCGACCGGACTGCATCTCGACCTCGATCTTGTCCACCAGGTTGCCCTCGTCAATCAGGTCGTGATTGACCTTGATGCCGGTGATCTCGGCGAAGGCCTGGGTCAGCGTGTGCGACTCGTAGTCGTGCACCTTGAGGATTTCGGAGACGGTGTTGACCTGCATGCCGGCGAACGGCTTGGCGGCGTTGATGAACCACTCCATCTCCGCCATCTGCGCGTCCTTGCTGAGCGTGGAGGGCTGGAACTCGCCGTCCACCCACTTCTTGGCCGCGTCCACCTGCTGCGCGTGCGACACACCGCTGCGGATCAGCACTCCGGCGCCGGCCGCTGCGGCGGCGCCCTTCATCACGTCACGGCGTTTCATGGCGTTCTCTCCTTGTTTTTATTTAGGCGAACCGGAACATTGCCGCCGCGAAGGCCAGCGCCGCCGCGAGCGGATACCACAGCACGTTGCCGCCGAACCGCATCCACAGGATGAACAGAAAGGCGGTGCCGAGCAGCGAGACGAAGAAGCGGTCGCCCCGCGTGGTGGGAAAGCCCAGGATGCCGCGCCGCGGCGTCTCCGGGCGGTAAATGGCGAGCAGCGTCAGGGCCACGAGGGACAGGGCGATGGCGGCGAAGAAGCCGGCCGTCTGCCAGGTCCAGGCCATCCAGGCCATTACTGCCCCCTGGCAATTGAAGGTCGGGGCTTTGCCCCGAACCCCACCAGAGGACGGTCGTCCTCTGGACGCCTGCATGTAAAAGCGGTGAAGGGGATGACTGTACCCTTCCGGGTGCAGGGCAGAGCCCTGCTGCTAAACGCGGCCAAGTGCGAACCCTTTGGCGATGTTGTTGCGCACGAACCAGATCACCACGGCACCCGGCACCATCGTCAGCACTCCGGCCGCGGCAAGCAAGCCCCAATCCATGCCGGCGGCGGAGTAAGTCCGCGTCATCACCGCCACGAACGGCTTGGCGTCCACCGTGGTCAGCGTGGTGGCCAGCAGCTGCTCCACCCAGGAGAACATGAAGCAGAAGAACGCTGCCACGCCGATGCCGTTGGCCACCAGCGGCAGGAAGATGCGGATGAAGAAGCGCGGAAAGCTGTAGCCGTCCAGCGCCGCCGTCTCGTCGATCTCGCGCGGCACGCCGGACATAAAACCTTCCAGGATCCACACCGCCAGCGGCACGTTGAACAGGCATTGGGCGAGCGCCACCGCCCACACCGTGTCGAACAGGCCGACGGCCGAGTACAGGTTGAAGAACGGCATGGCGTACACCGCCGGCGGCGCCATCAGGTTGGACAGCAGCCAGAAGAACATGTGCTTGTCGCCGAGGAAGCGGTAGCGGCTGAACGCATAGGCGGCCGGCAGCGCGATGCTGACGGAGATCACCGTGTTCAGCGCCACGTATTCCAGCGAGTGCAGGAAGCCGCCGTACCACGCCGGTTCGGTGAAGATGAAGGCGTAGTGCGCCAGCGTCGGGCGGTGCGGCCAGAAGGTCAGCGCGCCGGTGATTTCCTCGTTGGACTTGAAGCTCATGTTCAGCAGCCAGTAGATCGGCAGGAACAGCACGAGCAGGTAGCCGCCCATCACGAGCTTGCGGCTCATGCGTCCTTCCTCGCGTCGAGCTGCGTCATGGTGGTGAAGAACACGTAGCACACCGTGAGCGTGATGAGGTTGTAGGTGAGCGACATCGCCGCAGCGTTGCCGAGGTCCACTTGCCCGAGCGCGATCTTCACCAGGTCGAGCGAGAGGAAGCTGGTGGCCTCGCCGGGTCCTCCGCCGGTGACCACGGAGGGCTCGGTGTATATCATGAAGCTTTCCATGAAACGCAGCAACACGGCGATGATCAGCACCCGGCGCAGCTTCGGCAACTCGATGTTGGTGAACACCGACCAGCGGCGCGCGCCGTCGATGCGGGCAGCCTGGTAGAACGCGTCCGGGATCGCCTTCAGCCCGGCGTAGCACAGCAGCGCCACCATGGAGGTCCAGTGCCACACGTCCATCACCACAATGGTGGCCCAGGCGGAGAATGGGTCCTGCGTGTCGTTGTAGTGGATGCCAAGGCCGTTCACCGCGGCGCCCAGCAGGCCAATGTCCTGGCGGGCGAACACCTGCCAGATCAGGCCGACCACGTTCCAGGGGATGAGCATGGGCAGCGCGATCAGCACCAGCACCAGGCCCACGGTCCAGCCGCGGCGGGGGATGCTGAGCGCCACCAGGATGCCGAGCGGCACCTCGATCGCCAGCACGACGGCGGAGAAGACGAGGTTACGCACCAGCGCGCGGGCAAAGCGCCCGCCGATGTCGGTGGCGGGGTCGAACAGGTTCTGGAACCACTCGGACCCGTTCCAGAAGAACGCGTTCTGGCCCATGGAGTCCTGCACCGAGTAGTTCACCACCGTCATCATCGGAATGATGGAGGAGAACATCACGAAGCACAGCACGGGAATGACGAACAGCCAGGCACGCTGATTGACCGGCTTGTCGTTCACGCCGCCTGCTCCATCGCCTGCCCCGGCACCCGGCGGTCGTCGGCGAACACGTGGCAATGCGCCGGGTCCAGCCGCACGCAGGCCTCGCTGCCCGTGATGCCGACGCCGGGCGGCAGGGTGGCCGTGATCGGGTGGCCCTCGAACGTCGCCCGCACCAAGCGGCGGCGGCCAAGGTCCTCCACGCGCTGCACCTGCACCGGCAGGCCGCTGGCTCCCACCGTGGCGAACTCCGGGCGGATGCCGAGCTGCACGGCGGGCATGGCGCCATAGGCGGCGGCAAGCGGCACCTCGTATCCGTCGAGCGAGGCGGTGCGGCCGCGCACGTCGGCGGGCAGCAGGTTCATGCCGGGGGAGCCGATGAAGTAGCCGACGAAAGTGTGCTCCGGCGTGTCAAACAGCTCGGCGGGCGTGCCGACCTGCAAGACGCGGCCCTCGTTCATCACCATCACGCGGTCGGCGAAGGTCAGCGCTTCGGTCTGGTCATGGGTGACGTAGATCATCAGCAGGTCGAGCGCATGGTGCACGGCCTTGAGCTTGGACCGCAGCTCCCATTTCAGCGCCGGGTCGATGACAGTGAGCGGCTCGTCGAACAGCACGGCGGCCACGTCGGCACGCACCAAGCCGCGGCCGAGGGAGATCTTCTGCTTGGCATCCGCCGTCAGCCCGCGGGCGCGGCGGCGCAGGTCGGGCGTGAGGCCGAGCATGGCCGCCACCTCCGCCACCCGCGCCTCCGCCTGGCGGCGCGGCACGCCGCGGTTGCGCAGGGGAAAGGCGAGGTTCTCCGCCACCGTCATGGTGTCGTAGATGACGGGAAATTGGAACACCTGGGCGATGTTGCGCCGCTCCGTCGGCAGCCGGGTCACGTCGGCGCCGTCGAACAGCAGGCGGCCGTGGGAGGGGATGACCAGGCCGGAAATGATGTTCAGCAGCGTCGTCTTGCCGCAGCCGGAGGGACCGAGCAGGGCGTAGGCGCGGCCTTGCTGCCAGACGTGGGTCATCGGCTTGAGCGCGTAGTCGGCCTCGCTGCGCGGGGCGGCGTAGGCGTGGCCGATGCCATCGAGCGTGATGGTGGCCATCAGGACGCCTCGGCCATCTGCCGCGGCATGGCCCGTTCTCCTGTGGCGGCGAACACGAAGCTGCGGCTGGTGTCCACGTGTAGCTGCACTGCCTGGCCGATCGGCAGGTCGTGCACGCCGGGCACGAGGCAGACCAGCGCGCCATGCGCCGTGCGGACATGGACGAAGCTCTCGGAACCGTTGATCTCGGTCACTTCGACCGACCCGGGCAGGCTGAGGGCACCCGGCATGGCAGCACCGATCGCGATGTCGTCGGCGCGGAAGCCGAGGCGGTACAGGCCGTCCACCAGGCCGCGCAGCGGCGGCGGGCAGGATGTAGCCTCCGCCCCCAGCACCAGGCGCGCGCCGTGGATTTTGAATGCCAGCTCGTTCAGCGGCGGGTCGGAGCACACCCGGGCGGCGGCGATGGTCTCCGGCTGGCGGTACACCTGCGCGGCAGGACCGGTCTGCACCACGCGGCCTTCGCTGAGCGCGATGGTGACGCCGCCCAGCAACAGCGCCTCGGTCGGCTCCGTGGTGGCATAGACCAGGATGGCGCCGCTCTCGGCGAATAGGCGGGGCAGCTCCTCGCGCAGTTCCTCGCGCAGCTTGTAGTCGAGGTTGCCCAGCGGCTCGTCCAGCAGCACCAGCTCGGCCTGCTTGACCAGGGCGCGGGCGATGGCGGTGCGCTGCTGCTGCCCGCCGGAGAGCTGCGCCGGCATGCGCTGCAGCATCGGCTCCAATCTCAGGAGCCTTGCCGCATGCTGCACCCGGCGCTCGATCTCGGCCCGCTTCACCCCGGCCACGCGCAACGGCGAGGCAATGTTCTCGTACACGCTCAGCGTCGGGTAGTTGACGAATTGCTGGTACACCATCGCGACCGACCGCTTGCGCACCGCCACGCCCGTCACGTCCCGCCCGTCCAGCAGGACGCGGCCGGCGGTGGGTTTCTCCAAGCCAGCCATGAGCCGCATCAGCGTCGTCTTGCCGGCCAGCGTCGGCCCTAGCAACACGTGCAGTCCGCCGCGCTGCAGCACCAGAGACACGTCGCGCAGCAGCCAGTCCGCGCCGGATTGCAGCCCTACCCCTTGCAGCGCCAGGCTCAAGCGACGCGGGCCTGGCCTGGATGCGTGATGTCGTGCATGGCGGCATCCAGCCGCGCCACCTGCTCGGGCGTCATGCGCAGGCCGAGCTTGCTGCGGCGCCACACGATGTCGGCGGCGGCCGTCGCCCACTCGGCCCGCATGAGGTATCGCACCTCCGCTTCCGTCAGGTCGGCGCCGAACACCGTGCCGAGCGCCTCGGCCGAGTCCGCCGTGCCGAGCAAGTCGTACGTGCGGGTGCCGTAGGCGCGCAGCAGCCGGTGCAGCGTGGCAGGGGCAAGAAAGGGATACTGCCCGCGCAGCTTGCTGAGTTCCTGGTCGAAGCCGTCGATTGGGAAATCCCCGCCGGGCAGCGCGGCCTTGCCAGTCCAGCCAGCGGGCAGGCCTGGCGGGGCAGGTAGGTAGGGCGCCAGCTTGGCCAACGCCGCTTCCGCCAGGCGACGGTAGGTGGTGATCTTGCCGCCGAACACGGAAAGCAGCGCGGGGCTGCCCTCCGGCGCGTCCAGGTCCAGCACGTAGTCCCGGGTCGCTTCCTGCGCCGCGGATGCGCCATCGTCATATAGCGGACGGACGCCGGAGTAGGTCCATACAACCTGGTCGGGCGTGACCGGCCGCTTCAGGTATTCGGTGGCGCAGCGGCAAAGATAGGCGATCTCGTCCGCAGAGGCCTCGGCGAGCGCCGGGTCGCCCTGGTAGTCGCCGTCCGTGGTGCCGACGAGGGAGAAGTCGCGCTCGTAAGGAATCACGAAGAAGATGCGGTTGTCGGCGTTCTGGAAGATATAGCATTGGTCGCCGTCATACAGCTTACGGACGACAATGTGGCTGCCCTTGACCATGCGCACGCGGGCGGACGTGTTGGCGCGCACCACGCCGCGCAGCACGTCGCCCACCCAAGGGCCGGCCGCGTTCACTACGGCGCGCGCGCGCACGGTGCGGCGTTCCCCGCTGGCGGTGTCCAACGTCTGCAGGGTCCAGACTCCGTCCGCCCGGTCGGCGCTGACGCAGCGGGTGCGCAGGGCGACTGCGGCGCCACGGGCGGCGGCGTCCATCGCATTGAGCACCACCAGGCGCGAATCCTCCACCCAGCAGTCGGAGTACTCAAAGCCGAGGGTGAACTCGGGCTTCAGCGGCGCGCCCACCGGGTCATGGCGCAGGCGCATGGTGCGGGTGGCGGGCAAGCGCTTGCGGCCGCCGAGATGGTCATACATCAGCAAGCCGAGCCGCAGCAGCCAGGCCGGGCGCAGGCCTTTGTGGTGCGGCAGCACGAAGCGCAGCGGCCAGATGATGTGCGGGGCGATGCCCCACAGCACCTCCCGCTCCATCAGCGCCTCGCGCACCAGGCGGAACTTCTTGTGCTCCAGGTAGCGCAACCCGCCATGCACCAGCTTAGTGGAGGAGGAGGAGGTGGCAGAGGCCAGGTCGTTGGCTTCGCACAGCGTCACCGACCAGCCACGCCCGGCGGCATCGCGCGCGATGCCGCAGCCGTTAATGCCGCCGCCGATGATGGCAAGGTCGTAGATGCTGGGGGCGGACATGGCTTGGTACGTTCCCTTGAGGGCCGGGGTCGGCCCAGCCTGCCCTGCCACGGTATCGCGGCAGAAACCGCACATCAAGCGAATAAAGCGAACATTAATCGAAAATCTAGCTAGGTGGCGTCACTCGCTTGGCGCAGGTCACTCCCAGCATGGTCTAGAGTGTTGACCATCGCTGGAGTTTTAGAGTCTGGTGCACACAAGCGCACTCGTTTCGGTCGATGCTGCTGAAGCTCCATGAGGGATGCCGTGCCGCAAACGGGAGAAATCCGTTCCTTGACCGGCTTGCGCGGCGTGGCTGCGATGCTCGTTGTGCTGCATCACTTCAGGCCCACGGATCGCTTCGCGTTGCTGAATTCATTGGGCCAGCATGGCTACCTGGGCGTTGACGTCTTCTTCGTTTTGAGCGGGTTCGTGATGGCCTACGTCCACCACGGCTTCAATGGACGGTGGGGCGAAGCTGGCGTGCTCCGTGGCTTCCTCATGCAGCGGGCCGGCCGGGTCTATCCGCTCTACATCTTCTTGACGCTGGCATGCATTCCTCTGGCGCTCGGTCGCCTGCTGCCGTTCAAGACGCCGCTGTCCGTTGAGAAGATCGCCGAGAACGCGCTACTGATCCAGGGCTGGGGCTTGGACCTCGGCATTGATCCCCCGGGGTGGTCGCTCAGCACCGAAGCCGCGGCCTACCTGCTGTTTCCGCTGCTGCTCGCTGCATGCCTGTCCCGCCGTCGCATCGTCCCGGCTGGAGCGGTTTGCGCCGTGCTGGGGGCTTACGCGGTGCTCGCCTGGCTTCCCGATGAGACCTTGCAGGAGGTTGGCTGGCGCCATGGCGCGTTGAACATCTCGGACACCCGGACCCTTGGCCCCCTGGTGCGATGCATTGCCGGGTTCACGCTTGGCATCCTGACCTGGCGCGCCATGCAGGATGCGCGCTGGCGCCGGGCCGCCTCGAACGGCTTGCTCTGCGGAGCGACCGCCGCCCTGCTGCTGGGCTTGCTGTTCTTGCGGAGCACGGACTTGGCCGTGCTGGCGCTGTCGCCCGTCCTGCTCGGCTGCCTCGCCACGGAACGCTCCGCCGTCGCCCGCGCCCTGGCGTCCAGGCCGGTGCACCGGCTCGGCACATGGTCCTACGCGCTTTACCTGGCGCATTATCCCATGCTCGGGTTGCGCCATGCCGCAACGGATGCGCTGCGCTGGGTTGGCATCACGCGGACGCCCGGGCTGTCCTGGGCTCTCGTCTTGGCATGCATGATCGCTGCCGCCGCTTTGCTCAACCGCTTCGTGGAACGCCCGGCGCAGCGCGCCATCAAGCGGTGGACAGGCTCGGCGGGCGTGCATCCGGCAGGCCCGCCGGATGCCGCGCCGGCCTGAGGCGGCAGGCGGCCACCCCTAGGAGCGGCGTCCGGACGCCGCTGGGGAACGGGCTTGCGCGCGCGGAACGGCTTGCGCCAGTCTGGCGACATCACGCACGGAAAGGCGGCGCAGCGATGGACCATCCGCACGGGATCGACATCCTCGAACTCACCATCGAGGCGGTGCAGGCCGGGTTCGCGCGCGGTGCGTTCACCGCTGTCGAGCTGGCGCAGGCGTTCATCGACCGGATTGCCGCGTTCAACCCGTCCTACAACGCCGTCATCTTCCACAACCCGGATGCCCTGGCGGACGCGGCGGAGGTCGACCGCCGCCGGGCCGCCGGGGAGGCGCTCGGGCCGCTGGCCGGCGTGCCGGTGGTGGTGAAGGACCCGATGGACATGGTGGGCTTTCCCACCACTGCCGGCTGGGCGCCGCTGTATAGCGGCGCGGGCGGGGTGGACCTGATGCCCGCCACCGACTCCCCGGTGGTGGCGCGGATGCGGGCAGCGGGCGCGGTGATCCTCGGCAAGACCAACGTGCCCGTGCTGAGCCACACCGGCAGCCACGCCAACGACAGCTGGGCCGGCCCCACCTACAACGCCGCCGGGCGCGGCTTCCTGCCCGGCGGCAGCAGCGCCGGCACCGCGACCGCCGTGGCCGCCAGCCTGGCCGTGCTGGGGCTGGCGGAGGAGACCGGCGGCTCCATCCAGAACCCGGCCTCCGCGCAGGCGCTGGTCGGCCTCAAGCCGAGCTTCGCCCTAGTGCCCAACGCCGGGGTCATGCCGCTTTCCGCCAACCGCGACGTGGTGGGGCCGATCGCCCGCTGCGTGCGGGACGCGGCGCTCACGCTGGACGTGCTGGCGGGCTACACGGCGGAGGACCCGAAGACCATCGCCGGCGTCGGCCACCGACCCAGGGGCGGCTATGCCTCGCTGCTGTGCCGCGACGCGCTGGCGGGCAAGCGCATCGGGCTCTACGGCCCGAGCTGGCGCGACCAGCCTTTGTCCGAAGAGGCTGGCCGCCTGTACGGCCGTGCCCGGCAGGAGCTGGAGGCGCGCGGGGCGGTGCTGGTGGAGGACCCGTTCGCCGGGTCCGGCTTCGCGGCGCTGCGCCAGCCTGTGTCGGCCACGGTCGCGTTCGATGCGCGGGGCCTGGAATCCGTGCCGTACGACTTGCAAAAATACCTGGAGCGCCTGGGTCCCGACGCCGCCCTCCGCAGCTTCGCCGCGTTCGCCGCCGCCACCGCCAAGGAGGACGCGTTCGGCCCGGGCGGCGTGCTGGGCTTCATGACTGCGCTGCCGCAATTCATCGACTGCCTTGCCGACCCCGCCCGCCCGCCTGACCTGTCGGAGTTCATCACGGCCAAGGAGGCCTATCTCGACATCTTCGGAGCGGTGATGACGCGGCACCGGCTGGACGCGCTGGCCTATCCGCAGATGCGCGGCGCGTTGCCGCCGCTGCACGGCACGGAAACGATCCAGGAGACGGTGGTGAGCGAGATCAACATCGCCGGGCTGCCCGCCGTCACCGTGCCCGCCGGGTACTACGAGTCCGGCGCGCCGTTCGGCCTGGTGTTCGTGGGCTCCCTGTGGAGCGAGGCCAGCCTGCTCGCCCTGGCGTACGACTACGAGACGGCCACCAAGCACCGCCGGACCCCCACGCTCAGCGAGGGCTGACGCCGCATCATGGTGGCGATTGAAGCAAGTGCGGGCGGGTGTGGCGCGGAGTTGGGCACCAGCTCGGCCTGAGCTGGGAGCGTAGGGCGGCCGGCTCTGGCACTGGTCTTGCAGACATACGCAGCATCGCGGCGCGACCAGAAGGAGCTTGACGCATGACGCTCACCGGACTCACACGGCGCGGCGCCTTGCGGTTCGGGGCGGCCCTCGCAGCGGGCGCATTGCCGATGCCGTTCCTCACGCGCACCGCCCGCGCTGCCGACCCGATCAAGCTCGGCAGCCTGCTCGACGGGTCGGGCGCTATCGGCCTTGAGGGCTCGCGCATGATCCAGACCACCGAGTACGCGGTCGGCGTGCTGAACGAGGCGGGCGGGCTGCTGGGGCGGCCGATCCAGCTGATCCAGTACGACACGCAATCCTCCATGCAGCTCTACTCGCAGTTCGCGCAGCAGCTGGTGCTGAAGGACCGGGTGGACGTGATCCAGGGCGGCATCACCTCGGCCTCCCGGGAGGCGATCCGGCCGACGCTCGACCGCTACAAAACGCTGTATTTCTACAACACCCAGTACGAGGGCGGCGTGTGCGACCGCAACGTGTTCTGCACCGGCACCACCCCGGCGCAGACCGTCAACCACGTCACCGCCTATGCGCTGAAGACCTGGGGCAAGAAGGGCTACATCGTCGCCGCCGACTACAATTACGGCCAGATCACCGCCAAGTGGATGACCAAGTTCGTGCAGGACGGCGGCGGCGGCATCGCGCAGACCGACTTCTTCCCGCTGGATGTCACCAACTTCTCCTCCGCCATCAGCCGCATCCAGCAGGCCTCACCGGACTTCGTGCTGTCCGCCCTGGTCGGCGCCAACCATTCCGGCTTCTACCGCCAGTGGGACGCGGCGGGCATGAAGCCGAAGATCCCGCTGGGCTCCACCGTGTTCGGCCTGGGCAACGAGCTGACCAGCATGGACCCGTCCACCACGGACGGCATCGTCACCAGCTTCGGCTGGTACAACGACCTCGACACGGCGGAGAGCCAGGGTTTCGTCAAGGGAATGCAGGCCAAGTACGGCGCCGGCGTCACCGACCTCGGCGAACTCGACTCCGCCACCTACGAGGGCATCATGCTCTGGGCTGAGGGCGTGAGGAAGGCCGGCTCGGTGGAGCGGGACAAGGTGATCGCTGCCATGGAGGGCGGCATCAGCATCCAAGGCCCCTCCGGCCACGTGAGCATGGACCCGGCGACCCACCACACCATCCGCAACGCCTACCTCGCCCAGCCCAAGGCGCGCCGCTGGGAGATCATGGCGAGCTACCCCGACCAGTTCCCCGGCGACACCGGCGGCGCGTGCGACCTGCTTAAGGCGCCCGGCACCAACAAGCAGTTCGTGCCCAGCATCTAGGGTCGCGGCGCCATGGACCTCGCCGGGCTGCTCGCATTCAACGTGCTCACCGCCGTCGCCACGCTGGTGCTGATCACGCTCGGCCTGGGGGTGATCTACGGCATGATGCGCATCATCAACCTCGCCCACGGCGAGTTCATGATGCTGGGCGCCTACACCGCCGTCATCGCCAGCCAGAACGGGGTGAACATCTGGCTCTCCATGCTGGTGCTGCCGCCGTTGGTGGTGGGCCTGGCGGGCCTCGCGCTGGAGCGTACGCTGATCCGCTTCCTGTACGGCCGCATTATCGACACCATGCTCGCCACGTGGGGCGTCAGCCTGGCGCTGATCGGCCTGATGTCGACGCTGTTCGGCAACGTGGTGCGCGCCGCCCCCATGCCGGTCGGCGGCTTCGGCATCGGGCGCTACGGGGCGAGCCTGTATGGCCTGGTGATCGTGGCGGCCGCGCTGGCCGGGCTGGCCGGCATGCTGGCGCTGCTGCGCGCTACCAAGTTCGGCCTGGTGCTGCGCGCCACCATGCAGAACCCGAACATGGCGGCGGCGCTGGGCGTGTCGCCGCCCGCCATCTACATGGCGGCGTTCGCGCTCGGCTCCGCCCTGGCCGGGCTCGCGGGCGGCGTGCTGGCACCGATCTCGGGCGTCTCGCCGGGCATGGGCAACGCCTACATCGCGCGCGCCTTCATCACCGTGCTGGGCGGCGGGCCGGCCATCATAACCGGCACCGGCCTCGCCTCCTCGCTGTTCGGCGTGATCGACGAGCTGGTGTCGTTCCAGACCACGCCCATCCTCGGCGACGTGGCGCTGCTGGCCGCCGCCGTGCTGATGATCCGCATCCTGCCTCAAGGCATCACCGGCCGATTCCTAAGGCGCAGCCTATGACCAGCTGGCCCGGCTTCGCGGCGGTGGTGGCATGCGGGCTCGCGCTGATGTTCGGCCTGCCGCAGGTGCTGGACCTGTTCGGCATCGTGCAGGTCACCGTGTTCGCCGCCATGGCGATGTTCGCGCTCAGCCAGGGCTTCCTGTGGGGCTATGGCGGCATCATGTCGTTCGGCCAGGCGGCGTTCCTCGGCCTCGGCGGCTACGCCTACGCCGTGGCGGCCATCAACCTGGGCGAGAGCACGCTGCCGGTGCTGATCGCCGTGGCCGTGCCCATGCTGTTCGCCGCCCTGCTCGGCTACTTCATGTTTTACGGCCGCATCAGCGACGCCTACATCGGCGTGATCACGCTCACCGTCTCGGTCATCCTATTCGAGCTGGTCAACTCCACCTCCGGCAGCGCCTACCGCATCGGCAGCGCCGAGCTCGGCGGCTTCAACGGCATGCCGGGGGTGCCGCCGCTCAACATGCCCGGCGACGCTGCCGACCCGCTCAGTCCGGAGCAGGTGTGGTACGCCGCCATGGGCTCGCTGATCGCGGTCTATGCGCTGCTGCGGGCCATTCTCGCCAGCCGGTTCGGCCGGGTGGTGGTGGCGATCCGCGAGAACGAGACGCGCGCCATGCTGCTGGGCTACGACCCAAGGCTCTACAAGCTGCTCACCTTCATGATCGCCGCCGGGGTGGGCGGGCTGGCGGGCTGCCTGTTCACCAACTGGGGCGGCTTCATCAGCCCCACCGTGTTCGGCCTCACCATGTCGGCGCAGGTCATCATCTTCGTGCTGGTGGGCGGGTTGGGCACCCTGATCGGGCCGATGCTGGGCGCGGTGGGGATTCAATACCTCATCATCCTCGCCGGGTCGCAGGGCACGGTCGATCCGAACCTGGGGCTCGGCGTGGTGCTGGTGGCCTTCGTGCTGCTGGTGCCGCAGGGCGTGGTGCCGGTGATCCGCGACCGGCTGCTGCCGCTGCGTCGCGCGGCGGCGGCGCGCGCGCCGGCCGAAGTCGCGCAGGCGCCGCGGTGAGCGCGCTGCTGGAGGCGCGGGGCGTCACCATGCGCTTCGGCGGCGTGACCGCCGTGCAGTCGGTCGATCTCACGCTGCGCGAGGGCGAGCTGCGCTGCCTGATCGGCCCCAACGGCGCGGGCAAGAGCACGTTCTTCAAGGTGCTGACCGGGCAGCTCCGCCCGACGGAAGGCAGCGTCCGGCTGCGCGGCCGCGACGTGGCGGGGGCCAACCCGCACGAGATCGCCCGGCTCGGCGTCGGCATCAAGACGCAGGTGCCCAACGTGTTCAACGGCCTGTCGGTGCGGGAGAACGTGTTCATCGCCGCTGCCCGCCGCCGCTCCGCCCGGCAGGCGCGGGCGGTGGTGGAGCGCACCCTGGCCCGGCTGCAATTGGAGGCCATCGCGGAGCGCGTCGTGGGCCAGCTCGCCCATGGCCAGCGGCAATGGGTGGAGATCGCCACCGTACTGGCGCAGGAGCCGCAGCTGATCCTGCTGGACGAGCCGGCCGCCGGCATGAACCATGCCGAGGTGGCGCGCACCGCCGAGCTGATCTGCGAGATCAACCGTACCCAGGCGCTCGTGGTGGTCGAGCACGACATGCAGTTCATCCGCATGATCGCCACCACCGTGACCGTGTTCAACCGCGGCGCGGTGCTGATGGAGGACTCGGTGGAGCAGGTGCTGGCCGACCCCCGCGTGCGGGACGTGTACTTGGGAAAAGCGGCATGACCATGCTCGCCGTCGCCGGGCTGCGCTCCGGCTACGGGCGTATCCCGATCCTGGCCGGGGTGACGCTGGCGGCAGCGGCGGGCGAGGTGGTCGGCATCCTCGGCCATAACGGCATGGGCAAGACCACCCTGCTGCGCACGCTGATGGGCTTCCTGCCGGCGACGGCGGGCCGGGTGCAGTTCGACGGGCGGGATGTCACGGCGCTGTCTCCCACGGCGCGCGCCCGGCTGGGCCTGGGCTACGTGCCGCAAGGCCGGGACATCTTCGCCACCCTCACCGTGGCCGAGAACCTGCGCATGGGCTGCCTGCGCTGCACCGACCCGAAGCGGACCATCAGCGCCATCCTGGAGGATTTCCCCCGGCTGGCCCGGCTGCTGGACCGGGCGGGCGGCGCGCTGTCGGGCGGGGAGCAGCAATTGCTGGCCCTGGCGCGCTGCCTGTGCGTCGAGCCCAAGCTGATCCTGCTGGACGAGCCGACGGAAGGCATCCAGCCCTCCATCATCGAGGAGATGATCGACACGCTGCACGGCGTGCGCCGCCGCCGGGCCGTGACGATGGTGCTGGTGGAGCAGAACCTCAACTTCATCTCGGCGCTCTCCGACCGGGTGCTGATTTTGCAGAAGGGCCTCGTCACCCGGGAGGTGCCGCCGGAGATCGCGCGGGACCGGGAGACAATGCGCGAGTTCGTAGGAATAAACTAACAGGGGCGCAGTGCCAATACGTCGTTTCACTTATGGACCCGCCGGTGCCCCGGCGGGAGCGTGCCGGCCAGATGCGGGACAAAGCGATCCCCAGGAGAACCCCCATGCGTGACCTGACCCGGCGTTCCGCCCTCGCCGCAGCCGGCGCGGCGCTGGCCATGCCGGCCATCATGCGCCCGGCCTGGGCCGCCGATGCCGTCAAGCTCGGCTGCCTGTTCTCCTCCTCCGGCACCATGGCCAACCTGGAGGGCCGCATGAACTACGTCGTGCAGATGGCCGCCGACGAGCTGAACGCGGCCGGCGGCGTGCTGGGCCGGCACGTGGAGGTGGTGACCACCAACCCGGCCTCCGACTGGCCGACCTACGCCCAGATGGGCCGCCAGCTGCTGCAGGAGCAGAAGGTCGCCGCCCTGTTCGGCTGCTGGACCTCCGTGTCCCGCAAATCGGTGCTGCCGGTGGTGGAGCAGGCGGACGGGCTGCTGTTCTACCCGCTGCACTTCGAGGGCGAAGAGAACTCCAAGAACGTCGTTTACCTGAACTCGCCGCCCTCCAGCTCCGTGCTGCCGGCGGTCGATTACCTGATGGGGCCGGACGGCGGCTCGGCCAAGCGGTTCTTCATGCTGGGCAGCGACTACGTTTGGCCGCGCACCATCAACAAGATCCTCAAGGCATACTGGGGCACCAAGGGCATCGAGCCTGCCGCCTGGCGCGAGGAGTATGTGCCGTTCGGCTTCAGCAACTTCCAGAACCTGGTCAACGAAATCCGCAGCTTCGCCGGCGCCGGCGGCGGCCAGCCGATCATCGTGCTGACCGTGGTGGGCAGCTCCATCCCGGACTTCCTGCGCGAGTACGTCAACCAGGGCCTCAAGCCGACCGACATCCCCGTGCTGGGACTGGACATGGTGGAGGCCGACCTGGAGGGGCTGAACACTGCCGGCCTGGTCGGCAGCCTGAACTGCTGGGCCTACCTGCAAAACGCGCCGGGGCCGCGCAACGTGAAGTTCCTGGCCGACTGGGCGGCCTTCGTGAAGAAATCCGGTGCGCCCTACCGCCCGGACGTGGCGATCGACCCGATGGTGTCCGCCTATGACGGCGTGCATCTCTGGGCAATGGCGGCGCAAAAGGCCGGCAGCTTCGACGTGCCGGAGGTGCGCCGGGCGTTCGGCGGGCTGAGCTTCGCCGACCCGTCCGGCTACACGCTGACCATGTCGAGCGACAACAACTACGTCAGCCGCGGCGTGTTCATCGGCTCGGTGAACGAGAAGCAGGGCTTCGACGTGCTGTGGCAGTCGGACGGCACGCCCAAGCCCATCCCGTTCAGCCCGGTCTGACCCGGCCGGATGCCCGCATCCCTGCGGCGCGCCCTCGCCTGCGGCGTGCTGCTGGCCTCGCCCGCCTGGGCGCAGGACGCGCCGCCCCGGCCCGGCGTCCTGGCCGGGCTGTGCGGCGCCGATCCCCCTGCGGCGCTGCAATCCGTGATCGCAAATGCTGCCAATCCCGCAGACCGGGTGTGGTCGCAGGCGGTGGTGCAGGCCTTCGCGGCCCGGCGGCTGCGCTGCGGCGAGGGCGGCCAGGCCTTTCTTGACGGACCCGGTGGTGTGCTGGACGCCGCCACCTTGCAGCCCGCCGTCTTGCCGGACGGACTGCGCGCGCCCGTGCCGAGCCTGCGCAGCCGGGGGCTGCTGGAACAAGCGGGGGCGGCGCTGGACCTGTTCGCCGCCGCCCCGGCTCAGCGGCTGGCCGCGGTCCGCACCCTGGCCCGCCGGCCGGACGGTCTGCCCCCCGGCCTGCTGCGCCAGGCGCTGGACACCGAGCGGGACTCGGCGGTCGCGGCGGCCCTGCGCGGCGCGGTGGTCGCGGCCGGGCTGCACGCCGCCGATGCCGACGACCGGATGGCCGCCGTCCAGGCCCTGGCGCAGGACCCGACCTCCCAGGCGGTGGCCACCCTGGCCAGCCTGCGCGCCGATGCGGCCTACGCTGGCCAGCCCGGCATGACGCCCGCGCTGGATGCGGCGCTGGCCCGGGCGCGCCGGTGGGTGCGGCTCGGCGACGCATTGGCGCTGGCCTACAACGGGGTCAGCGTCGGCTCCGTGCTGTTCCTGTCCTCCGCCGGGCTGGCCATCATCTTCGGGCTGATGGGCGTCATCAACCTGGCGCAAGGCGAGCTGATCACCGTCGGCGCCTATGCCGCCTTCTGCGTGCAGCAGGCGATCCGCGCCTGGGCGCCGGGCTGGATCGACTGGTATCCCGTGGCCGCCATCCCCGTGGCGTTCGCCGCCGCCGCCCTGGTGGGGGTGGCGATGGAGGCGCTGGTGATCCGCCACCTGTACCGCCGCCCGCTGATGACGCTGCTGGCGACGTGGGCGATCAGCCTGCTGCTGGTCAACCTGCTGCGGGTCGGCTTTGGCACGCAGAACCTGCAGTTCCAGACGCCGCCCTACCTCGCCGGCGGCGTGCGGGTGGTGGGGGACTTCCTGGTGACCTGGAACCACCTGGCCGCTATCGGGTTCGCGGCGGCGGCGTTCGCCGGGTCGCTGGCGCTGCTGCGGCTGACCGACCTCGGCCTGTTCATCCGCGCCGTGACGCAGAACCGCGCCATGGCTGGCTGCGTCGGCATCTCGACCCGCCGGGTGGACAGGGCCGCGTTCGGCTTCGGCGCCGGACTGGCGGGCCTGGCCGGGCTGGCGCTGTCGCCGATCTACAACGTGAACCCGACCATGGGGACCGGCTTCATCATCGACAGCTTCATGGTGGTGGTGCTGGGCGGCGTCGGCAGCCTGCTCGGCACGGCGATCGCGGCCTTGGGAATCGGCCTGGTGAACGTGGGGGTCGAGCCGTTCTACGGCGCGGTGGCGGCGAAGGTCGCCGCCCTGCTGCTGGTGATCGGGCTGATCCAGTGGCGGCCGGAGGGGCTGGTGGCGCTGCGGGGCCGGCGGTGAAGGTGCTGGACCGCACGGCGGGGGTGCTGGCGGCGCTGCTGCTGGCCACGCTGGTTCTGCTGTGGAGCGCGGCCCTGCCCACCTACCTGGTGAACCTGGTCGGCCAGGTGATGTGCTTCGTGCTGCTGGCCATGGCGGTGGACTTGATGTGGGGCGGCGCGGGCGTGCTCAGCCTGGGGCACGGGCTGTTCTTCGCCCTGGGCGGCTACATCGCGGCCATGCACCTGCTGCGCACCGCCTCCGCCGCCACCGGCGTGCTGCCGGACTTCCTGCTGTTCATGGGCCATGGCGGCTTCCCCGGCTGGTGGGCGGCGTTCGACTCGCCCGTGCTCACGGCGCTGGCCGTGCTGCTCGTGCCCGCCGCGGTGGCGTTCGCGTTCGGCTACGTGTCGTTCCGCTCCCGGGTGAACGGGGTGTACTTCTCCATCATCACCCAAGCGCTGACCTACACCGCCATGCTGCTGATGTTTCGCAACGACACCGGGTTCGGCGGCAACAACGGCATGACCGGGTTCCACGCCGTGGCCGGGCGGCCCGCCGGCGGGCCGCGGGCGGCCGTGCTGCTGGCCGCGCTGTCCACGGGTGCGGCGCTCGCCTGCCTGCTCGGCGGCCGCGCGCTGCTGGCCAGCCGGTTCGGCCGCCTGCTGGCCGCCATCCGCGACGACGAGACCCGGCTGCGCTTCCTGGGCTACGACACGCTGTGGCTCAAGCTCGCCGCCTGGTGCCTGTCGGCCAGCGTCGCCGCGGTGGGCGGGGCGCTCTACGTGCCGCAGGTCGGCATCATTAACCCCTCGCTGCTGGACCCGGCGCTCTCGCTGGAGGTCGCGGTCTGGGTGGCGGTGGGCGGGCGCGGCGGGCTGTGCGGCGCGGCGCTGGGAGCGGCGCTGGTCAACGGGCTGCGCGACTGGACGGCCGCCTCCGCCCCGCTGCTGTGGCCGTTCATCCTCAGCCTGCTGGTGCTGGCGGTGGTGCTGGCGCTGCCGAACGGGCTGCTGGACCTGCACAACCGCTCGCGCGCCTGGATGGGCGGGCTGCTGCCGGCAGGGACCCGGCGGTGAGCGTCGCCGTCGCCACCGCCGGGCTCACCGTGGCGTTCGGCAGCTTCGTGGCGCTGGACGGCCTGGGCTTCGAGGCGCGCTACGGCCAGGTGCACGGCGTGATCGGCCCCAACGGCGCCGGCAAGACCACGCTGCTGGACGTGCTGACCGGCAAGGCCGCGCCGCGCAGCGGCAGCATCCGGCTGGACGGCGCGGACCTGCGCCCGCTGAACGAGGTGCAGCGCGCGCTGGCCGGCATCGGCCGCAAGTTCCAGAAGCCCAGCGTGTTCGAGGCGCTGACGGTGGCGGAGAACCTGGACCTGGCGCTGCGCCAGCACCGCGGCTCCTTGCTGCGCGAGGTGTTCGCGTCCCGCGCCGGCAAGCAGGCCGCGATCGACCGCCTGCTGGACACCATCGGCATGGCCGCGCAGCGGGACGCGCTGGCCGGCACGCTGTCGCACGGGCAGAAGCAGTGGCTGGAGATCGGCATGGTGCTGGTGGGGCAGCCCAAGGTGCTGCTGCTGGACGAGCCGGTGGCGGGCATGAGCGACGAGGAGACCGCGCGCACCGCCGCCCTGCTGCACGCGCTGCGCGCACCGGGGCGCAGCATCGTGGTGGTGGAGCACGACATGGACTTCGTGGAGCAGGTGGCGGACACGGTGACGGTGCTGCACGAGGGCCGCACCCTGTTCGAGGGCAGCATGGCCGAGGCGCGCGCGGACCACCGGGTGATCGAGGTTTACATCGGCCGATGACGGAGCACCTCCGCATCGACGGCCTCGACCACCATTACGGCAGCGCGCAAAGCCTGCGCGGCGTGTCGCTCGCCATGGCGCGGGGCGAGTGCCTGGCGCTGCTGGGGCGCAACGGCGCGGGCAAGACGACGCTGCTGCGCTGCATCGCCGGGCTGCTGCCGCCGAGCGCCGGGCACATCCGGCTGGAGGGCGCCGCCATCACCGCCTGGCCGTCCTTCCGGCGGGCGCAGGGCGGCCTCGGCTACGTGCCGCAGGGGCGGGAGATCTTCGCCGACCTGTCGGTGGGCGAGAACCTGATGGTCAGCGCCAAGGCGCAGGGGCAGCGGGACGGCGCCGCCCTGGACGAGGTGTGCAGCCTGTTCCCGGTGCTGCGGGCCATGTGGCGGCGGCGCGGCGGCGACCTGTCCGGCGGGCAGCAGCAGCAGCTGGCGATCGGCCGCGCGCTGATAGGCCGGCCCCGCCTGCTGCTGCTGGACGAACCGACCGAGGGCATCCAGCCTTCCGTGGTGAAGTCCATCGAGGCGGTGATCGCCTCGCTCAAGGGCCGCATGTCCATCCTGCTGGTGGAGCAGTACTTTGACTTCGCCCGCTCGCTCGCCGACCGTTACGTCGTGCTCAGCCGGGGTGCGGTGGCCGCGTCCGGCGCGGGCGCGGACATGGACCGGGCCGAGCTGGGCCGATATCTCTCGATCTGACCGTAGGAGAATCCGATGGATTTGGGACTGGACGGACGCCGCGCGCTGGTGACGGGCGGCACCAAGGGCATCGGCCGCGCCATCGTGGAGCTGCTCGCGGCGGAGGGCGCGCACGTGGCGTTCTGCGCCCGCAACGCAGGCGAGGTGGAAGCCGCCGCGGCGGCATTGGCCCAGCCCGGCCGGCGCGTGTTCGGCGCCGCCGTGGACGTGGCGGATGGCCCCGCCCTGGCCGGATTCGTGGCGGAGGCCGCGGCCGAGCTGGGCGGGCTCGACATCGTGGTGCCCAACGTGAGCGCCCTGGCCGTGACAGGGGACGAAGCAGCATGGCACGCCGGGTTCCAGACGGACATCATGGGCAGCGTGCGCGTGGTGGACGCGGCGATGCCCTGGCTGGAGCGATCGGACGCGGGCAGCATCGTGGTCATCAGCAGCGTCTCCGGCCGCGAGGTGGACTTCGCCGCCGGGCCATACGGCGCGTTCAAGGCGGCGCTGATCCACTACGCGCAAGGTCTGGCCTATCAGTTGGCGCCTAAGTCCATCCGCGCCAACAGCGTCTCGCCCGGCAACACCTACTTCCCCGGCGGCGTGTGGGAGAAGATCGAGCACGGCAACCCGGCGCTGTTCGCCACGGCGCTGGCGCTCAACCCCACCGGCCGCATGGGCACGCCGCAGGAGGTGGCCCGCGCCGTGGCGTTCCTCGCCAGCCCCGCCGCCAGCTTCATCACCGGCACCAACCTCGTCGTGGACGGCGCGCTAACCCGCGGCGTCCAGTTCTAACGGAGACACGACATGGCCCACCACGAGATCGCCGCCACCCCGGACAAGATGGTGCTCGGCTACCTGGATTCGCGCACGCCGCCGGTGCTGGAGGTGGAGTCCGGCGACACGGTGACGCTGCACTCCTTCCCCGCCGGCGGGCGGGACAGCCTGCCCAGCCACCTGCCGGTGCCGGCCGACTACCTGGCGGCGCTGGACGCGCTGCCCCCCGGCCCGGGGCCGCACTTCATCACCGGCCCCGTGTTCGTGCGCGGCGCCCGCCCGGGGGACACGCTGCAGATCGACATCCTGGACGCCAAGGTGCGGATGGACTGGGGCTTCGTCGCCATCCTGCCGCTGCTGGGCACGCTGCCGGAGGAGTTCACCGAGTACGAGACGATCCACCCCGTGGTGGACCACGCCCGCGGCGTCGCCACCCTGCCCTGGGGCACGGAGCTGGCCATCAAGCCGTTCTTCGGCATCATCGGCGTGGCGCCGCCGCCCGCCTGGGGCCGCTGCGGCTCCCCAGTGCCGCGCGCGTTCGGCGGCAACATGGACAACAAGGAGCTGAAGGCCGGCACCACGCTGTACCTGCCGGTGTTCAACGAGGGCGCGCTGTTCATGGCCGGGGACGGCCACGGCATGCAGGGGGACGGCGAGGTGTGCATCACGGCGCTCGAGATCGGGCTGACCGGCAGCTTCCGGCTGACGGTGCGCAAGGACATGGCGGTGGACTTCCCGTTCGCGGAGACGGCGACCCACCTCATGTCGATCGGGCTGGACGAGGACCTGGACGACGCGGCCAAGCAGGCGGTGCGCGAGATGGTGCAGCACGTGTGCCGGCGCACGTCGCTGACGCGCAACCAAGCCTACATGCTGTGCTCGCTGGCCGGCAACCTGCGGGTCACGCAGCTGGTGGACGGCAACAAGGGCGTCCACATGCTGCTGGCCAAGGCGCTTCTGTAGCCAAGCCAAGTGTCCAGGAGGCGACCTTGCCCTGGTGGCGCTTGGGGCGAAGCCGCAGCCGCCCCGCGGAACGCTATCCGGAGTCGCGTCGCTCCGGCGGCTCGTCGATGATCTTGCGCAGCTCGGCATCCGACATG
>CAXTJU010000011.1:0-63898 GCA_964244655.1 uncultured Acetobacteraceae bacterium | reverse complement strand
CGTGATGTCGCCGATGACCATGTACAACTCGGTCGATGGCAAGCTGGACGACTACCACGTGAGCTATCTCGGCGCCCGCGCCGCCGGCGGGTTCGCGCTGGTGTTCGGCGAGCAGATGGCCATCACGCCGGACGGTCGCACCACGACGTCCTGCGCCGGCATCTGGAGCGACGACCAGATCGAGGGCCATGCCCGCGTCACCGCAATCATCGAGCGGATGGGCGCCGTGCCCGCCATCCAGCTCGGCCATACGGGGCGCAAGGGCAGCGAACTGCCGCCCCATCGCGGCGTCAACTCCGAGGGGATGTGGAAGCAGCTGCCGCCGGACCACCCGGATGGCTGGACCTGCATGGCGCCCTCCGCCATCCCGTACGGCGGCGGCGGGCATGTCTATCCGGTCCAGCAACTGTCCGTGGCGCAGATCAAGCAGCTGCACAAGGACTATGCCGCCGCCGCCGTGCGGGCGCTGGAGGCCGGCTACAAATGGCTCGAGATGCACTACGCGCACGGCTACCTGGGCGCCAGTTTCTTCTCGCCGCTGGCCAACCAGCGCACGGACGAATACGGCGGCAGCGTCGCCAACCGGGCGCGCTTCCACCTCGAAGCCCTGGACGCGGTGCGGGCGGTGTGGCCGGAGAAGTACCCGCTCACCATGCGGCTTGGCTCGGACGACCTGCACCCGGCGGGCACGCAGTTCGAGGACGCCGTGACCGCCATCGGCATGATGAAGGATCACGGGCTCGACCTTGCCGACCTGTCGCTCGGCTTCAACACCGACGAGATGGTCAACCCGCCGATGAACGAGGTCGGCTTCATGATCGAGCGGGCCAACCGGGTGCGCCGGGAGGTGGGCATCCCCGTCGCAACAAGTTGGAATCTGGGCGTGCCGCAGAACGCCGACCGGGTCGTCCGCGAGGGACTGATCGACTTGGTGATGCTGGGCCGGCCGGCGCTGGCCAACCCGCACTGGCCGGTCTGGGCGGCGCGCGAACTCGGCCACGCCTCGCCGTTCTCCTTGGTGCAGCAGGATTGGCGCTGGTGGCTGGAGAACTTTCGCGGCCACGCCCCCAGCATCGGCTGGCCCGAGGTGCAGCGCGCCGACGTCCCGGCCATGTGACGACGGGCAGACCCTGAACTTCCTGTCCTGCGCACCATTTCCAGGGCGCATGTCAGGGGTCTCTCGCTTTGTCGCAGGCAGCGCTGTACCGTGCCAAGTTCACCGACCCGCTTCGTACCGCCAAGGGTGAGCAGCGTGCCAGTGTGGCCCTGTCCGCCCTTCGCACCCTGTGGTTCAACACCGGCACGCTCTGCAACCTGACTTGCGCCCGCTGCTACATCGAGAGCAGCCCGCGCAACGACGCCTTGGTCTACCTGTCCGCCCCGGAAGTCTTCGCCTTCCTGGACGAGGCGCAGGCGCGGCCAGACCCGGTGCAGGAGATCGGCTTCACCGGCGGCGAGCCGTTTATGAACCCGGACATGCTGCCCATGCTGGAGGACAGCCTGGGCCGCGGCTTGCCAACCTTGGTGCTGACCAACGCCATGCGCCCGATGATGCGCAGCCGGGACCGCCTGGCCGTGCTGAACCGCGCCCATCCCGGCCTGCTGACGCTGCGGGTCAGCCTGGACCACCACGGCCCGGCGCTGCACGACCGGGAGCGTGGGCCGGGCACGTTTGAGATCACCATGCAGGGCTTGGCCTGGCTCGCGGCCAATGGCTTCGCCGTCCACGTCGCCGGGCGGGCCGGCTTCAGCCCGGAGCCGGAGGCGGCCCTGCGCGCCGGCTACGCCCGCCTGTTCGCCTCCCGCGGCGTTCCGCTGGACGCGGTCGACCCGGTGCGGCTGATGCTTTTCCCCGAGATGGACGGCGCGGCCGACGTGCCGGAAATCACCACGGCCTGCTGGGGCATCCTGAACAAGTCGCCGGATAGCGTGATGTGCGCCAGCGGCCGCATGGTGGTGAAGCGCCGGGGTGTGGCAGCCCCCGCCGTGCTGGCCTGCACCCTGCTGCCGTACGACCCGCAATTCGAGCTGGGCGGCACGCTGGCCGAGGCGGATGGCCCTGTCTTGCTCAACCATCCGCATTGCGCCCGCTTCTGCGTGCTGGGCGGCGCAGCCTGTTCCCGGTAGCGGCCCGTCAGTGGCGGACCATGCTGCCCTCTTGGGGCCGCCAGGCGTCGCGTTGCTTGGCGAAGGGCAGACGCAGCGAGGGGCGGAGGCGGATTTCAGCCGGGTCGCGGTAACCCGGCACGCCGACCTGCAACCGGTCCTGCGGCACGTCCAGCCGGAAGGTGCGGTGCAGGTGGTCCCAAAGGCTCAGCCCGCTCGACCAATTCGAGTCGGTCTCCCCCTGGACGGTGGAGTGGTGGATGCCGTGCATGCGCGGCGTGGTCAGCACGCGGGCCAGCTGCCGCTCCAGCCGGGCCGGCAGGCGCAGGTTGGCGTGGTGGAACAGCACCGACACGAAAAAGAACGCCTGCCACAGCCGCAGCGCCCGCGGCGAGGCGCCGGCCACCGCCACCTGCGCCGCGCGGAACGGTGCCGAGACCAGCATGTCGAGCGCGTGGAAGCGCAGCGCGGTCGAGGCGTCCATGTCGAGATCGACGTGGTGCACCAGGTGCAGCCGCCACAGTATCGGCACCTTGTGCGTCAGGACGTGCCAAAGGTAGGTCGTGTAGTCCATCAGCAGGAATGCGGCGGCGTCGCGCACCCAAGCCGGCGCGGGCAGGCGCTGCGCCAGGCCACGCCGCCGGGTCTCGGCCTGGCGCGCGAGGGGCTGAACCAGCGGGCTTTCCACGGCGGCCACCACGGCCATGCTGAGCGCGCCGAGGGCTGCGTTGCGCAGCAGCCGCTCCGGCTCCCGCTGGGTCTGGCGGCGCAGCGGCGCCCGGCGCTCGCCCACCAGAATGACGGCGACGGCCAAGGCCGCGATGACAGGCAGGAGTGGAACGGGCGGGCGCAAGGTCATGGGCAAGCAGATGCGGGCGGCAAACGCCCTTGACTAGCCCGGCGGCCATCGTCCCGCGCGTGGCGCTGTTCGCCCGCTTCCCCGAGCCGGGCCGCGCCAAGACGCGGCTGATCCCGGCGTTGGGAGCCGTGCACGCCGCCGGACTACACCGCCGCCTGGCCGAACGGGCGTTGGCGGCCGTGCGCGGCAGCGCCCTGCCATTCGAGGTGCGGACCACTGGCGCGCCCCTGGCTCGGTTCCAGGATTGGCTCGGCTCGGACGTGGCGCTGGCCGAGCAGGGCGGCGGCGACCTGGGCGAGCGCATGGAGCGGGTGCCGCCGCCCGCGATCCTGGTCGGCGCCGACATCCCGGACCTTCTTCCAGCGCACCTGACAGCCGCCGTGGCCGCGCTGCGCATTCATCCAGCGGTGATCGGCCCGGCGGAGGATGGCGGCTACTACCTGCTCGGCCTGGCCCGGCCGATGCCGTTCCTGTTCGCGGCCATGCCCTGGGGCGCCGCCGAGGTGCTCGCCCTCACGCTGCGGCGCATGGCGGACCACGGCGTGACGCCCGCGGTGCTGGACACCCTGGCCGACCTGGACCGGCCGGAGGACCTGGCCCGCTGGCCCGGCCTGCTGGCATGACGGGCAGACCCGGCGTCGCGATCGTCGTCCCCATGCTGAACGAGGCCGCGGCGCTGCCCCGCCTGCTGCGCTGCCTTGCCGCCCTGCACCCTGCGCCGGCCGAAATCCTGCTGGTGGACGGCGGCAGCAGCGACGCCTCGGCCGCCATGGCGCAGGCAGCCGGGCTGCGCGTCGTGCAGCACCGGGTGCGGGGCCGGGCCGCGCAGATCAACCGCGGCGTGGCCGAGGTCACCGCCCCGCTCGTCTGCATCCTGCATGCCGACACCATCCTGCCGGACGACGCCGTGGCCGTCATGCGCGCCACCCTGGCCGACCCTCGAACGGCGCTGGCCGGGTTCACGCCCCTGCTGTGCGGGCCGGACGCGGTGCGCTGGGGCACCAGCCTGCACAACTGGGCCAAGACCTGGTACGCGCCGCTGCTGTTCCGCCCGCTGCTGTTCTGGCGTGGCGCGCGGCTGCTGTTCGGCGACCACGCGATGTTCTTCCGCCGCGCCGACTTCCTGGCCGTCGGCGGCTGCGACCCGGCGCTGCTGGTGATGGAGGAGGCCGACCTTTGCATCCGGTTCACCCGCCTCGGGCGCACCCGCCTGGTCAACCGCGTGGTGCTCACCTCCGACCGCCGGGTGGCCGAGTGGGGCAGCCTGCGGGCCAACTGGATCTATCTCAAGATCGGCGTGCTCTGGGGCCTGGGCTTCCGCAAGGGGCTGCACCGCAACTACCCGGATGTCCGATGACCCGATGGACCCACGACTTGATCGTGGTCGGCGCAGGCGCGGCCGGGCTGACGGCTGCGGGTGGCGCGGCCCGGCTCGGGCTGCGTGTGGCGCTGGTGGAGCGCGGCCGCATGGGTGGGGAATGCCTCAACACCGGCTGCGTGCCGTCCAAGGCGCTGCTCGCCGCCGCCCGGCGCGCGCATGCGATGCGGGGCGGCGCCCTGGGCGTCTCGGCATCGGGCGTAGCGATCGACTTCGCCCAGGTGCGCGCCCACGTCCAGGGGGCCATCGACGCTATTGCCCCGCACGACTCCGCCGAGCGGTTCCGGGCCTGGGGCGTCGAGGTCATCGCCGGGACGGCCCGCCTCACCGGGCGGCACAGCGTGGCGGTGGACGGCAGGCGGCTGGCCGCCCCGCGGATCGTGCTGGCCGCCGGGTCAAGGCCGATTGTTCCGGCGGTGGAGGGCCTGCAAGCCGTGCCGTATCTCACCAACGAGACCCTGTTCGACCTGGCGGAGCTGCCGCGCCACCTGCTGGTCCTGGGCGGTGGGGCGATGGGACTGGAGATGGCGCAGGCCTTCCGGCGGCTCGGCTCCGCCGTGACCGTCATCGAACCCGGCGACCTGCTCGCGGGCGGCGATGCCGATGCGGTGGCGCTGGTGGCGGGGCAACTGGCGGCGGAAGGCGTGAAGTTGCGCGCGCAGACACGGGCGGTGCGGGCCGCCGCCGTGCCGGGAGGCATCCAATTGGACATCGAGCCAGGCGGCGTGCTGCTCGGCAGCCACCTCCTGCTCGCCGCTGGGCGCACGCCGGCGCTGAACACGCTGGGGCTGGAGGCAGCGGGCGTGTCGGCGACGGCAGCCGGCATCCAGGTGGACCTGCGGCGGCGGACCAGCAACCGGCACATCACGGCGGTTGGCGATTGCCGGGAAGGGCCTCGCCTGACCCACGCCGCCGGGTATGAGGGTACGCTCGCCGTGGCCAACATCGCCCTCGGCCTGCCCAGCCCGGCCCGATACGCCGCCCTGCCCACCGTGCTCTACACCGATCCGGAGCTGGCGCAGGCCGGCCTGACTGAGGCGGCCGCGCGGACGCGGCACGGCGCGGTGCAGGTCCACCGCACCGAGTTCGCAGACAACGACCGGGCCGTGGCGGACGGCGTTGCGACGGGGTTTGTCAAACTTGTCCGTGCGCGGGGCCGCCTGGTCGGCGTCACGATCGTGGGTGCGGGAGCCGGTGAACTCGTGCTGCCCTGGGTGCTGGCGATGACCGGCAAGGCCTCGGCCTGGACGATCTCGAGCGCGATCGTGCCCTACCCGACCCGCTCGGACGCCAGCAAGGCCGCCGCGTTCTCGATCTACGAGCAGCTGATCTTCGGCCGCCTGGCGCGAAGCTGGGCCCAGGCGCTCGCCCGGCTGCGCCGCGTCCGGCCGCCGGATTAGCCCGGTGCCCACCTTCGACACGCCCGCCTTTGATACAATCGTCATCGGCCTGGGCGCAGTGGGCAGCGCCACGCTGCTGCAGCTGGCCCGGCGCGGCCAGCGCGTGCTCGGCCTTGACCGCTGGAACCCGCCCCATGCCTGGGGCAGCAGCCACGGCGACACCCGCATCACCCGCTGCGGCGTCGGCGAAGGCGAGCAGTACGGACCGCTGGTGCTCCGCTCCCACGAGATTTGGCGGGAGTTGGAGGCGGAAACCGGCGCAAAGCTGCTGAACCAGTGCGGCGCGCTGATCCTGGCCCCCCGCGCCGGCGCTGCCGTGGTGCATGGCAAGCCCGGCTTCGTCCAGGCCACTGTCGCCGCCGCCCAGCGCCATGCCATCCCGCACGAGGTGCTGGACGCGGCGGAGGTCATGCGCCGCTTCCCGCAATTTCAGCTGCGGGGAGACGAAGCCGCCTACTATGAACCCGGCGGCGGTTACGTCTGCCCGGAACGCTGCATCGCGACGCAACTGGCGCTCGCCCGCCGCCTGAGCGCCGCCATCCGCCCCAACATGCCCGTCATTGCCATCGCCCGGGACGGGGCGGGGGTGCGCGTCACCACGGCCAAGGGCGAGAGTTTCACGGCGGCAGGCGCTGTCCTGGCGGCCGGCGCATGGTCCTCCCGCTTGGCCGGCAGCGCCTTGGCGCCGCACATGGCCGTCACGCGGCAGGTTCTGCACTGGTTCGCGGCGGCGAACCCGGCCGCCTTCGCACCCGGCGCCTGCCCCGTCTATATCTGGACCCACGGCAACACCGCGGAGGAGGGCTTCTACGGCTTTCCCATTCCGCCCGGCACTGAAGGCGTGAAGGTCGCAGTGGAGCAGCCGGCCGCCACGGCCGACCCTGACCAGTTGCAACGCGAGGTCAGCCCGGCTGAAGCGGCTGCCATGCACCGCCGACACTTGGCCGGCCGCCTGCCGGGCCTGCTGCCCGGGGCGATGCGCAGCGCCGTCTGTCCCTACACCGTCACGCCTGACGGCGACTTCCTGGTTACCCGCGTGCCGGACAACCCGCGGACACTACTGGTGTCCGCCTGCTCTGGCCATGGCTTCAAGCACTCGGCGGGCTTGGGTGAGGCCACGGCGGAGGCGCTGGTCACGGGCAGGCTGCCGGCCAGCTTGGCCGGGTTTGCGGCCGGCCGGTTGAAGCCCGCGGGCTGAGGCCGGCGCGTTCAATGGGTCAGATGCGAGCACAGCAGCCCGAAGGCGTCCGCAAGTGCGTGCTGGGCGTCGTCCGGGCTGCAACGCCCGCCATCGACCATGCCGTTGCGCCAGCCATGGCAGTACGAGCGGGACCGGTCGGACCCGGGGGCAGCGCCACCGTCAAAGCCGTCCATGTAGCCGAGCAGCACCTCCGCCTCGTCAAGGGTATGGAAATCCTCGATCGTCCTCACAGGCGGAAACTCGGGCACGGCCATCTCCCTCGCGGCCAGCAATGCAGCTTGAATGCTATCGCGTGCGACCGTTACGATCATGCCGCGCTACCATTAACGGTGCGCAAACCGGAGTGGGCCAGATTGCGCGAATGCATAGTGATAGCACCGACAACGGAGCTGCAACGTTCCGGCTTGTCGGTTCCGGGCGAGGCTGCGCGCAACGGGTCCGATGGCGGCTACCAGGCGAGAATCGCCCTGGACGACGCGGCCAAGGCGGACGCCTACGCCCTGCGCTACCGGAGCTACCTGGCGGGCGGGCACATCGCACCCAATTCCTCGCAAAGCTTCAGCGACCGGTTTGATGGCATGCCGAACGCTACGACCATCATCGTCTATCGAGCCGGGCAGGCTGTGGGATCGGTGCGGGTGTGCCTGGTGAGCCGGGGACCCGGCACGATGTCCCCGGGCCGGGAGGCCTACCCGGACGAGGTCGAGGCGCTGCTGCAAGGCTGCGGGCCGGCCGGGCCGGGCTTTGACGGCGTGGAGGTCAACCGGCTGGTGTGCGCCCCGGAGGCTGCCAACGACCAATCCCTGGTGTTCGTGCTCTATCGCTTGGCCGGCCGGCTTACCTTGGCGGCCGGGCCGCGGGTCGGCTACGCCTGCGTGAGGCGCAACCACCTGCCGTTTTATCGCCGCATCCACTTCCGTGAGGTGGCGGGTCCCCGGCCTTACCCCGGGCTGAGCTGCCCGATGCAGCTCCTGTCCAGCACCCGCTCCGCCTGGGACGACATACGTGCCACGTTCAAGCTGATCGACCCGGACGCGGAGCCAGATAGCGCGCTGGAGGGCTTGGAACATGGCAAGACGGTCCAGCCACGCTTGATGCGCCGGGTGGGCGGGCAGAGACCATGACGGCTGTGCTGCTCATGGCAGGGTTGGCGTCTGCCTGCTTCGCCTATTTCGCATGGGGCATCGCCGCTCATTTCCGGCGGGATGGCCCGATGCCTGCTGGCATGCGGGCGATTGGGCTTGCCAACCTTGCATGCTTTGCCTGGTTCCTCGGCGGCCAGCTTGCCGGAGCCAGGCGAGGCACATCCCACCTGACTGCCGCCGATGCCGCAGCCCTGGCGCTCATGGCCGGGTCTGTCGCCCTCTTCCGCTGGACGGTCGCCGTGAACCGGGCACGCCCGTTGACCTTGGCTTTCAGCCCGGACCAGCCGTCCTTCGTGCAGCGGGCCGGCCCATATGCGCATGTGCGGCACCCATTCTATCTCTCATACATCGTGTTCTGGGTCGGGACGGCGCTTGCGTCAGCCAGGCTGGCGCATTGGCTCGCGCCAGCTATCCTGGCCCTGCTGTATTACCGCGCCGCCAGCGTGGAGGAGGCTAAGTTCGCCCGATCCTCGCTGGCAAGCGAATACAGCGCCTACCAGGCCAAGACCGGCATGGTCCTGCCCTTGCCGCGGCGGCGCTCCCCGGGATGATCCTGCCTTCCAGGCGCAAGCCGCACCATCCAGCCGTGTGCCAGCCTTTCCAGAGGGCCGTGGACCCTGGCGGGACGGCGGGGCCGCCACGGTCGTGGCTCTATCCAGTCATTCGGCAGGGCAGGGCGGTGCTGGCGCAGGCGGGCCTTGCCCGTTCGCTCCGAGCCAGGTTCCGGGAGGCGGTCAAGGGGCGGTTCGGCTTGTTCTTGCCGCCAGACATGCCGGAGCTGAAGGAGGAGCAGTGCCGGGGGCTGCGGACCAACACCTTCGTGTTTTCGGCGATGGGCCTGAACACGATCCTGATGGTGATGCTGGAGTTCCGCGGACAGATCGGCCGCTATGGCCTCCTGCTGTCCTCCGGCATCGCGTTGATCTACGCGGTGTGGGCCGGACTCGCGGCGGGCTGCCGCGGAACGCGACCGTTCATGCGGCTTTCGGTGGGGTTGCTCTCGCTGCAAGGGCTGCTGTGGGGGCTGGTGATCAACGAACTGGCCAGGGTCGTCGAGCCGAGCCAGGACAAGTTCGTGACCGGGATCATCATGGCCCTGGTCTCGACGGCAATGCTTGGTTCGCCAATTTCCGTCGCCATCGCTTTCTGGTTGCCCACGGCCGTCGCTTCGGTCCTGGCGGTCGTGCTGGAACTGCGTCCAGCCGATGGCTACATGGCAATAAGCTTCGCCGGCTACCTGGCATTCACCCTCGCCGGCATCGTGGTCATCAACCGGACCTTGCTGGAACGCCTGGTGATCCGTGCCACGCTGCGGCGGCAGAACGGCACCGTCCAGCTGTTGTTGCGCGACTATGAAGAGAATGCTGCCGACTGGCTGTGGGAGACGGACCCGGAGCTGCGTCTGCGCCGAGTGACGCCACGGTTCGCACAGGTCCTCGCGCGCAGCGCCGAGGCTGCGGAAGGCCGAGGGCTGCACGAGGTGCTGGACTTGGTGCGGTCGAAGGACGCCGGAACCGCCACGGTCATATCGGCGATGTCGGCCCGGCTGCCATTCCGCGACGTGACGGTGCAAGTCGCCATCGGCAGCGAACAGCGCTGGTGGGCCATCACCGGCAGGCCGGTGCCCGATGCGGCCGGGCGCTTCGCGGGCTACCGCGGCGTAGGCTCCGACATCACCGAGGTGAAGCGGGCCGACGACATGGCGCGCTTCCTGGCGACGCATGACAGCCTGACTGGGATTGGCAACCGCCGCATGTTCCTCGATGCGCTCGACGTGGCATGCGGCGGCACTTCGGCCGCACCGGATGCCCTTCGCCGGCCGTTCGCGCTGCTCAGCATGGACCTGGACCGGTTCAAGGAAGTCAACGACGACTACGGACATGCGTCCGGCGACGCCGTGCTGATGGCGGTAGCGGCAAGGATCGGGTTGGCCCTGCGCGACGGCGACGCCGTCGCACGCCTGGGCGGGGACGAGTTCGCTATGCTGCTGCCTGGTGCAAGCGAGCGCGAGGCGGCCGTGGCGGCCGAACGGGTGATCGCTGCCGTCGGTGAACGGATCGGCGTGGGCGATGTCTGGCTCGGCGTCGGTGCCAGCGTGGGCATCGCGATGTTCCCGCGTGACGGGCGGACGCCTGCGGAAATCATGCGAAGCGTTGACCTGGCGCTTTACCGGGCCAAGAGCGCCGATCGCGGCACTTACCGCATGTTCGACCCTGCGCTCGGGACCGAGTTCCAGGACCGCGTGGCGCTGTTGGCCGAACTGCGCACCGCCATCACCGAAGGCGGGCTCCAGGTGCAGTACCAGCCCATCGTCGATCTCGCTACCGGGCGCGTGGCCTCCATGGAGGCGCTGTCGCGCTGGGACCACCCAGTCCGCGGGATGGTGCCGCCTTCCACGTTCATCCCGTTGGCGGAGGAGTGCGGCCTGATCAGCAGGCTGGGGCGCGCCGTGCTGAAGGAGGCCTGCGAGGCGGCCATCGGCTGGGATTTTTGGACCGGCGTGTCCGTCAATCTCTCGCCCGTGCAGTTCAAGAACCCGGAGCTGCCCGGCATCGTGGCGGATGTGCTGCGCACCACTGGGCTGGACCCGCACCGGCTGGAGTTGGAGATCACGGAAAGCGCTTGGCTCGGCGCCAACCAGCAGACCACCAATCAGCTTGCCAAGCTCAAGGCGCTCGGCGTCGGCATCGTGATGGACGATTTCGGCACTGGATATTCGTCTTTGTCCTCCCTGCAGACCTTCCGCTTCGACGGCCTCAAGATCGACGCGGCCTTCATCCGCAACGTCGAGACCGATCCCAGGGCGGCTGCGATCGTCCGGCTTGTGGCGGCCCTGGCGGCGGAACTCGGCCTGCCCATCACCGCGGAAGGGATCGAGACCGAGGGCCAACTCGCCATTGTCAGGCAGTTCGGCATCGGGCGGGTGCAGGGCTTCCTCCTGGGGCGGCCGCAAGCCCTGACCGCCGCCACCGGCCTCCGGCCGAGGACGGGGGTCGCCAGCAAGCCGCTCCGCGCGGTCGAGCCGCAGCAGCTGCAAGCGAATGCCTGACTCCAGTTCTCGCCGCCGGGTTCGTTGCCTGGGTCTAGCCCGGCGATGCCCGTCAGGCGGCTTGGGCCAGCGCTGTCTCCACCGCGCCCGCCATGGCCGCCGGACTGGCGGAGGGTGGAAAGCGGCCGGCCACCGTTCCGTCCCGCGCCACCAGGAACTTGGTGAAGTTCCATTTCACCAGGCCGGTGCCGAGCAGGCCGGGCTTCTCGCGCTTGAGCCACTGGAACAGCGGTGCGGCCCCCGCGCCGTTCACGTCCACCTTCGCCATGACAGGAAAGGTCACGTCGTACTTGGTGCTGCAAAAGCTGGCGATCTCCGCGGCGGACCCCGGCTCCTGCCCGGCGAACTGGTTGCAAGGAAAGCCAAGCACCATCAGCCCATCCTCCCGATGCTGCCGCCAGAGCGCCTCCAGCCCCTCGTATTGCGGGGTGAAGCCGCATTTGGACGCGGTGTTGACCACCAGCACGACCTTGCCGCGATAGGCGGCGAGCGGGCAGGGCGCTCCATCCGGGGCAGCGACGGTGAAATCGTAGAGGCTGGACACGGCGCGGACCTTTGGGGTGATGCTGTTCACGGTAGCGGCTAAGCCGAAAGCAGGCCAGCGCGGAGGCGGATGATGAATGCCGAGCAAATTCGCACGCTCCTGGCAACGGCTGGATTTCACCTCGCACCCCAAGATGCGCAGGCCGAGGCGCGCGAGGACCGCTGGGCTATCTTGCTGACCGGGGAACAGATGGCTTGGTTCCCGATGAATGCGGACGGGCTGCAACGGCTGGCGACCGAGCGGCGCGTTCTGCGGCTGTTGCAGGCGCGTTGCTCGTTCCGAGTCCCGCGCGTGCTAATCGTGGCCGCGGCAGGCTGGGAGGTCCGGGCCCTGGTTCCCGGCGTGTGCGACCCCTGGGGGCTTTTCCAGCAGGCCCAGGACGACCGGGCGCTCGCCCGGCGCATCGGCCGGTCGCTTGGCGGCATCCTTGCCGAGCAGCACCTTCGCGTGCGCCCCGAGGATACGGGACCTGGCGGCAGGGTGCTCGTGCATAGCGACCTCGGCCTGCACAACATCGCGGTCGATCCGCGGACGGCCGAAGTTCAGGGCGTGTTCGACTATGACGGCGCAGCCTGGGCCGACCGGCACCATGATTTCCGCTACCTCGTCTTCGACAGGAAGGGAGACGACATGCTGGAGGCTGCGTTGGAGGTCTATGAGCCGGCTGTCGGAGTCCAGCTTGATCGGGCGCGCATCCGGCGTCTCAACGCCGCTTGCGCGATCAGCTTCCTGGCATTCCGCTGCGGCACGCCGCCTGAGGCCCGTTCATGCGGGCGGACGTTGGCTGAGGATTTGGACTGGGTGCGCCATGCCCTGCAAGAGGTCGGCGAGGCTTGCCCATGACAGTCAAGACACCGCCTGCCCATGTGCGGACACCCCGGTTGCAGAAGGAGCCGACTTGCATGACCCCGCCGCCAACGCTGGCTGGGGCGCAGCCATCCGCCTGGTGCTGCACCAGGCATTCGACGCCCTCGGCCTGCACCGCATCGGGCTACGCGTCATTGCTTACAATGAGCGGGCGATCCGCTGCTACCGGGCATGCGGGTTTTCTGAGCAAAAGCAGGAGCGGGAAGCGGCCTTCGCGGCTGGCGAGTGGCACGACGACATCATGATCGGCATGCTGTGCCGAGAGTTCGACGGCTTGCGATGAGATCGCCTGGAGCTGGATCAGCTGGCCTGTCCAAGCCATGACTGCTGCAACGCCCGGGTGCCGATGACGGCAATGCCGGCCTCCGCGCACAGCTCGCGCAGAAACCCGCTGGCCAGCACCTCATGCTCCGCGAATCGCCACCCTGCGTGGCCCGGCGCCATGCTCGCGAACTCCCCCCGCGCCGTGGGATGCAGCGCCAGATGGGTCAGACCCGGCGGCAACTCCGCCACCAGCTTGCGCCACCCCGCCTCCAGCGCATCTGCCGCCACTGGCAGCGTGCCGCGGCAATGGTCCATCACCGGTGCTCCCTCCGCGTCCAGCATGGCCAGCGTCGCCGCGTAGGCCGCCGGGTCGGGGGCCCAAGTGATCGAGCGGGGCAGGACCGGGAACAGCCCGTACTCGCGGCCCAGCCGCACGTGCGCGTCCAGCAGCTCCGGCAGCATCGCCGCCGCCATGTGGGCATCGACGTGGGTGGGGCGAAGGCCGGCAGCCAGCGCGCGGTCGATCTGCGCCCGCATCTCCGCCTCGGCCGCCTCCGGCACCAGGTGGCGATGCAGGCTGGCAAGATCGCGCCAGAAATACCCATCGCCATCGATCAGCCCGGACGCGCGGCTGACGGTGGAGAGCGGCGCCCAGCGGCAGGACTCCCACTCGCTCGTTAGGGTCAGGTGGATGCCGATGTCCAACGCCGGGTCAGCGGACGCGGCACCCGCGATCTCGCGGAACCAGGGGCCTGGCACCATCACCGACCCGCACGTTACCAGCTTGCACGCTGCGAGGTCGAGGAAAGCCTGGTTCGCCCCATGGCTGGCGCCGAGGTCGTCCACGTGGGGGATCACGGACCGGGCCATGGGACTGGAGTTAGGCGGCTGACATCCAACGCAGCAGGCCGCCGCCGAAGGCCCGGGCGGCGGCGATACCGACCTCCGAATCCTCGACCACCAAGCATTGCTCCGGCGACACGCCAAGGCGTTGCGCCGCGAGCACATAGGCTTCCGGGTGCGGCTTGGCGCGGTCCACATGGTCGCCGCAGATCACGAGGTCAAACAGGTCGGCCAAGCCATACAGGCCGACGATGCCCTCGACCGCCTGTGACGAGGCCGTGGTGACCAGCGCGATCGCCACCCGCCCCTGCAACAGGCGCAGCAGATCGACCAGCGCCTGGTTGAGCCGCAGCAGATGCGAGAAACCAGGGTAGAGCACGCGCTTGCGGGCTGCGACCTCGGCGGGCGGCACGTCCGTGCGGTCGCCGATCAAGCCGGGCAGGAAGTCCCGCCAGCTGCGGCCGTCGATACGTGGAGCCAGCGCCACGGGATCGACTTGGATGCCCCACTCGCCCAATGCTTGGGCGTAGGCCGCCGCGTTGGCTGCCGCACTCTCAACCAGCGTGCCGTCCATATCGACCAGCACCGCCTTCAGCAAGACTCGTACTCGTCTACGTACTGCTTCACCAGCAGGCAGAGGCAGCCCAGGAACACCAGCCCCACTTCGGCACTCTTGCGGAACTTGTAGGGGGTCAACCGGAAGTAATGCACAATCTCGTGCAGCCGGATTTCGCGCAGACCATCCTCGCCGAAATGCTCGCGCAGCCACTCCGTCATCCGCTCATACAGCGTCGCGTACTGGGCCGAGCGCGTGTTGGGGAAGGTCAACGCGCCGCCGGTGAAGGAGCAGGACAGGTCACGGTTGAGCGACTCGTAGCCGAGGTGCAGCGACTGCATCAGCTTGGCATAGTCGAGCAACGGCGACTCGAAGATGTTGCCGCCGTTCGGGTCGATCAGGAACCACCCCGCCGGGCGCGCCGGGTCGGCCAGGATGTTCTCGATGGTGAGGTCGCCATGGATGGTGGCCACCTCGCGCCGCTGCAGGCGATCGACCATGAAGTCCCCCGCCGCAAACCGGTCGAGCAGGTCCGTCTCGCAGGCAACGCCGTTCACGCGCACGGTGTCGTGGGCGAAAAACTCGGGCGCTGCCGCCTTAATTGCGCGCAGGTTGTTGGTCACTTTCTCCCGGGCGTACTTGGCCGTGCAGTCAGCCCCGGCCACCCCGGCGCTGGTTTGAGTGTGGAACGACGACATGGACCCCATGACGTCCGACAGCGTCTGCCAGGACGTTTCGATGTCTGACATGTGCACCATGTCGAAAAAGTCTCGCGAGGTGCGGGAATATTCCATGTCGTAGAGGAAACGCTGGCCCAGGCGCGTCCGCTCGGCGATGCGCACGGTGGGCAGGATGTTGGAGTGCCGCTCCAGCCAGGCGCATTGCGCCTCCAGCTTGTCGGCCGCCGGGCCGGAGGCGTATTTGCGGATCAGCAGCTTGTCGCGCAACTGCACCATGACGGTGAGCGCGTCCGAGCCGCCGCGCAGCATGCGCTGCACCACGATGTCGCGGATTGCGTTGCCCTCGAAATCCGACACCAGGTCCTTGGTGCCGTTGAACCGGCGGGCGAGGAATTCACCGTAGTCCTGGCTATCGCGGAAGCGGGACTTGGAGCGGGGTGCCGGGTCGGCGTAGAGGCGCGGGTCCTGCATCCAGGACACGGCGCTCCAGGCGCTGATGCCAAGTTGCTGCTTGGCGCCGACATAGGCGAGGAACAGCAGGAACGGCAGGAAGCTGAACGCGACCAGCCCGAGCGCCGCCCCGCCGCCCTGGCGCAGCAACGGCACGATCATCGGCAGCAGCGGGGACGCCACGGTGGCCCGGAACACCTCGTCCAGCCCAATCCCCAGTGACGCGGCCAGCACCCCGAACGCGCTCAGGTAAAGCGCCCACATGATGGTGCTCTGCACCGCGATCAGCAGCCAGCGCGCCCGGCCCTCGCGGAATACCTCCAGCACGGACCACAGCGTATCCAGCAGCGTAACCCGGATGGTGGGGTTGAACACCGACACGCCCAGCCAGGCCACCCGGCGAAACCGCGCCGAGCGGCTGGTGGCCAGGGCGGTCAGCAGCACCACGGCCGCCAGCCCGAGCGTGAGCAAGGTTTCGGACAGGATGGACACGGACCCGTAGCGATGCGTCGCCACCAGCACCATCGTCATGCCCCACACCACCACCAAGTCCAGCGCGCGCTCGACGATGATGGAGGCGAGGACGAACGCCACGTCCGTGCCGGTGCGCCGACCGTAATAGACGCCGCGCGCGATCTCGCCGAGGCGCAGCGGCACCACGGCGTTGATGACGTAGCTGAGGGTGAGGGCCATGAAGCCCTCGCCGAGCCGGGGATGCCCCGCCTGCCGCATCAGGATGGACCAGCGGGCGAGCCGCACCACGTGGCCGACCAGGAGCAGCGCGAGGGCGCCGATGAAGAGCAGGATAGTTTGCAGGGCGAACGACATCATGTCCCTCTCGGCCATTGGGTACTCACGGCGCTGCGGCCATTCCTGTCCAGGCCTGTATCGGCGCCAGCGCCGCCTCGGCGAGGGCGTACTCCGCAGGGGTGCCGAACGAGACGTGGCGGTCCAGCACGCCGCCGCGCACCTCGCCGCCCCCGGCCACGACTGTGTTGTAAACGCCGCTCATGAACGGTTCGCTATAGGGGCAGTCCTTCAAGTACACGTCGGCATGGCTGATGAAGCTGGCACGGTCCCGGAAGCCATAGGCGCCGGCGATCGCAAGGTCGGAGATCACGAGCTTTTCCGCCGTGCGGACCAAGCGGCCGGATTCATCGTACTCGGCGTAGGAGTAGGCCGGGTCCCGGGTGCGGAAATGGCAAAGGAAGCCGGTCTGCCGCTCCGGCTCCGGCAACACGGCGCCGGCCAGCCCGGCGGCCTCGAACGCGTGGTCGCAATCATTGATGACGAGCCAGCCGTCGCCCACGTCGCGGCACCCGGCGAGCGCCGTCACCAGCGCGCCCGGCGTCGGCTGCGGCAGCACGACCAGGGCGGCGTCCGGGTAGCGGTCGAGCACGGCGCGGTCGATGCCGTGGCGATCGATGTGCTCTTGCAGCACGACGAAGGTCATGGACCGAATTTCGAACTGGCGGCGCACCGACTCCGCCGCCCACCAGAACGCCGGCTGCCCGAGCAGCGGCAGCAGCGGCTTGGGCAGCGTGAACCCGGCCTTGCTGAAACGACTGCCATGGCCCGCCATCGGCATGACCAGGTTGACCGCGGCCATCAGACCGTCCGCTCGTTGGGGGTGAGCGCGGCCCGCCGGCGCACGCCGACGAACCGCTCCACCAGGAAGCGCACCACGAGGAAGTTGAGCAGCAACGTCGCTGGCGTGACGATGATCTTGGCGAGCAGGCTGATGGCGGCGGGGCGCAGCACCCAGCCATGGGCTTGCGCGGCAGTCTCAAGAGCCGTCGCTATCAGGACGAGCAGGTAGGAGCTGGCGAGGATGACGACGAGGTTGAACGTCAGCAGCACGAAAACTTTCTGCCCCATGCCGCCGTCGTTGCGCTGGAAGATGCCGCTGGCGGACACGATGAACACGAACAGCGATCCGCAGCTGCCGCTTGCGATGTTCGCCACCAGCCGCGGCCAGCCAACCGGCCCGGACAAGGTCATGAACACTGTCACGTCAAGCAGCCAGCCCAGGCCGGAGATCGCCACGAACAGGAGCCCCTGGCGCACAAGCCGTTGGGTCATGCTGGTTTCGTCATGGTTGCGTTGCGCCCTTCGATGTCGGCCCAACTATCCGGGCGGGTTGCCGCATGGAACGCAATTGCACCTTACCTACCTGCCATGTGATGGCTTGGCCCCGAGCCGTGCCCTCGGAGGCGCGCTACCGTACGGTGCGCCCCAGTCAAGGTGTTGCACCTTGATAAGACGCCGAGCGTACTGTTCGATAGTATAATCGTTACCCCTGCCGTCGCAGATGATTTGGTGCTATGCAGCATGAAGATTAATGGCACGTCACGCAACGGATTGGAATGAGCAGCATCACCGACCGAATCCTGATCTTCATCCCGTGTTACAACTGCGAGAACCAAGTTGGCCGGGTGATCGCCCGGGTGGCCACGCTGCCGCCGGGCTTCTGCGCGGAGGTGCTCGTCGTGGACAACATCTCGCGCGACGCGACGGTCGAGACCGCCAGCGCCGCCTGCCAGCGCGAGGGCCTGGCGAACTGGAAGGTCGTCCGCAACCGCGAGAACTACAATCTTGGCGGCTCGCACAAGGTCGCCTTTGACTATGCGGTCACCCAAGGCTTCACCCACGTCATCGTGCTGCACGGGGACGACCAGGCCGACATCGCCGACATCGTGGCGCCAGTGAGCCAAGGCCTGCACCACACGTATGACAGCCTGCTCGGCGCGCGGTTCATGCGCGGCGCAAAGCTGCACGGCTACTCGCTCTACCGCACGCTCGGCAATTACGGGCTGAACGCCATCTGCGGCCTGCTGACCCGGCGCTGGATCGCCGACCAAGGGTCCGGGCTGAATATGTACAGCACGCGCTACCTCGCCTCCGGCTTCTATCGCGACTTCGACAACACGCTCATCTTCCCCAACTCGATGTTCCTCTATGGGGTGTTCAGCCGCTCGAAGTATCGCTTCATCCCGATCTCATGGCGCGAGGAGGACCAGGTGTCCAACGCCAAGGCGGTCGAGCAGGCGGTCCGAGTGATCAAGCTGACCGCCACGCCGAGCCGGATTATGCAGCTGGCCGCCGCGCCGAAGCCCGCCGGGCAGTATTCGTTCGATGTCATCCATTCGGCAGGAGCAGCCTATGCCTAGGAAAGTCGTCATCACCGGAGCCGCCGGGTTCATCGGCTCGCAGCTCGGCCTGCACCTGCACCGCGCCGGCTACGACGTGCATCTGCTGGACAACCTGAGCCACGGCTACCGCGAGAACCTCACGGTCGATGGCGCCGTGTTCGGCACCTTTCACGAGATGGACATCCGCGACCCCGGCATCGGCCGCGTGTTCGACGGCGCGGACACGGTGTTCCACCTGGCTGCGATCTCCGCCCTGCCAGTGTGCCAGAGCACGCCCGCCGAGGCGATCGGCGTAAACGTCGCCGGCACGGCGCAAGTGCTGGAAGCGGCGCGGCTGTGCAACGTGCGCCGCGTGATCGTGGCCAGCACCTCCGCCGTTTACGAGAACAGCAAGCATTTCCCCTGCCGCGAGGACGACGCAATCACGCCGTCGCTGATCTACTCGGTCTCCAAGCAGCAGACGGAGCAGCTGTGCCGCTCGTTCTGGCTGGATTACGGCGTCGAGGCGGTCGTCACGCGATACTACAACGTTTACGGGCCGCAGCAAGACATCCGGCGCAAGTCGCCGCCTTTCGTGGGCTACGTGATCCGCGAGCTGCTCGCCGGCCGCGCGCCCCTGCTGCACTCCACGGGCGAGCAACGGCGCGACTACGTCTATGTCGATGACGTCGTCGCCATGAACGTGGCCTGCATGGACCATCCGGCCGCACCCGGCGAGACCTTCAACGTCGCGTCCGGCCAGTCCTGGTCGGTGGCCGAACTCTACACTGCCATCGCCGGCCTGCTGCGTTCGCCGTTGCAGCCGGTGTACCGGCCGGCCGGCATGTTCTGGGAGAAGTACGGCGAGCTGTTCACCGGCACCAAGCCGCTCAAGGTCGAGAAGCTGGTGGCGGAGGTGGACAAGTTCTCGCTCGGCAGCACGTTCCATGCGGAGCAGGTGCTGGGCTGGACGGCCAAGACGCCGATGGCGGAAGGCCTGGCCAACACGGTCGAGCATATCCGCCGGCTGTCAGCCGAACCGGTCGCCGCCTAAGCCCGCTGTGCGGCAGTCGAAGCTTCCAACGGCAGGGTGCAGATGAGCAACGCGGAAACGGCCATGCCAGCGCGCAAGCCAGCGGTCCCGGCGCCAGCCCTGGTCGGGGCGTGGCGCATCGCGGCCATGGCGGCCGTGCTGGGCTGCCTGGCATGGTTCACCGTCCCCGTGTTCGCCGGCCATTACAACGAAGGCTTCCAGGAACTCATCGTCCTGGACGCCGAGGCCATCCTGCACGGCGGCACCGATCGGGTTGACCTGCTCTACCGCCTGGTCAACGACTTCTTCCTAACCAGCCGCTTCGGCGTGTCGCTGGTCATGGCGGGGCTGCTCGGCATCGGCCTGCCCGCCGTGACGGCCTTCCGCCTGGTCATGCTGGTGTCGCTCGCGGCCTTGGTGGGGGCCAGCGCCACCATCCTGGTCCGGCACTACCGGGTCCACCCAGTGTTCGCCCTGCTGCCCGCGCTGCTGTTCCCCGGGCTGTTCGAGTCCGCCTGGTTCTTCAACGACAACGTGCTCTCGGCCGCCCTGTCGATCGTGGCCCTGGCGATGGTCTGGTCCAGCCGTAGCCTCGTCCGCGCGGCGGCAAGCGCGGTGCTGTGGGGGCTCGCGATCACCTGCCGCACCGATGCCGTTCTGCTGGCGCCGGCTTTCCTCGTGCTGATGCTGTTCGGCCTGCCGACCTGGACCATGCGGCTGAAGCATGCCCTGGTGGCCGCCCCCCTGGTGGCGGCGGTGCCGCTGCTGAGCTTCGCGGCGTTCGGCCTGAATTTCCTGCACATCCTGCCGCTCACCCATCGCGCGCAGGTCGCCTGGGACCGGCACGACCCGATCTCGCACGTGATCCACCCGCTTCTCAAAGCCTTCGCCTATCCCGGCATGGTGGCGATGGCGGCCGGCATCGCATCCATCATCGTGCGCCGGCAATGGCGCGAGATCCTGCTCTGCCTCGGCGTCCCGCTGATCTACTTCGCCGCCTACGGGCTGATGCTGACGGAAGTGCGCTACTTGCTGCCGCTCACGCCATTCTTCGGCATTCTCATGGCTGAGGGTGCGCATGCGGTGGCTCGGGCCACGCCGCGCGTCAGGACGGCCGGGCTTGCCTTGTTCGGCCTGGCCTTGCTGAGCTGCTTCGGGCCGCCGGTGCTGCTGCCCGACTATCGCCTCTGGTTCCTCTCGACCGACGATGACATGCCGCGGCCCACGATCGGCCGCTTCTGGTCCCCGGCCATCGGGCTGTGGTGGAACCACCGGCTGGAGCAAGGCTTCGATGCGACCGCAACCGCGCTTGAGGAGGCCGCTCGGCCCGGCGGCCTCGGCATCGTGGTATCCACCCGCTGGACACCGGACCACAGCATAGAGCTTCTGTTGCAGGAGCACGGCTTCACCGGCGTTCGTGCGACGGAGCCCGCATCCTGCGCCGAGATCGGCGAGGTCTTTACCCGCGGCCCGGACCGGCTACTGCACATGCGGGTCCATATTCCGCTGATCCCGACCGAGCGGGCCTCCGTCACCTGGCAAGCCTTGGGAGCCCCCTGCTTGAAAGACCTCGGCAAGACGGGGTCCGACCGGGTGCTGGTGGTGGGGCAGATGGTGACGATCGACCCCATGCCGGGTGCGGACGCGCCGGGCTTGCAGATGATCTATCTGCCGACGCTCGACATCAATCACTGGGCCAGCAAAGTCGCTGGCAAGAGCTTCATCCCCGTCGTGATGACGGCTCCCATCGCACAACTGCCGGAGCTGATGCAGCAACCGACAAGCGAGGCGAGGCGCTTACTGGCGCAATGGGCCGTTGCGCACCGCGACCTGGTGCATTGAGCCAAAGAGCACGGCCGCCGCTGCCATCGCCTGCCAGCACGACAAGCTGGATTATGCTAACGCGTTCGTCGGCAGGAACAGGCTCAGCCAGCCACAGTTCTCTCGACCCATGCGGTCCAGTAATGGCTCTCGTGGGGCACAAAGTCCGCTTGCAGCTTATCGGACGCGGCATCGTACAGTTCGACTGAGATATAGTGGTGCCACCATAGCTTCGGAACCATGACCACCTCCGCATCGCCCACCACCTCATCAGCCGTAACCTTGCCGACGGCGAACGTCCGGTCCTTGTCCCACCAAAGGGCCACTCCCCGGGGTGAGGGCGCTTTGAACGCCACCGGAAACGGGTTGCTGAAGGATAGGTTGGCGATCCGGCGCTGGGTTAGGCCATTCTCCCGCAACAGGGTGAATCCGTCGGCCAAGATGGCGGCGGCGGTCATGGCCGGGAGCGTGGGATCTTCCCAGGTGCTCGCCTCCTGCATCGTGTAGGTCGTCGGTATGAACCCGGGCTCCATGATGTTCGGAAACCACACCACATCGTGCAGGGGCGACGAGGCGTCGTCGCTCAAGGCCACGCCCTTCCAGCGAGCCATCAGCGCCTGGTAGACCGTGCCCTCGGTCTGCGTGAGGAGGAACGGCGTCGTCGCCATGAGGACGACCGTGAGGCTGACTGCCTGCACCAACGGCCGGGTCACCGAGGCTGCGTCGAAGCACGCGGCAAGCCGTTGCGCCAGCAGCATCACCAGCACGATCAAGGCTACGGAAAGCGCTCCGAAGTTCTGCGTGGCGACCAGCACGCAACTGGCCGCCACGACAAGGAACCCGGCGACGGCCTTGCCTTGCCACCTGTCGATCAGCAAAAGGGCGACGGCGAGAATGCCGATCACGGCGCAGAGCTCGAGGTTAACGACGACGGCTTCCAGCGTGTAGAACGACCGCATGAGCTGCGTGTTGGCCGCGCCAGCCCGCCTGATGTCGGCCAAATACGAGATTATCAGGCCGGGGTGGACGATTTCGAGCGCGATCACCCCTGCGATCGCGACGCAAGCGGCCCCGGTCGCCTCGCGCCAGAAGCGATCCCCGACCAGGCATCCCACGCCCACGATGACGAGGGCCAGGGCGAAGAAGGTGAGCTTGAGATACAGCAGGATCAGCATCAGCAGGCCAAGCATCACAGGCTCGACGATAAGCAGCCATCGCGCCGGTGAACGCCTGGGGCAGAACACCCAAAGGCACACCAACGCGCAGATGGCCGCGCCGATCCGGTTGTAGTCGGCCAGTTCCGCAATGATCCGCAGCGGCCCATCCAGGAATACCGGCGCCGTCGTCAACGCCGTCAGGATCATCGCCAGCAGTATGGTGAACAGCGCATCCAGCCGCTGCCAGGCGAGGATCAAACCGGGAATCAGCACGAACGGCAGCGCCAGCAGGTTGGCCCGGATGATGACCTTGCCATCCATCCCCCACAGCCAGGCGGCTGCGCCATGCAGCCAGAAATACGCCAGGCCCAGGGGAGTGTAGAAATCGGTGTGCGGCCACTGGCCCTGCAACGTGCGCCAAGCCGCATCCAGGGGAATGAACATGTCATGATGGGTGTAGTTGATGGCGAGATCGGGGGCGAAAGCCATGATGACCGGGATCGGCGCGGACACCAGTGCCGCGACCAGCAACCTCGCCATGCTGGACCGACGGCTGCACCATGACAGAAAACCTGACAATCCGGTGGCGAACGGCGCTGCCTTGAAGCTGTGTTTAGCGGTGGCGCTTGGGGCAGTCACTTTGGGCAAACCAGGTTCTGACATGCGGTTGCCCTGTGATTTGGTCGTTTCAGGACGGCGTTGGCCTTTGGCCCCCCACCAACCTGATGCGGCGGACACCACCGTCAGAAGCACACTGCTCTGTGTTACAAAATATTTCAACTACGTCCAGTCGAAGTCATCTTGGCCAAGGCATGGCCAGACTGGATGCGACCGCTCATGGGGCGCGCGTGCCTGCGGAACGCTTCAAGCGTCCAGCAAGCCCGTGGCCGGTCAAATGCCTCATGTCACGCGGCCAGCGGCGCCCCAGGCTGGCAAGAAACCCTTACAGCCGGAGCTGGAGTTGCAGCACGACGCGGTTGTCGGCGTAGCTGGTGCTAGTGTTCTGCCCGCCCAGCGTTCCAAAATTGATGTTGGCTGCCGAGGTTCGTGCAGTGAAATCGTAATACAGGCCAGCCTGCATGTTGCGGTTCAGCAAGTAAGTGGCGCCGGCGCCGACAGTGTAGAGCGACTGGCTGCCGCTGCCCTGGTATTGCGTGACATAGATGCCGGTGTTGGCCCGCAGCAGCAGGTTGGGCTGGTACTCGTGATCCACCCGTAGTTGCACGTAGTTCTCGGTGTAGCCGGAAGTCGTCTCGTCGGCAGAGTCCTGGATGCGCCGGGCTGCCGTCCCCGTTACGGTGGTCAGCCCCGATGGCGTCCAGACCGCGGAAGCCTCGACCACCGGGGCGTTGATCGACTTGAACTGCGGGTTTTCAAAGTTCCGTATTTCGTAGCCGGCCAGGAAGCGATACCGGATCAGGCCGGTGTCGTAGTCCAAGCCGCCCAGCACGGCCACGTCGTTGTAGTCACGGTGCGGCTGCCCTGGCACCGGGTTCAGGTAGGTGGCCTGGGAGTCCCGCACGACGACGATCACGTCCCGCCGGGTGGACAGCTGATACCCTGCGGTCAGGCTTGGGGTGAAGACGATGCGGTTGCGGTAGCTCTGGGTGTAGTTTGCGCCTGCCACAAGGCTGTTGCCGAAGTCATAGTACGTGACGTCGATGGCGGGGGTCAGGAACGTGCGGGCGAAGTTGATGCGGTAGCCGAAATCGACGGCGTCGATGTTGTATGCAAGCGGCTGCTGCAGCAACGGCACGTCCAGGCCGCCCGGCGTCTCCGACAGCATCAGATGTGCATAGTTGAAAGTCGCGTAATCATTGCCGACTTGATAGCCGGCGCCAGCCTGCGCCGTGAAGTTGGTAAAGGATTGCTGCGTTTGACTGGGGAATTGCAGGCTGTCCACCGAGAGCGACCCGCGGATGTTGCCCAACGAATAGTCGCTGGCTGCGCTCACCGTCGCCAAAGTTTCGATCACGGCGCTGCCCTGTGGCTTGGGCGTGGCCAGCACGTTGTTCTCGTAGCCCACGCTCTCGTCGAGTTCCGGACGGATAACGAACGTTCCAGCCTGCACGCCGCTGCTGTCATATTCCGGCCGGCTGCGCGACGTCACCGTGACCCCCGGGTCAAAGCCTAGCCCGCCGGCGGTGCCGAGTTCGAGGTATCGGTCGAACAGCGGCGTCTCAGCCACCTGCGATCGGGCGGGAATGGTCCACCCGGCCGTGAACAAGATGGCCGATGCGGCCGTCCTGCGCATTCCTGCGCGCCACAGCCTGTTAACGCCATGATCATGGCGTTCGGTTACGTTGCGAGTTTGCAGGCATCGTAAAAGGTTGGGCACAACCTGCACTCTTCAGGGAGAATTATCCAGCGATGCCTGGTTTCTTACACCACCCCCTCCTAGGATGCGACAGGTGCGGGGAGACACTCGGTATGATGAGAAACATGTGTGGCTTGGCCGCCGTGGCGCTCTTTGTCGCCTTCCATCCAATCGGCGCCGCATCCGCCCAAATGCTGCAAGGGGCGCCGCCAGCGCCCACACCCGAATCGCTGCGGCTCCGGGTCTCGGCGAGCTGCGGCGGCGACGTGGCCAGGTTTTGCCCGGAATTGAGCGGCACTCCTTCGCCGCAGAGTCAGTTGATCTGCCTGCGCCCCTACAAGTCCGACCTTTCCCTCGGCTGCCGCGGCGCAGTGAAGGCGGCAAGCCGTTAGCGCGATCCTGCCACGCGCGGCGACGGCGGCGCGGCCACGCGCCGGCAAGCAGACGCGCGCCCTCCAATTCACCACGATCCTGGTCTGTGCGTGTCTGTTCCTGCAACGCTTCGCCGTGCCGCTCGGGTCCAAACCGTTCAGCTTGGTCGGCCCGATCGGCCTTTGCCTGGCGGCATGGGCCGTGCTGCAAGGAACGCTGGCCTTCAACCGCGTCCGCCTCGGGGCCTACCTGGTGCTCGCCATTCTGGTGACGAGCGCCATGATGTGGCAAGGGCTGCGGCCGAACAGCGGGGCACTGAACATGGCCTCCATGGAGCAGTTCCTGCTACTGACCAGTTTCGCGGTGGTGACCTTTGCCGAGCCGGTCGAGGAGGCAAGGTTCTTTCGCACCGTCAATTTCTGGTTCGCCGTCATTTCTGTCTGTGGCATCGTCCAGTTCTTCGCGCAGCTGGTCGGCGTGTCGATCTTCTCCTTCACGGGAATCCTGCCCGATTCGATTCTCTATGAGTTCGGCTACAACCTTGTCATTCCCTTGGGAGTATCGGATCTCTACAAGAGCAATGGCTTCTTCCTGATCGAGCCATCCACGTTCTCGCAAATCATGGCGCTCGGGCTGATCATCGAGGTCCTGGCATTCCGGCGGGCTCGGTATCTTGCCTTGTTCGCGGTTGCAATGCTGCTGTCTTTCTCCGGAACCGGCTGGATCGTCCTGGGAAGCTTCGTGGCGGCCGCGGTGCTCGGCATGGGGTGGCGTGGTATCGCGATTGGCGGCAGCACGGTGCTGCTCATGGGGGCCCTGCTCGGCATCGGCTCCTTCGTGCAACCGGATATCGCCCACGCCCTGCAACAGCGCATGGATGAGATCTCGCAGCCCAGCACCAGCGGCCACCGCCGCTTCATCACGCCGTTCTGGGCGTTAAGCGACACGCTGACGGCCGAGCCCGAGGCGGCGGTCGTAGGCCTGGGCAGCGGCATGGCCGAACAGTTGCCGCTCGCTTACGAGTATGACGTGAACACGCCGATCAAGATCGGGCTTGAGTTCGGCATCGGCGGCCTGCTGGCCTACTTGTCGCTGTTCCTAGCCAATCGCCGCTCCCCAGTGCAGGCCGGGCTGCTGGTACCGACGTGCACGATGTTCTTTTTCGCCGGCGCCTATCAGCAATTCCCGCCGGTGATCTTCCTCATCTTGCTCCTGACCTCGGTGGCACGGCTCCGGTCATCCGACGCGGCCTCTCTCTCCCGCACCAAGGCCGCGTAGATCGCGGCAGTGCGGAGGCCGACCGCGTCCCAGCGGGGCGTCCCACCTGAGACGAGGCATGCGTGCGAACTGCATGAAGCCGCAAAGGCACGGTCCTCAATCATGCGCGCGAGTGCGGCCGTGAACGCGCCGACATCCTCGCACGGTGCGAGGAGGCCCGTGACGCCATCGTCCAGCAACTCACGAAACTCTCCGATCCGCGAGGCTATCACCGGACGGCCCAGCGCCAGCGCTTGGTGCAGCACGCCGCTGCTCTCGATCTCGCGGTATGGAAAGACCGCGACGCAGCCCGGCGCCAGAACCGACGCAATTTCACCGTCAGTGATGAAACCCGGCTCGATGGCTGCCCGCGCCGTGAGCCCATGCTCCTGCACCAGCGCGTACAACGGACTGAGGTCCATGTAAGGCTTGCCCACGATGCGGATTCTCGCTTGAGCCTGCAACCGTTCGGGTAACGCCGCGAAAGCTCGGATCAGGATGTCGGCACCCTTGTAGGGCTTGATCTTGCCGAACAACACGAAGGTGATCTGTCCCGTCATTGGGTCCGGCGCGCTGCTCTGGGCAGGCCCTGTGCTCCCGTGCGGCACCACCACAATCCGCCCGACCGGCACGCCCTGCGCTTGCAGCCGCGCCTCACCCTGCTGGGTATGTACAATCAGCCGGTCGAAGCAAGCCAAACTTTGGGGAAAGCCTTGAGCCTGCAACCGGGATGAGGGGTCGCCGTTAAAGGCGTTGGTGTCATGCACGGTCAGCACCAGCGGTGCCACGCGACGCAGCAATGCCAGGAGATGGCGGTCCACCATCGGCAACGGCAGCCACTGGAAATGAATGACGTCTGGCCGCACCTGGCGCAGCTTGGAAATCAGCCGCACCATGGACCAAGCATGATCCAAGCCTTTGACCGCCAGGCGCAAGCGGCCGGGCAGGGCGGCGATGGGCCGGCTGCCCGCCAGCCGGTAAAATGCTTCCACCAGGCGCACCCCGGAGGCTTCGCCATCGTCCGGGCCGGGCCGGCGGCCGTACAGCGTTACCCGGTGGCCAGCCTGCTCCAGTCCGGCCGCCAGTTCCCGGTCATAGAACAGGGTGAACAGCGAGGGGTCGATCAGGGCAATCTGCATGGTCAAACGTGCTCGTCCACGGCCACGGCGAAGTCCCGCGGCGTCACCCGCGCGGCGCCCCGTGCGGAGGCGGGTGGGTTCCAGGTCTGGAACCGGTCGCCGCGAAGCGAGCGTGCCACGCCGATGCCGGTCGCGACAAAGGCGCCCAGCACGTCACGGATCGTGGCCAACGGGCCGCTCCGCGCGGCCAGGCTCGCTCCAGACAATGCCACGGCAGCGGCCAGCAGACCCAGTGCCACCCAAGCGTTGCCGGCCAACGCAATCCCACCAAGGATCGCTATCCCGCCAACAACGAGCAGATAGATCGCGATCCATCGTAGCAGCTTGTGGGAAACGTATTTGTAGCGGTCGAGCAACGGCATGGCGCGCAGGCGTGGCCACAGGGCGCGGTGCACGTTGAAGGCTTGGCATGCGATGCGGATCTTGCGGCGGAACTCCTCGCCGGGGCGCGACACGCTCTCTTCGTAGGCGTAAGCATCATCCGCGCGCACGATGCGGCTGCCTTCGCAAAGAATTGCCAGCGAGACGTGCATGTCGTCGATCAGATCCACCGGCGGTGGCTGGTGCAGCGCGCGGCGAATTGCAAAAATCGAACCGTCCGCCCCCATGACTGACCCGGTGGCGCTTTCCAGGGCCTTGATGCGCTCCTCCAGTCGCCAATAGAGTGATCCAGTCTCTGCGGTCGCGTTGCCGTCCGGTCCGGTGTAGAGCAAGTGGCCGCACACGGCTCCCACCGCCGGATCAGTGAAGGGCGCGAGCAGGCGGGGAACGGCGTCGGCCGCGAACATCACGTTGGCGTCGCTGAACACCAGCAGGTCGGCGCTGGTCTGGTTTATCAGCGTGTTCATGCCGTGCGTCTTGCCATGACGGGCTTGCGAAACGACGAGGCGAAGCTGGTCCCGGTAGCCTTGCAAGATTTCGATGGTGCGATCCGACGCGCCATCGACGTACACCAGGATTTCGAGTTCCGGCACTGCGGCGCGCATAGCCAGCATGTTGTCTATCTTGGCGCCGATCACTCGCTCCTCATTGTAGGCGCAGACGCACAGGGCAACTTTGCTCGATTGCTGAACCCCTGGCCGAATAGGCTGCGCACGCCGCTTGGCGAGCACACCCAGGCTGAGCGGGTAGGTTGTGAAAGGATGAAGGGCAAGCAGCACCAAGCTGCTCCCGGCTACCGCCAGGACCCCACCGCTCCAGGCACTCAAACTCACGTCCGTTGCACCAACACGGCTGCGAGCGGCGTGCGGGTGGCGGCTGTAAGCCGTGCGGCGGCATCGTGCGCAACCGCCCGTTCGATCCGGCCGTCAATGACCAGAACGGCTGAGTCGGCGCGTTGCACCAGCAGCACGGCATCGGCCGTTGCAGCCGAAGGTGCGTTGACCACGATGAGGTCATATTCCTCGCGCGTTTCGACCAGCAAGTTCTGGAAGTGGGTGCCGTTCAGTGCCTCATGCGCGCTTGCGCGTCCTGGCGCGAGCAGCAGATCCAGCCCCGGATGGAGATCGGGCGAGACCGCATCGCGCCAATCCGTGCCCGCAAGCACCGCGAGCAGGCCCGTTTGCTCCGCGCCACGCGGTGTCTTGACCCCCAAGATGGCGGCGAGCGGCGACGTATGCAGGTCGGCCTCAATCAGCAGCACCCGCTCGCCAGCGCCGGCCACGGCTCTGGCGAAGCATGCCGCCAACGGGCCGCAGATGGAAGCGGAAGCCGACGCGGATGCCTCCGGCAGGAACAGGATGCAGCGAGGGACCCCGTTGCGCCCGGTAAACCGCAGACGGGCATGCAGCGCGCGCATCGCCTGCGCATCGGCCTCGCCAGCATTCGAAGGCGGCCCGGACGCCAGCAAGCCTTGGCCGTTGCGGACCAGCTGGCGCGGCAACGTGGCGGCGACGATGAGGCCGGTCGCCTGGGTGAGGTCCTCCGCATTCTCGACCCGCCGCGTGGTCTTGAGTTGCGTCAGGGCGATCAGGCAGCCGAGCAGCCCACCGCCCGAGCCGCCCATCAAGGCTGCCAACCGCATGTTCGGCCCCGAAGGAGAGGCAGGCGGCACGGCCGGGCTAAGCACGCGAACATCCGGCGTTTGACTAGTGATCGGCTGCGCCACCGTCTGCTGGGAACGCTCCAGCAAGGTTTGATACAGGCCACGCCGGGTCCCAGCTTCTTGCTGCAACTGCTCCAGCCCGGCACGGGCATTCTCGGCAGTGACGGCGCCATGGCGAGCGGCATCCAACTGCTGCTTCACGTCAGCTTCCTGGTCGCGCGCCACGCGCAACTGGGCACCGAGCGAGGCCACGATCCGACCAGTCTCGCTGCCAAGCTGCGTCTGGGCCGATGCCAACTGGGCCGCAGCAGCACGCATGCCCGGGTAGTTCGGACCATAATGCGATGACAGTTCAGCCAAGTGCTGCGACGACTGCGCCACCTGATTGCGCAGTTGCGAGATGGTCGGGGACTGCAACACGGAGGCCAACGCATCGGACGAACCCTGTTTGGCCGCTGCCGCCGCCCGCTCGTAGCTGACCTCCAGCTGCGACCGCTCCAGCGTGGCCCGCGCTGCTGCCGAGGTCAGCTCCTCGACCTGCTGCTGCCCGATACTGCCGGCGCGCACGCCCACCACGTCGCCCTTGGTGCGCAAGTCACTTATCTGCTTCTCGACGGCATCCAGGTCGGCGCGCGCTTGCACCACGCGTTGGGCGATCGCGGCGCTCGCTTCGGCGTTCGCATCGCCGCGGTGCCGCGCGCGCGACGCCACGTAGGTCTCGACCAAAGTGTTCACGAACCGGGCCGCGAGCTGCGGGTCCTGGGACGTGAAGCTGATCGCAATGACCAAGCTGCGGTTGTCCTGGAAGATCGACAAGGCGTGCGCCACACTGCCGACCACCGGCTCATCCGATGGTGGCAAGGCGGCGCCGGGCGATGACGAAGCATCGGCCGGCAAGGAGGGCGCCTGCGGCAGGATTGGCGACAGCAAGCCGCCGATCATGTCCTTCAAGCGTTGCTGTAGCGTGATCGGGCGGAGGGCGGGATTGAACTCGGGGTTGGCATCCAAGTGCATCTGGGCAGCCACCTGCGAAACGAGGGCGCGTGAAGAGAGCGCCTGCACTTCGGTGTGGATCATGGGCATCGGATCGGGCGAGTTGTCATCCCGCAACGCGCCGCTCAGTTCGGGGATCGCGAAATGGTCGCCTTCCACCGCCATCAAGGCACTGGCGGTGAAGGTCTTGGGCAAACTATGCGAGTAGATGAACGCGCCCGCCGCGGCCACCGCGGCGCACAAAACGATCAGCCAAAGGAACCGGCGCAACACTTGGGTGAGCTGGCCGATCAGCAGCGTCGTGTCCGATTGCGCGAGCCCGCTCATGCTGCCGGTTTGGGAAGACACATAGGTGTCCATGGCGCGTCTCCGGTTGGTGCAGCTCAGCTGCGCGAGAGTGAGGCCAGGCGCGGCCGCGCGGCCATCAGCCGCGGCTCTGCCGGTGGGTTCGCCAACATGCCCGACGAGGCGTCGGACCCGACGGCATCGCGCGCCGCGAGCAACAGCGCATGATGCATCAGCCCACGCTCAGCAAACACGAACAGGTCGGATCCGTGCATGGCCGGCTGCAGCAGGTTGGCCGACTCCAGGTGCTCCCAGCAGGGCGCGGAGAGTTGCCGGCCGCCGACAGTGACGCCGCCATCTTCCGTCTGCACCACCGCCAAACGGCCCCAGGGGTCCTGCGGGGCGCTCGCGATGCGGCGCAAGGCTAAAACCATCTCGGCGTCGCGCCCATGCGAGGTTAGGGTGGCGTAGAGCGCAACGACCCGCGGCCCGGCGTCCTCGACCAGCCGGTTGACCGCCTCTTCGAAATCGGCTTCGAGCACGGTCGCGTCGCCTCGCGCCTTTGCAGCCTGCGCCAGCCGCAGGCCGAGCAGCTGCGCCATGTAAGGCATTCCACGCGCCAGCACGGTGATCCGCGCCACCACGGATGCCGGAAACATAATGCCGGCATCCGTCTCGCCGCGCGCGATCAGCATGGCTACGTCACGGTCGCTGAACAGCGGCAAGTGCACGCCAAGCACGGCGCGTTGGATCGAAGGGTGCTGACCAAGGATTTGATCGAGGTTGTCAGACACGCCGACAATCAGGAAAAGCAACGGCACTGCCCGGTCCGACAGCTGCTTGATCAAGTCTGCAAGGCGAGTGCGTGTGCCGGGGTCTTCCACGCGGTCGAACTCATCCACCACACAGACAAGGAAACGGCAGTCCAGCCGTTGCGGTAACGTCACAATGTCCAAGGGGCGCAGCGGACCTGGCGGTAATGCCGGGGCACAGCCATCATCGCCGCGCTCCGCCGGCAACCCCGGTATCGCCCGCGCCGCTAGCAGTGATTGCGGCAGGTCGCGCATCAGCCCACGCATGAGGTCGTCAAACGTCGTCCCGGCTTCGCAGGTGTGGCGGGCAACGATCGTGCCCGAGCGGCGCAACGCCTCCACCACCCGGTTCGCGAGCGACGTCTTGCCGCGGCCGCGCTCGGAGTACAACACGACATGCGCGCGGTCCTCTTGCAGGGTTTGCAGGATGCGCTCCAGTTCCCGCTCACGGCCAATCAGGCGATGCCGCCCGGTTTTTGGCTGAGTCGGCGTGAACGCTTCGCCAGGGAGCACCACCTTTGCCCGTAGGGGCGTGGAGGGCGGAGCGTGGATCACGATCGGCGGCGGCAGCGAGCGGTGGAACCAGGCCATTAAGCAGCCCCCTGACGTTTCAGGACCGCAGGCACTGTCTTGGCGAGGATCGCCAGGTCATGCCAAAGCGTCCAATTTTTCACATACCAAGTATCGAGCTGGACCCGGTGCGCGTAACTGGTATCAGATCGGCCGCTTACCTGCCACAAGCCGGTGAGCCCAGGGCGCGCCTCGCAGTAGAAAACGATGTCCTCGGCGTAGCGAATCACTTCCGAGCGCACGATGGGGCGGGGGCCGACCAGGCTCATCTCAAGCCGCAGCACGTTGAACAGTTGCGGCAGCTCATCCAGGCTCGTCGTGCGGAGCAGCTTGCCGATCCAGGTCACCCGCGGGTCTCGCCGCAGCTTGCGGGTTTCTGACCACTCGGCGGCAGCCGCAGAATCGCTCTCGAGCAGGCGGTGCAGCACGGCGTCAGAGTCCGTCACCATCGAGCGAAACTTGAAGCAGGGGAACTCTTGCCCGCCAGCGCCGACGCGCTTGTGCGCGAACAAGGCTGGGCCACCGTCGAGCTTTACCGCGATAGCGATGAAAACCAGGACCGGGGCGGCGGCCAGCAGAAGGAAGGAGGCAGCGCAAAGATCAAACGCCAGCTTGGCGGCGCGCGAGACTGGACGGGCTAGGTTGTTGCGATACGTGAACATGATCGTATCGTGGCTGAAGAAGGAGGTCTGCTCGAAACCCAGCACAGGCAAGCCGTCCAGCCGCGGCATCGCCGCGAACGGCACGCGTTCCCGCACCAAGGATTCGGTCAATGCCCGCGCGGCCGGGTCACAGGTGTCGAGGCTCAGCACGAGCAGGTCGGCCGCATGGCGGCGCAGCACATGCCGCCACTGCCCAGCCTCGTAGGCGGAACCGGCCCGCGAGCTGAACTCATCCGGGCTCACGACTCCCGCGACATGGTAGCCGAGCCGCGGCTCGGACAGCAGCGCCTGCTCCGCCTGCTTGGCCGTGTCGGGCTGGCCCACGACAACGACGCGCAACTGCCACAGGCCCGCACGGTCCAGCAAGCTGCGAACCACGGTTCTGGATGCCACAGCAGTAACCGGGAACAGCGCCCAGGCCAGCCCGAGCAGAAGGCGGGAGTCGTGGCGCTGCATCGAATACTGCAGGAAGCCCCCGCAAAGCAGGGCCAGGAGACTTGCCGCCAGGATGTCGCGCAATGCGCTCCAGAACGGCACTCGACGCCAATATTGACCGCCACGGGCAAAGGCGAGCAACACGCCCAGCAAGGGAACCCCGAGTGTCAGCGCAATGGCTTGCCGCTGCTCCCAGTCGCTTCCAGGCGCATACTGCAACCAGATGCTAGGCTCGCCCGTCACGGTCGTCGCGGCGAGCGCCGCGAGGTAAGCGGACAGCACGAAAGCGCTCACGTCCGTGAGGATCAACGCCATCGCGCAAGCAATCCGTGGCAACCGGACGGAACGAGTCGAGGGCCAGGCGAGCGCCGTTGACATCGCCATGCCGTCGCGAGTCGCCGCTAGGGCAGAATTGTCGAGGTCTCGACCATACCTTGGCTTGATCGGCGTGACGACGGACATCATGATTCCCGCATGTCGTTGTTAGCCTCGGACCAGGACGACAGACATTTCACCCAATTAAGGACAATTTTTTATTAACAGTGTCGGCAGCGTATCGTCATGCCGCACCGCACCATAGCCTGGGTCAGCACCGTCTTGCTAGCGATTTGCGTAGCCCATTAGCAACACATAGTGCTTCGGATCGTCAAATTGTGAGCGGCGTGTGACGAAAGCGACGCTAAAATACCGTTCTTGATACAAAAAATAATTATTTTTAGACGATTTTAGGTTTCGTAGCCGATATCTGAACTTAGTGCTTGCGACGCCCGGGGGGCTGTGATGTGTAAGCAACGGTCAGGCTCATAACGAATTGGCCGCGCGTTCTAGGCATCTCTACCGAACCGGAATGGCATGGCCACAATACCTACCCGGACCAGCGCGCCATGGCGAGCTGGCGTTCTCGGCGTCATATTGGGCACGGTCGTACTGGCGACGATGTCATGGTTCATGCTGCCAGCCTTGAACGGCGCTTATAACGAGGGCTTTCAATCAACCTCTGTCATGGACGCTCAAGCGCTCCTCCAAGGCCGGCATGGCGGCGTTGACCCGCTTTACCGGCTCGACAACGACTTCTTCTTCTCGACAAGGCTGGGCGTGTCCGCAGTGCTGGCGGGCCTGATCTGGCTCGGCCTCTCCGGCGCCGCCGCGTTCCGCCTGATCATGCTTGCCATGCTGGCCGTGCTGCTGGCGGCAAATGCGGCGATCCTGGTGCAGCACTACCGCGTGCGTCCGATGCTGGCCCTCATCCCGGCGCTGCTGCTTCCCGGACTGTTCGAATCCGCCTGGTTCTTCAACGACAACGTCTTGTCAGCCGCCTTGTCCAGCACGGCGCTCGCCCTGGTTTGGAACCGGCCGCCGCTGGCCGCCACCGCAGCGGCGGCGGTGCTGTGGGGCCTGGCTGTCGCTTGCCGCACCGACGCGGTCCTGCTCGCCCCCGCCTTCATCGCCCTGCTGTGGTTCGGGCACCCAAACTGGCCGCAGCGCCTCCGTCACGCCGCGGTCGCGATCCCGATCGCCATTGCCGCTCCCATCCTGATTTACGCGTCGCTGGGCTTCGACATCCTCGATGTCATAGCGTTGACTCGGCGCGCCACGGCGGCGTGGGCCCGAACCGACCCACTCCGCCGGGTCGCCTACCCGTTTATCAAGGGTATATCGCTGCCGGGGAGCATCGTCCTGGCCGCGGGCGCGTGGGCCGTGGTGAGGCAGCGCCAGTGGCGCGAAATCGTACTCTGCCTTGCAGTGCCGCTGCTCTACGGGATGGCATATGGGCGCATGTTGACGGAGGTGCGCTACCTGCTGCCGCTCTCCCCCTTTCTCGGCATCCTGATGGTCGAGGGCGCGCGCGCCCTGTTGCAGGCGCGCCCGCGACGGCGTCGACTGGGCATTGCGGCGTTCGCAGCCGCCCTGCTGCTCTGCTTCGTTCCGCCGGTGCTGATCCCGCCGAACGCGCTGCATTTTCTCTCGACCGACCACGACATGACGCGGCCCTTCGTCGGGCGCTTCTGGTCGCCCGTGATCGGCATGTGGTGGAACCGCACGCTGCAGGACGGGGAAGTGGCCATCGCCGCTGCGCTGGAGAGCGAAGCCGTCGCCAGCACGGCATCGCCGGCAAGCGGTCCAGGCGTGGTCGTGTCCACCTATTGGACGCCGGACCGCATGGTTGACCTCACTTTGCGCGGGCAGGGCTTCATCCCCGTTCCGCAAGGGGCCGACCAGGGCACGCTGCCGACCGCCTGCCGTGAGATCGGCGAGTTGTTCGTCCGCGGCCGCGAACGGGTGCTCCATTTGCGCCTGCATATCCCGATGCTGCCGACCCAGCACGAGCCGGTAACCTGGCGCATCCTCGGCGAGCCTTGCCTGCAAGCGCTTGGCATCCGGCCGAACGACAAGCTGCTGGTGGTTGCCTGGGAGCCGGTGAACGAGCCACTGCCGGGCCTTAACCTTGCGGGAACACAAGTACTCTACGTTCCGGCACTTGACCTCAAGTGGTGGTCCGGTCGGTCCATTGCCGCTGAGGCCTCCGCGTACGTCGTGGCGCAAGCTCCTGAAACCGCCGTCGCCGGGCTGCTGACGCCTTTGACGGGGGAGACTGAAAGGCAGGCGGGCTTACTGGCGATCCTGCACCGCGACCAGCTGCAATGATGCTGATCCCGCTGACGTGGGGATGACTGCGCCATGCCTTTCAGATGGTGAGACGATCTTCATGAGGACGGTATTCGCCCCCGCCATCGCCAACCGGTTGCTCGCTGGGTTGCTGATGGCGGACCTGGACCAACTGCGCCGCCATCTCGTTCCCGTGCGGCTGGTCCGTGGGCAGGCGCTGATCGAGCCCGGCCAGCCCGCTGAGCACATCTTCTTCATCGAGGATGGCATCGCGACCTTAATGGCGCAGGCCGCCTGCGACAAGGCCGCCGTGCAGGTCGCGATGATCGGGCGCGAAGGCATGGTCGGCGGGCTGGCGCTGCTCGACGGCGTCTCCCCGCCCTATGCTGGAGCGGTCATGCAGGTGCCGGGCGGCGCGTTGCGGATGTCCGTGGCACAGATGCACCGCAGCATGGACGGCAACCCGGCCGTGCGCGACGCCGCCATGCGGTTCGTCCAGTCCCTCATCCGCCAAGTCATGGAGACGGCCGTCTGGAACGCCAGCCGCACGCTGTGCGAACGCTGCGCGCACTGGCTGCTGATGGCGCACGAGCGTGTGGAAGGGGACGATCTGCCCGTCACCCATGAGGCGTTGTCGGCCCTGCTCGGCGTGCGCCGCTCCGGAGTGACCCTCGCCACGGCAGCCCTCCAGGAAGACGGACTGATCCGTGCCAGCCGCGGCCACATCCGCATCCTGGACCGGGCGAGCCTGGCGGCGCTGATCGCGAATGGAGCCGGCACGCCGCGGGGGCGAGCAACTGTCGGCCATTCGCCGCGCCGGCTCTGCCCGGCGGACCAAGCCGTGTCGGCATGCGATGACGAACGTGTCGAAGGCGTGATAAGGGATGCCATCCTCCACGCACCGGGTCACGCCGGCGACGCTGCCTCTCCCCCGGCCGTGCGCTGACATCGATGCACCAAAGAGAAAAGGGTCCGCCCGTGACACGCCTTCCGCACCACACGATACGGCGCCTGGCGGCGCCTTTGGCCTGCTGCCTGTGGCTGGCCGCCTGCGCGCCTGGCGCCAACCTGCCGCTGCTGGTCCAATACGACGCACCGCGCTACAAGCTCGGCAGCGGCGACCAGGTGCGCATCATCACTTTCGGCGAGGACCAGCTCACCGGCGAGTTCCGGGTCGATGAGCAGGGCCAAATCGCGCTGCCTTTGCTCGGCAGCGTGACCGCGACCGGCCTCACGACCCAGCAGCTCGACCAACGCATCGCCGGCGAGCTGCGCTCCCGCAAGGTGCTGAGCGACCCGTCCGTGAGCGTCGAGGTGTTGGCCTACCGGCCGATCTTCGTGCTGGGCGAAGTGGCTCGGCCCGGCCAATACCCCTACCAGCCCGGCATGACGATGCTGACCACCGTGGCCGTCGCCGGCGGCTTCACCTTCCGCGGCGTGCAGGACTATGCCGGCGTCGTGCGCACCAGCGACCAGCACAAGGCGACGGAAGGCAAGATCGTGCCCAGCTCCTTCATCGCGCCCGGCGACGTGATCAAGGTGTTCCAGCGGCGGTTCTGAACCCCTCGCTTCAGGGCTTCAGGCGCCGAGGCGGGCGGCGATGTCCCGGGGCGCGAAGCCCAGGCTCCACAGCTCCCGCAGCAGGCGCAGGCCGGCCGGGAAGCAGGCAATCGTGACCGTGCAGGCGAGATAGGCCGATGCGGCGCAGGCGACCAGCCGCGGAGCGGCCGGCAGCGCGTCGGCCAGCCCAGCGCCTGCCGCCGTGGCTGCCAGCCAAGCTGCGACGGCCCCGGCCGCGAACGGAACGGCGGCCCGCAGCACATCGTCGCGCTGGACCGGGCCGCGCCGGGTGGCGCCCCAAAGCGGCAGCCCGTGCATGACCAAGCCGAACGCCGCGTAGGAACGGGCGACTCCCAGCGCGCCCCAGGGCAGCCCTACCAGCACGGCCGCCACGATGAGCGCGGTGCGGCCGGTGGCGAAGTGCAGCTGCTCCGCGGTGCGGCCCTGGGTCACGAACAGCCAGGAAGCGGACAGGCTGAGCGGGGCGAACCCGGTGGCGACGGCGATGGCGGCGGCGATCGGCGCCGCGGCGGTCCAGGCGGGGCCGAGCAGGAACGGCACCAGCGTCGCGGACTGGGCGGCGATGAACGCGACGACAGGCACGGTGAGCAGCAGCAGGGCCTGCAACATGAGCAGGAAAGCCCGGCGATAGCGGTCGGGCGCCGCCTGCAACCGGGCCAGCAGGCTGTCGGCCACGCGCGAGACCGGCAGGCTGATCGCGCCCATGGGCGAGGCGATCAACTTGTACGCGCGGTCATACAGGCCGAGCGCCACGCGGTCGCCGAACTTGCCGATCAGCACCATGTCCAGGTTGGTGCCGACGAAGCCGATCAGGTTGAATCCCGTCATGTGGCCGCCGAAGCGCAGCAGCGACATGGTGTCGACGTGGCGGCGGGGCAGAGAGGGCCACCAGCGCGACCAGCTCCAGGCCATGACCAGGATCGTCAGCCCGTTCGTCGCCTGCATCAGCACCAGTGACCAGTAGCCGAACCCGTCCCAGGCCGCCGCGACGCCGACCGCCGCGGACAGCGCGGTGCAGGTTACGTCGATGGTGGCGAGCGGGATGAAGCGCATATAGCGGTTGAGCAGGGCGATCTGCTGCGCGCCGAGGCCGCCTATCACCAGCAAGCCCGAGAGCCAGAGCGTGATGGCGAACAGGCGGGGCTCACCGTAGAACCAGGCGACCAGCGGCGCAGCCAGGCAGGTCAGCCCGGCCAGCGCCGTGCTGACGGCGGCGTTGACCCAGAACAGGTTGGACAGCTGCTGTTGGCTGATGGTGGCGCGCTGCACCGTCGCCTGCGACAGGCCAAGCTCGTTGAAGATCCAGACGAAGTTCAGCAGCGGCCCGATCATCGCGATCAGCCCGAACTCCGCCGGCGGCAGCAGCCGAGCCAGCGCCAGCTGCGCGCCGAACTGCAACATGAAGCGCAGGACCTGCCCGAACAGGGTGGCGGCCACCCCGTGCACCGAACGGCGCTTGAGCATGTCGGCAGGAACGGTCCCCGGCATCGCCGCGTCGGAGGGCAGGCTATCCATGCCGGCCCAGCCGCAACGACGCGAGCCGCAGGGCAGCCGGGCGCGTGGCCAGCTGCGTGGGCGGGGCGGGCAGCACGCCGAGGGCCACCAGGCGCGCGCGGTCCTTCGCGGCCTGAGCCAGGCGCTGCCGGAACTCCGGCGTGGCCGTGGGGGCGAAGCGGGCCAACGGATCGGCTGCGGCCTCCACCGGCGGCGGCAGAGCGTCGTCGGTCGGGAAGTAGCCGTAACGGGCGGCGAGCGGCCAGGAGGCGATGACGCGCCGGGCATAGTCCTCGCTCAGGCCCGGCGTCTGCGAGTGGTAGGCGCCGGCGGCGCGGCGCCAGTCGCCGGTCTGGACGAACAGGCGGCCGAGGAAGCCCGCGGCATACACCACGTTGGCGGCGGGTTCGAACGCCTGGTCGATGGAGGCGAAGGCGTCGGGGTGGTACATCAAGTTGACCTGCATGCAGCCCACATCAATCGACTGCGTGCCAGCGGCTTGCAAGGCTTGGACCGCGGCGACGGCGTCCGCCCTGGTCTCGAACATCCGGCCCTGGCCGCCCACGTTGATGCTCCACGGCCAGGGCGTGACCCGGGCGGTGCGCGGCTCGACGCGCCCGCTCTCGACGATGCCGATCGCGGTCAGCAGCTGCGGCGGGGTGTGGGCGGATTTCTCGGTGCGTGCAATTGCGGCCTCGCACAGCGCGCCATCCCAGGCTGGCCCGGCCGGCAGCGGCGCGGCGGCGCGGGCGGCCCAGGCCAGGCCGAACGCCAGCGCCAGTGGGACGGCCATCCGGATCGGTTCAGGCATGCCGCCCCGGATCGGAGCTGTCGGCGGGAACCGCCAGGGCGATGCTGCCGGGCGGCGGCAGGGCCCGGCTGGATGCTGGCATCTGGGACATCCTCGCCTCTCCCCAGGCGGGGTCGATCCCGGAGAGGGTGCGCGCCACCGTGCGGGCCGAGTCACCGTCCTCGGCGAAGAAGTAGCCGATGCGCGGCCGCGGCACGTCCGCCGCCGGCTCGGGGTCGGCGGCATCGAGGCCCTGGGCGCGCAGGGCGCGGACCAGCTGGACGGCGTGCTGCTGCGCGGACCCGCTGCCGCGCTGGTAGGATACTATGACGCGAGCCGGCACGGCCGCCCGCAGCGGGGCGCGGTGGACGGGGACGGGGACGGGCGGTATCCGCGGCGAGGGGATCGGCGCCGCTGCGGGGATTTGCATCGCGAAGCCCGTGTCTGGCAGGCGCGGCGCCGGCTCAGCCTTCGGGTGTGCCTCAACCGGGGAGGGCATGCCCGTCTCGTGCCCCGGCGCGGCCGTCCTGTCGAACATCCTTGGCAGCAGCGCCGCTGCCAGCCCGCCCGCCAGGATGCACCCCGCCAGGACGCATGCCGCCAGAGTGGCGGCCCTCCACCGCCGGGTCCTGCCGGCCGGCGGGGGCGTTGCTGCGTCCGGGCCCCAAGGCCGATCCGGGGCCTCGGCGCTGCTCTCCGCCGTGGGGTCCGGCATGGCCGCGAGCGCGTTGCCGTCCACGATGTCCGCCGCGGCGGCGACATGGTCGGCGGTGACGGTGGCGGATCCCTCGACCTGCGCCAGGAACACGGCAAGCCCGGCGCGCATCTCCTGCTCGCCGGAGGGCAGCGCCTGGCGGCGCAAGGTGGCAGCTTCTTCCCTGTCCAACACGGGTCCTTTCGCAGGAGTCGCGCTGGTGCGGCTCCCTGCAGCATGACGCGTCATCTTCGGCAAGCAGCCCATCGGGGCACGCTCTACCCCAAATCGTGGCGACCCAGAAACCAGAGATGGGCCGGAGATGACAAGATTAGTTGATCGCTGCCCGCAGCAGTACCATCCGTTCGTAACGATTTGGTTTCCGGTCTCGGCCAGTATGTCGGCGCGGCCTACCCTCCGACGAGCGCGGTTCACAGGGAGGGGGGAAGCTGATAGCCAGGACACGCTGGAAGAGTTCGTCATGCCCTTTTGGATTCGTTGCCCTGATCTCTGCCGGCGTCCCCGCGACGAGGGCCGCCGGTGATGGTGTCGCCTGCCGTCCCGCCCGCTGTCACAGTGGTCATCCCGGTCTTCAACAGCGCGGCAACGCTCGCCCGAGCCATGCAATCCGTGCTCGACCAGAGCCTGCTCGATTTCGAGCTGCTCGTGGTCGATGACGGCTCGACGGATGGCAGCCTGGCGCTGGCCCGGCGCCTGGCCGGGGCGGACCCGCGCGTCCAGGTAGTGGCGCTGCCGAAAAACGGCGGCAAGGCGCGCGCCATGAACCACGCCATGGCCCTCGCCCGCGGCGCCTGGGTCGCCGTGCTCGACGCGGATGACCGCTACCTGCCCGACCGTCTCGCGACCCTCGTCACGGCCGGCGAGGCGCAGGGGGTGGACCTGGTGGCGGACAACCAGTTGCACATCGACGACGCCACGGGGCGCGTGCTGCACGAGGCGTTCCAGGCCGCCGGCCCCGGGCGCGAGGTCGGGCTCGCCGATTTCATCGCCAACTCGAACTCGGCCGCCAAGTTCGACTTCGGCATCCTCAAGCCGGTGGTGCGGGCGGACTTCCTGCGCCGCGCCGGCCTCGCTTACCATCCGGAGGCCAAGCTGTCCGAGGACTACTACTTCCTCATGGAGGCGTTCGCCGGCGGCGCCCGCGCCTGGCTGGTCCATGCAGCGCTTTATGCCTGGACCTTGCCGTTCAGCCCGACCACCCGGCGCTGGACGCAGACCGGCAGCGGCGCGTGGCGCTACGACTACCGCAACGCGCTCGCGATCAACCAGCATTTCCAGCGCAAGCTGGCGGCCCGCCCGGAGTTTACCCGGCTGCTGCAGCGGCGGGAGCGGGACTACCAGGTCATGATCCACTACATGGACGCCCAGCGCATCCTGGCCGACACCGGCAGCCGCGGCCGCGCGCTGGCCATCATCGCATCGCACCCCGGCACCTGGCCGTTGCTGGCCCGCCGGGTCGCGGGCCGCGTCGCCCGCTTCGCCCGCCCGCGGCTCTCGAAGGCCTGACCCGGTGGCCAGCATGGACTCCGTGGCGCCCAAGGTAATCCTCATCACCGCCGGGGACACCAAGGTGATGCCGGTGCTGCAGGGCCTGATCCGGTCGCTGGAGGCGTTCCCGGAGCGCGCCCAGGTCGAGATCGCCTGCCTGGACGTGGGCCAGACGGCGGAGGACCGCGCCTGGCTCACGGACCACGGCGTGATCCTGGCGGTGCCGACCCCGCATTTCGGCGTCGATATGAGCCAGCTGCGGCCGTACGACCTCGCCGTCATCGCGCGCCCGTTCCTGCGCGACTACTTCCCCGGACGCGACATCTATCTCTGGATCGACTCCGACGTCTGGCTGCAGGGCTGGTGGGTGATCGACGGGTTCTGCCGGGGCGCGCTCGACACGGGGCTGGCCATCGCCCACGAGCGGGAGCGCGCCTACGCCTTCCAGGGCTTGCTGTATGCCTGGTTCGCCAAGCACATGCTGCTCGGCTATGGCGCGGTCAACGCGGCCTGGCTGCTGTCCCGCGCGCACCTCAACGCCGGGCTGTTCGCCATGCGGGCCGACAGCCCCCAGTGGGAGCTGTGGATGCACGCCTACGAGGCCGCCTGGAAGCGCTCGGGCAAGTTCACCCCGCACGACCAGTTCTCGCTCAACCAGGTGGTGTACGGCGGCGTGCTGCGGCGCCCGACAACCAAGGCGACCCTGCTGCCGACGCGCTACAACTGGATTTGCAGCCGCGGCCAGCCGATGTGGAACGACGCGGAGGGCGCGTTGTGCGAGCCCTACCCGCCGTACCGCGCCATCGGCGCCATCCACCTCGCCGGACCCGGCAAGACCACCGACTACGATATCCGCCGCACCGGCGGCGGCAGCTTCAAGGCCAGGCTGGTGCAGGGCGTGAGGCCGCCGTCATGAAGCCCGGCGCCATCGCCTGGTTCATCATGCTGCACCAGAAGCCCGAGCAGTTCGAGTGGCTGCTCAGCGCGATCTACGACCCGGACGACCTCTATTTGGTCCACGTGGACCTCAAGAGCCTGTTCAACTTCAAGGGGCGCGGCGGCACCTGGAGCGCGGTGCGCAAGCTGATCGCCGGCCGCCGCAACATCCAGCTGATGCGCCCGCGCCCCACCAACTGGGGCGGCTGGAGCCTCGGCCGCATCAGCCTGGACGCCATCGGCCGCCTGCTGGACGCCGGGGCGGACTGGAGCCACTTCGTCAACCTGAGCGGCGAGTGCTACCCGACCCGGCCGCTCGCCGAGTTCCGCGCCGCGTTGCGCGCCCGTCCGGACGACGTGTACGTCGAGACCAAGGCGTTCGCCGACCTGCCGGCCGCCGACTGGCACCGCCGCCGCCCCCGCGTGATCGAGACCCCGGTAAAGATCATCCCCCTGCCGGGCAGCCGCCAACCGCCCAAGACATTCGAGCTGAACCACAAGGGCTCGCAATGGGTGGTGCTGCCGCGCGCCTTCTGCGAATGGCAGCGCACCGCGCCGCTGCGGCGGGACATGGACCGCTACCTGCGCTGGAGCCCGCTCAGCGACGAGCTGGTGGCGCAGACCCTGCTGCTGAACGGCCCGTTCCGCGACCGCCAGGCCTCGCATTACGGCCGCGCGATCCGCCTGGTGGAGCCGGCGCCGCACCCGACGGTGCTGACGATGGAGGACCTGGACTGGATTCACGCCAGCCCGGCCTACTTCGCCCGCAAGTTCGACGCCGCGAAGGACGCCGCCGTCCTGCACACGCTGGCTGAGGAAATCGGCGCGCACCCGCCCTGATCGACATTGCCGCCGGGCCTAGCCAGCAGGCTGCTTCGCCGCTAAAAGCTCAGGTAAAGTAGGGCCGCGAAGCCCCAGGCGGCAGCTCCCACCGCCACGCCCACCAAAATCCCGCACGCAGCCGTGAGCTGCGACGGCCCCGGGGGCAAAGGCTCCGGCTTCGTCATGCGGGGAGGCGCTGCTGCATCAAGGCAGTTCTCGTAAACTTTGAATCGGGCCAGGACGGCCTCCGGATCATGCCTTCATTGCTGGCGCATGCCGCGCAGAGCGATGGCCGTGCCATCATTGAATTATCAGTGCACATCCAACATGCACACAAGTGTCTGAACTGCAAAAAATAGCGGCATTGCTTGAATAAACGTTTTTGTCGCGATGCCATTGCAGCAATGCACGGCGCTGCACCGCACCATCTTCGCCCCTTAGCGGCTGCGCGCCGCGGCGGTGGCCCGGGCGGCGATTTCCAGGCATGGTGCCCGTCATGCCAGCTCCATTCCCGATGGCCGAGTTCCTGTCCCACGCCCGCGGCTGGCGCGCCTCGCTCAACGGGCGCGAACTCGGCCTGGCCGCGGTCCTCATCGCCCTGTGCGTCGCAACCTTCGCGGCCGGCCAAGGGATCGAGTCGCGGCTGGAGGCTGCCACGAGGCGGGACAGCAGCCTGATCATCGACTCGGGGCAGATGCTGTCCGCCCTGAAGGACCTGGAGACCGGACAGCGCGGCTTTCTGCTGACCGGGCAGGACAATTACCTCGAACCCTACAACGCAGCCCAATCGCAGCTGCCGGGGCAGCTGGACGCACTCGCCAATCTCGGGCTGCCGCTCGACGGCCTGCCCGAGGTCGTCCAGGCCCGGATGGCCATCGCCGCGAACGGCGTCCGCATCCGGCGCACGCAGGGGCTGGACGCGGCCGTCGCCGCGACCAGCTCCGGCCGCGGCAAGGAGATCATGGACGCCGCCCGGGCCAAGGTCGCGGCCCTGCAGTCAGCCGCCGCCGCCCGGACGAACAAGCTCGAGCGCCGCACCCGCACCGAGACGCGCTGGCTGACGGCGGCGTCCATCCTCTCCCTGGCCGGCGCCATCGCGCTGGTGGCGCTGTTCGCCGCCGGCCGCCGACGGGAAAGCCGCGCCGCCGCCTCCCTGCTGGATAGCGTGCTGGAGAACGCGCCGGTCGGTCTCGGCCTGCTCGACGGGTCGCTGCGGGTCAGGCACATGAACCGGTCGCTGGCCGCCATGGGGGACCGCGCCCTCGGGGTCGATGTCGGCACCAGCATCTGGGACGTCATGCCCGAGCTGAAGCACGTGTTCGCCGCCAAGCTGGAGCGGGTGCTCGACGGCGGCCGGGCGATCCCGAACACGGAGGTCACCGCCGCGAACCCGGCCAAGCCGGAGCTGACCCGGCAGTTCCAGGTCAGCTTCTACCCGCTGGCCGCCGGGGCGGACCGCGGCGCCGGCATGGTGGTGACGGACGTGACCACCCGCAACCGCCTCGAGCGCCGGGTGCGGCAGAGCGAGGAGCGGTTCCGCACCCTGACGGAGAACAGCGCCGCCATCATCTGGACCACGGGGTTCGATGGCCGCTTCAACGGCGACCTGGCCCAATGGTGCCACTTCACCGGGCAGACCGAGGAGCAGGCGGGCGGCGAGGGCTGGCTCGACGCCGTGCACCCGGAGGATCGCGCGGCGATCGCCTACGCCTGGGCGCGCGCGGTGGAAACCCAGCACCCCTACGTCATCGAGCAGCGGCTGCGCCGGGCCGACGGCGAATGGCGCACCATGGCGGTGCACGGCGTGCCCGTGCTGGACGAGGACCTGAGCGTGCGCGAATGGGTTGGCAGCCACACCGACATTACCGAGCGCCGCCGGGCGGAGGAGGCGCTGGCTGCGGCCAAGGAGGCGGCGGAGGCGGCCAACCGCGCCAAGAGCGCCTTTTTGGCCAACATGAGCCACGAGCTGCGCACGCCGCTCTCGGCCGTGATCGGCTACAGCGAGATGCTGGAGGAGGAGATGGCCGACCTGGGCGAGCCGCACCTCGTCAGCGACCTCAAGAAGATCGAGAGCAATGCCCGCCACCTGCTCAGCCTGATCAACGACGTGCTCGACCTGTCCAAGATCGAGGCCAACCGCATGACCAGCTACGCGGAGGATTTCGACGTGGCCAAGCTGGCGCAGGAGGCCGCCGCCACGGTGGACAGCCTAGTCAAGCGCAAGGACAACGCGCTGCAGCTCGACCTCGGCGACGCGCTGGGCGTCATGCACACGGATGTCGTCAAGGTCCGCCAGTGCCTGTTCAACCTGATCAGCAACGCGGCCAAGTTCACTGACCACGGCCGCATCACCTTGTCCGTCCAGCGGGAGGCGCGGCCGGAGGGCGACTGGATGCAGTTCCGCGTGGCCGACACCGGCATCGGCATGACCCCGGAGCAGGTGGGCCGCCTGTTCCAGCGCTTCGCCCAGGCCGACGAGAGCACCACCCGCAACTTCGGCGGCACCGGGCTCGGCCTGGCGCTCACCCGGGCGTTCTGCCGGGTGCTGGGCGGCGAGGTGTCGGTGGAAAGCCGGCTGGGCGAGGGCACGGCCTTTACCATGCGCCTGCCGGTGGTGATGCCCGAGCAGGCGGTCGAGCCGGCGGCGGACGACGCGGTGGCCGCGCCGGGGCGGCAGACGGTGCTGGTGGTCGATGACGACGCGGCGCAGCGGGAGCTGCTCACCCGCTTCCTGGAGCGGGAGGGCTTCGCAGTGCGCACAGCGTCCGATGGCCGGGCCGGGCTGGAGCTGGCGCGCGCCATCCGCCCCCGCGCCATCCTGCTGGACGTGATGATGCCGCAGATGGATGGCTGGTCCGTGCTGAGCGCGCTCAAGGCGGACGCGGAGCTTGCCGCGATTCCCGTGGTGATGGCCAGCTTCGTCAACGAGCCCGGCCTGGCCAGCGCGCTGGGGGCGGCGGAGTACCTGCTCAAGCCGGTGGAGTGGGACCAGCTCAAAGACGTGATGCAGCGGTTCCGGGCCACGGAGGGCTGCGTGCTGGTGGTGGACGACGACCCGGATGCGCGCGCCCGGCTGCGCACGGTGCTGGAGCGCAACGGCTGGCAGGTGGCGGAGGCCGGCAACGGCCAGGAGGCGCTGGCCTGGGTGGCGCAGGCGTCGCCGCAGGTGATCCTGCTGGACCTGACCATGCCGGTGATGGACGGCTTCACCTTCCTGCACGCCCTGCGCGAGCAGCCCGGCGGCGCGGAGATTCCCGTGGTGGTGCTGAGCGCGCGGGACCTGAGCCAGGGTGACCGGCAACGGCTCAGCACGGCCGAGCAGGTGCTGCGCAAGGGCGACGTGGACTTGCGCGACCTGCCGGGCCAGCTCGCCCGGCTGCGCCACGTCCCCGGCTAGGGCCTGGCCTCGCAGGGCCCTGCCCTGCACCCGCAAGGGGACGAGGTCCCCTTGACCCCTGTTGCTTATAACCAGGTGTCCAGAGGACCCTGTCCTCTGGCGGAGTGGGCCAAGGTTCCGCTCGCCCTGCCTCGGGCGAGTGGAATGCGCACGGAGGTGGGGTTCGGGGCAGGGCCCCGATCTTGCCATCCCGCGGGAACTTGGCGGGGAGCCGCTTCTTGCATGGGTCTGCCTAGTATGGGCCTGCCTGGGCCCTGGCCACCGGAAAGGAGCGACCATGAAGCACGCCAAGACCGCCGTCATCACGGGCGCCGGGTCCGGCATCGGCCTTGCGGCAGCGCTCGAGTTCGCGGCGCATGGCTGGAACGTCGGCCTGATCGGCCGCGGCCGCACTGCCCTGGACGACGCCGAGCGCCGCGTCGAGGCGGCCGGCGGCCGGGCGCACGTCGTGCTGGCCGACGTGTCGGACGCGGCCGCCCTGAAGGCCGCGGCGGCAGAGTTGGAGACGGTGCTCGGCCCGATCGACGCGTGGGTCAACAACGCCGCCATCGGCTTCTACGGCAAGTTCACCGACGTGCCGGAGGACGCGTTCCGCCGGGTGCTGGACGTGAACCTGCTTGGCACGGTGAACGGCACCCGCACCGCCCTGGCGCTGATGCGCCCCCGCAACGCGGGGACCATCGTGCAGATCCTGTCCGCCATCTCCTACCGCGGGGTGCCGCTGCAAACCGCCTACTCGACGGCCAAGTTCGGCCTGCGCGGCTTCACGGAGGCGCTGCGGGCCGAGCTGTTCAGCGAGGGCTCCGCCATCCACGTCACCATGGTGCATCCCCCCTCGGTCAACACGCCGTTCTACAGCCACGCCGGCTCCGTGATGCAGGAGGCGCCGCGCCCGCCGCCGCCGGTGTACCAGCCGGAGTTGGTCGGCGAGGCGGTGTACCTCGCCGCGACCTCCAAGCGCCGCGAATGGAAGGTGACGGGCATGAGCCTCGGCACCAGCATCGGCAACAAGCTGGCGCCCGGCCTGCTGGACCGGCTGTCCGGCGCGTTCGGCCTGGCGGCGCAGAAGACCACGCGGCAGAACGCCGTGGCGATGCGCGATCCCAACACCTTCAAGGCCTCCACCAAGGCGCTCGGCACCCACGGCCCGTTCGACAGCGAGTCGTTCTCGACCAGCGTGCAGTGGTTCCTCGACAAGAACCCGGCCGCCCTGGCCCTTACCCTCGGCCTGCTCGCCCTGGGCAGCCTGGCCGCCATCCGGCGCCGGGGCTGACCCTGGCCGCTCCCGCCCTCGTCCTGAGCGGGGGCAACGCGCTTGGCGCCTACCACCTGGGCGTTTGGCAGGCCTTGGAGGCGGCGGGCGTGGAGCCCGGCTGGGTGGCCGGCTCGTCCATCGGCGCGGCGATGGCCGGGATCATCGCCGGCAACGCCCCCGGCGGGCGCGGCGCGGCCCTGGCGCGGTTCTGGGACGCCGTGGCCGCCTTCGACGGCGCGGCGGCCCTGCTACCCGCGCCGCTGCGCCAGCCGCTGCAATACGCCCAGGCCCTGTCCACCCGCTCGCTCGGCCATCCGAAGCTGTTCACCCTGCGCCCGCCCGACCTGGCCGGCACCGACCCGCGGCCCGGCCTGTACGACGCGGCCCCGATGCGGCAGCTGCTGGCCGAGCTGATCGACCTCGACCGGCTGAACGACGGCGCCATGCGCCTGAGCGTGCTCGCGGTCGATCTCGCCTCCGGGCAGGAGGTGGCGTTCGACACCCGGCGCGAGCGCATTGGCCTGGACCACCTGATGGCCAGCGCCGCCCTCATCCCCAGCTTCCCGCCGGTCGAGATCGGCGGCCGCCTGCTCGTGGATGGCGGCCTGTCGGCCAACCTGCCGGTGCACCTGGTCCTGGAGGAAGCCTCCCCCGGGGGCCGGGCAGCCTGCTTCGCGGCGGATTTGTTCCCCTCGGCCGCCCCGCTGCCCCGCGGGCTGCTGCAAGCGGCGCAACGGCAGAACGACCTGCTCTATGCCAGCCAGACGGCGCGCACCCTCCGCCACCTGCGGCAGTCCTGGCAGGGCCGGGAACCCGGCGCGGACCTGTTCCACCTCGCCTACCGGGCGGAGGCTGACGAGACGGCGCTCAAAGGCTTCGACTTCGCCGCCAGTAGCCTGGCCGCGCGCAAGGCGGCCGGCCGCCGCGACATGCAGGCGCAGCTCGCGGCATGGCAGGCCGGCGCCGGAAGCGGGCCGGGCCTGTCGATTCACTCAACCCCAGCATGATCGTGCACCATAATGAAGAAAGCCTCGCCCCTGGTTGACCCCGCCGACCGGCTGCCCGTGCTGACCGCCCTGCGCAACGAGAAGATGGCGGAGTCGGCCCACGCCTACGTCCGCGGCAGCACGGTCAAGTTCTACGAGTGGCTCGCCTCGGCCGATCACGTCACGGTGCCGGAAGGCCCGTCGGTGTGGATCTGCGGCGATTGCCACGTCGGCAACCTCGGCCCGGTCGCCGGGGCGAACGGCTCGTTGGAGATCGACATCCGCGACTTGGACCAGACCGTCATCGGCAACCCGGCGCACGACCTCATGCGTCTCGGCTTGTCCTTGGCGATGGCCGCGCGCGGCTCCGACCTGCCCGGCGTCACCACGGCGCACATGCTGGAGCGCATGATGGAGGGCTACGAGACGGCGCTGGCCGACGCCGACCCGGACATCTCGGCGCCCGTGCCCGCCACCGTCCGGCTCGCCATGCGCCGCGCCGCCGGGCGCTCCTGGAAGCATTTGGCGGACGAGCGTATCGAGGGCGTGGAGCCGGCCATCCCGCTCGGCAAGCGGTTCTGGCCGCTGGCTAAGGAGGAGAAGCAGGCGATCGGCGAGCTGTTCGCCCGCGACGACGTGCAGGCGCTCGTCACCTCCCTGCGCAGCCGCGAGGAAGGGGCGGAGATCGCCGTCACCGACGCCGCGTACTGGCGCAAGGGGTGCAGCTCGCTCGGCCGGCTGCGCTACGCCGTGCTGGTGGCGATCGGCAAGGGCAAGTCGGTCCGCCACTGCCTGATGGACATCAAGGAGGCGACCGCCCCCGCCGCGCCGCGCGACCCGGCGGCCAAGATGCCGCGCGACAACGCCGAGCGCGTGGTGGAGGGCGCCCGCCACCTGTCGCCCGCGCTCGGCACCCGGATGCTGCCGCTGCGCCTGCTGGACCGCGGCGCCTTCTTGCGCGAGCTGCTGCCGCAGGACCTCAAGCTGGAGATCGAGCACCTGACGCGGGACGAGGCGATGCAGGTGGCGGAGTACCTGTCCGCCGTGGTGGGCCGCGCGCACGCCCGGCAGATGGGCAGCATGGACCGCCAGGCCTGGGCCACCGAGCTGGGCCGCAACCGCTCCAAGACGCTGGATGCGCCGTCCTGGCTGTGGTCGAGCATCGTGGACCTCGTAGCGACGCATGAAGGGGCTTACCTGGAGCACTGCCGGCGGCATGCGCTGATGGCAGCCTGACACCTGGAGCTTTGCCCCAAGCCCCGCCAAAGGACGGGGTCCCTTGGAAACCTTTGCATGGGCTACGCCGCCACGGGCTCGCGGCGGGCCGCCGCCTTCGGCCGCTTGCGGCCGAGCTGGGTCAGCTTGTCCATGTAGATGTAAACCACCGGCGTGGTGAACAGCGTCAGCACCTGCGACACCAGCAGCCCGCCCACCATCGCGTAGCCGAGCGGCTGCCGCAGCTCCGATCCCGTGCCGGTGCCCAGCGCCAGCGGCACGCCGCCCAGCATGGCGCACAGTGTCGTCATTAGGATCGGCCGGAACCGCAACAGGCACGCCTCGTGGATCGCCTGCTCGGCCGAGAGCCCGCGCTGCCGTTCGGCGTGGATGGCGAAGTCCACCAGCATGATGCCGTTCTTCTTGACGATGCCGATCAGCAGGATGATGCCGATCACGTCCAGGCTCATCCCGAACAGCATCAGCGTCGCCAATGCGCCCAGCCCGGCGGCGGGCAGGGTGGAGAGGATGGTCAGCGGATGGATCATGCTCTCGTACAGCATGCCCAGGATCAGGTACACCGCGAACAGCGCCGCCGCGATCAGGATCGGCGTGCTGCTGAGCGAGCTTTGGAACGCCTGCGCGCTGCCCTGGAAGCTGGTGACCAGCGACTTGGGCGCGTGCAGCCCCGCCACCTCGTGCTGCACCGCCGCCACCGCCGCGCCGATCGACACGTGCGGCTGCAGGTTGAAGCTGATGGTGACGGACGGGAACTGCCCCTGGTGGTTCACCGCGAGCGCCGCCACGCCCGGCTTGAACGTCGCGATCTGGCTCAGCGGCACCTCCGTGCCGTCCTGCGACCGCACGTAGATGCGCCCCAGCGCGTCCGGCCCCAGCTGGAACGCCTGGTCGGTTTCCAGGATGGCATAGTACTGGTTCAGGCGGGTGAAGATCTTGGCGATGTGGCGCTGCCCGAACGCGTCGTAGAGCGTCGAATCTATGCTTGCGGGGCTGATGCCGAAGCGCGAGGCCGCCGAGCGGTCAACATCGATGGAGACGGTGCGCCCCGCATTCTCCTGGTCGCTGGCGACGGACGACAGCTGCGGCAATCCCTGCAACACGTGCAGCAGCTTGGGCGCGTAGAGGTCCAGCTCGGCGCCGTCCACGTCCGTCAGGGTGAACTGGTACTGCGTCTTGGACAGGCGGGCGCCGATGGTAATGTCCTGCGCCGCCTGCATGTAGAGCGTGATGCCCTGCACGCCTTGCAACGCCGTGTTCAGCCGCGCGATCACCTGGTCCGCGGTGACGTTGCGCTGGCCTTGCGGCTTGAGGGTGATGAACACCCGGCCGTTGTTCTCCGTCACCGTGGGGCCGCCCGGGCCGATATAGCCGACCGCGGACGCCACCGCCGGGTCTTGGCTGGCGATCTGGATGATGGATTGCTGGCGCTGCTTCATGCCGTCGGGCGAGACGTCCTGCGCCGCCTCGCTGATGCCGACGATGATCCCGGTGTCCTGCTGCGGGAAGAAACCCTTTGGGATGGCGACGAACAGCCACACGGTCGCCGCCACGGTGCCGATCATCACGGCGAGCGTGACGCGCCGGTGCCGCAGCGCCACGACCAGCGCCCGATCGTAGGATTTGACTAAGCCGTCCAGCCCGGCCTCCAGCTTGCGCGACAGCCAGCCCGGGTGCGCCTCGTGGTCCGGCTTGAGCAGGGTGGCGCACATCATCGGCGTCAGCGTGAGCGAGACCACGACGGAGACGACGATGGACACGGCGACGGTGACGGCGAACTCGCGGAACAGCAGCCCTACCACGCCGCTCATCAGGAACAGCGGGATGAACACCGCGATCAGCGAGACCGAGATGGACATGATGGTGAAGCCGATCTCGCCGCTGCCCTTCAGCGCCGCCTCCATGGGGGACGCGCCGTCCTCGATGTGGCGGACGATGTTCTCGATCATCACGATGGCGTCGTCCACGACGAAGCCGACCGCGATGGTGAGCGCCATGAGCGAGAGGTTGTCCAGGCTGTAGCCGAGCACGAACATGACCGCGAACGTGCCGATCAGCGAGATCGGCACCGACACGGCGGGGATCACCGTCGCCCACAGCTTGCGCAGGAACACCGCGATGACGCCGACCACGAGGGCGATGGTCAGCAGCAGGGTGAACTGCACGTCCTGCACGCTGGCGTTGATAGTCTGCGTGCGGTCCGACACCACCTCGACCTTGACCGCCGGGGGCACGGCGGCTTGCAGCTGCGGCAGCGCCTGCTTGATCGCCGCCACCGTGCTGATGACGTTGGCGCCGCTCTGCCGCTGCACCGCCAGCAGCACCGCCGGCTTGCTGTTCAGCCAGCCCGCCAGCGTGCGGTCCTCCGGCGCCACGATCGCCCGTCCGATGTCGCGCACCCGGATGGCGGCGCCATTGCGGTAGGCCACGATGGCGTCCGCGAAACCGGCGGCCGTCTTCAGCTGGTCGTTGGTCTGCAAGATGAAGCTCTGCTGCGCGCCGTACAGCTGGCCCTTGGGCTGGTCCACCGTGGCGTTGCTCAGCGCGGCGCGCACGGTTTCCAGATCGAGGTTCGCGGCCGCGAGCTGCGCCGGGTTGACCTGGATGCGGATCGCCGGGTTCTGCAAGCCGCCGATGCCGACCAGGCCCACGCCGGGCAGCTGGGAGATCTTCTGCGCCAGGATGGAGTTGGCGTAGTCGCTCACCGCCGTGATCGGCAGCGTGTCCGAGGACATCGAGATCAGCAGGATGGGCGTGTCCGCCGGGTTGGTCTTGCGGTACAGCGGCGGGTTCAGCAGCGACGGCGGCAGGTCCGCCGCGGCGGCGTTGATCGCGGCCTGCACGTCGCCTGCGGCCGAGTCGATCGTGCGGCTGCGGTCGAATTGCAGCGTCACCTGGGTGAAGCCGGTGCCGCTGCTCGAAGTCATCTGGCTCAGCCCGGGGATTTGGCCGAACTGACGCTCCAGCGGCGTCGCCACGGTGGCGGCGGTGGTCTCCGGGTCCGCGCCCGGCAGCTGTGCCGTGACCTGGATGGTGGGCGAGTCCACGTTCGGCAGCGCGGCCACCGGCAGCTGGACGTAGCCGAGGATGCCGAGCGCCACGATCGCCACCATCAGCAGCGAGGTGGCGATCGGCCGGCGGATGAAGCCCGCGGACACGTTCATGGCAGCAGCCCCGAGGACGCGGCCGAGCTGCTGGCCACCTGGTCCGGCTGCGACGGCGCCACCACGGTTCCGTCCACCAGGCGGTACTGGCCCTGCACCACCACGGTCTCGCCCGGCTTCAGCCCGGCGCTGGCCAGCGCGACGCCTCGCCGCCGCTGCGCCACGGTGACCGGCTGGGGCGAAACCTTCTCGCCCCCGCCCACGACATAGACGAACTCGCCCTTCGCCCCCTGCTGCACCGCGTCCGCGGGGATCGTCAGGCCGTCATGCACCATCCGCACCGTCAGCTCGACGTTGACGAAGGTGCCGGGCCAGAGCTGGCGGCGCGCGTTCGGGAACAGCGCCTTGAGCTGCACCGTGCCGCTCGCCGGGTCGGCTTGGTTGTTGATGAGCAGCAGGCGGCCCGTGTCGAGCTGCCGCGTGCCGGCCTGGTCATAGGCCGCAGCCGTCACCTGGCCAGCCGCCAGCGCCTCTTGCACCTGCGGGATGTCATTCGCCGGCAGCACGAAGACGACGGCGATCGGCTGCACCTGCGTCACCGTCACCAGGCCTGCGGCGTCTGCGGGGTGGATGACGTTGCCCACGTCCAGCGCGCGGATGCCCGTCACCCCGTCGAACGGCGCGGTGAGGGAGGTGTAGCTGAGCTGGGTTTGCGCGTCCTCAATCGCCGCCTGGTCCGACTTCAGCATGCTCTGCGTCTGGCTGACCTGCGACTTCTGGTCCGTCACCTGCTGCTCGGTGGCGAAGCCGCGGTCCAGCAGCGGCACGTTGCGGCTGAGGTTGACCTGAGCGTTGGTGTGGTGCGCCTGGTCGCGGGCCAGTTGCGCTTCCGCCTCGTCGAGCTTCGCCTGGTTGGGCCGCGGATCGACCTGGGCGAGCACGTCGCCGCGGTGCACCTCCTGGCCCTCGACGAAGTTCACGCTTTGCAGCACGCCGGCGACCTGCGTGCGGATGACGGCCGAGTTCAGCGCCTGCACGGTGCCGAGCCCGTCGAGGATGATCGGCACGTCGCCCTGCCGCACCTCAGCCACCACCACGGGGACGGGCGGCGCGGCCGCGGCCGGCGGCGCTGGCCGGGGCGACAAGGCTTGCCAGCCTCCGGCGGCGGCGGCGGCGGCCAGGGCGGCAGACAAGCCAAGCGTGAGGCCACGGCGCATGGGTGAGCCTTCCAGGCAGGGTGTGCTGCGGGAAGTCGACATGGCCCCGGGCGCGGCGGTTTACGCCCGCGCAGCGCTCATTCGTCCATTCACGGGATGAATGGCATGCCCGCTCAGCCCTCCCGGCCGACCCCGGCCAGGCAGCGCCGCACGGCGGCGCGCAGCCACTGGTGCGTCGCCTGCTGCTCGCGCCGGCGATGCCAGGTCATGAACAGCGGCACCGGCGGCGACGGGCAGGGCAGGGGGCAGTCCACCAGCCCCCAGGGCTGCCGCAGGCGGGCCGCCACCCGGGCGGGCACGATGGCGACCAGGTCCGACCCGGCCAGCGCCTCCGGGGCGGCCAGGAACGGCAGGCTCAGCGCCACCCTGCGCCGCAGCCCGGCCGCCGCCAGGGCGTCGTCCACGAACCGCGTGCTGTCCCCGGTGGAGGTGAGCGCCAGGTGCCGCAGCCCCGCGAACGCCTCAAGCGACAGCGCCGCTCCCGCCGCGGAATGCTGACGGCGCATCAGCGCCACGTACTGGTCGGTCAGCACCCGGCTGCAGCGGAACCGGTCGCCGCCCTCCACCGGCCCGGTCAGCGCGAGGTCGATCAGCCCAGCGTCCAGGTCGTCCGGGACGTTGCGCGTGCCGCTCGGCGTCACCGCCAGCCCCAGCAGCGGCGCTTCCGCCGCGAGCGCCGCCACCAGCGGGTTGGCGAGCGCGAAGGCGGTGTAGCCGTTGACCGCGATCGTGAACGGCCCCGCCATCTCGGCCGGGTCCAGGGCGGGCGGCTCGACCGCCATGGCGAGCCCGGCCAGCGCCTCCCGCACCGGCCCGGCCAGCTGCTCTGCCCGCGGCGTCGGCATCATCCCGTCCGGCCCGCGCACCAGCAGCTCGTCGGACAGGGCGTGGCGCAGCCGGGCCAGCGCGTGGCTGACCGCCGGCTGGCTCAGCCCGAGCCGCTTGCCGGCCCGCGTCAGGCTGCGCTCCTGCATCACGGCGTTGAACACCGTCAGCAGGTTGAGGTCGAGCCCCCGCCAGGTGCTCACCTGACGGATGGTCCAACGAGCCCTCTCCCTCGGGGAGAGGGTTGGGTGAGGGGGGGCCGCACGTCCAGCATCAGCCGTGCCGCCCCCTCACCCCGGCCCTCTCCCCAGGGGAGAGGGAGAAGAAAGCGCCCTCAAGCGCGGCTGCCGCTCTCAGCCGGCCAAGGCGTGCGCGTGCCAGCGCAGGTGGTCCGCTATGAAGCTCGCGACGAAGAAATACGAGTGGTCGTAGCCCTCCTGCATCCGCAGCGTCAGGGGCACGTCCGCCGCCGCGCACGCCGCTTGCAGCAGCTCCGGCCTCAGCTGCGCCGCCAGGAACGGGTCCGCCGTGCCCTGGTCCACCAGCAGGCCCGGCAGCCGCGCCCCGTCCGCCAGCAACGCGCAGGAATCGTGCCCGCGCCACGCCGCCCGGTCCGGCCCCAGGTAGCCGCCCAGCGCCTTCTCGCCCCACGGGCACTGCATCGGCGCCGCGATCGGCGCGAACGCCGACACCGAGCGGAACCGCCCCGGGTGGCGCAGCGCCAGGGTGATCGCGCCGTGCCCGCCCATCGAATGGCCCATGATGGATTGCCGCCCCATGTCGGCGGGCAGGGTGGCCGCCACCAGCGCCGGCAACTCCTCGATGAGGTAGCGCTCCATCTGGAAGTTCGCCGCCCACGGCGCCTGCGTCGCATCCAGGTAGAACCCGGCGCCCACGCCGAAATCGTATGCCGGGTCGTCCGGCACGCCCTCGCCGCGCGGCGAGGTGTCGGGCGCCACCAGCAGCAGCCCCAGCTCGGCCGCCACGCGCTGCGCCCCCGCCTTGGCGGCGAAGTTGTCCTCCGTGCAGGTCAGCCCGGCCAGGAACCACAGCACCGGCGCCGGCCCGGCGGCGGCCTGCGGCGGCACGAAGGCGGCGAACCGCATGTCCGTCCCCGTCGCCGCCGAGCGGTGGCGGTAGCTGCGCTGCTCCCCCCCGAAGCAGCGCGCCGCCGAAAGCTGCTCGGGCATCAGTAAACGACCACGGAGCGGATCGACTCGCCCTCGTGCATCAGCTCGAACCCGTGGTTGATCTGCTCCAGCGGCATGGTGTGGGTGATCAGGTCGTCGATGTTGATCTTGCCCTCCATGTACCAATCGACGATGCGCGGCACGTCGGTGCGCCCGCGCGCGCCGCCGAACGCCGAGCCGCGCCAGATGCGCCCGGTGACCAGCTGGAACGGCCGGGTGCTGATCTCCGCCCCCGAGGGCGCCACGCCGATGATGATGCTCTCGCCCCAGCCGCGGTGGCAGCACTCCAGCGCCTGGCGCATCACCGCCACGTTGCCGGTGCAGTCGAACGAGAAGTCCGCTCCCCCGCCGCTCAGGTCCATGACGGCCTGCACCACCTTGTCGGGGCCGACCTGCTCCGGGTTGATGAAGTCGGTCATGCCGAACCGGCGCGCGATCTCCTGCTTGGCCGGGTTGACATCGACGCCGATGATCTTGTCCGCCCCCACCATGCGGGCGCCCTGGATCACGTTCAGCCCGATGCCGCCGAGGCCGAACACCACCACGTTGGCGCCGGGCCACACCTTGGCGGTGTAGATCACCGCGCCGATCCCCGTGGTGACGCCGCAGCCGATGTAGCAGATCTTGTCGAACGGCGCGTCCTGCCGCACCTTCGCCACCGCGATCTCCGGCAGCACCGTGAAGTTGCTGAACGTGGAGCAGCCCATGTAGTGGAACAGCGGGTTGCTAGGCTGGCCCGCCGGCTCGCAGCTGAACCGGCTGGTGCCGTCCGGCATGATGCCCTTGCCCTGCGTGGCGCGGATCGCGGTGCACAGGTTGCTGCGCTGGCTGAGGCAGGTTTTGCACTGCCGGCACTCCGGCGTGTACAGCGGGATCACGTGGTCCCCCACCGTCACGCTGGTCACGCCCGCGCCCACTTCGCGCACGATCCCGGCGCCCTCGTGGCCGAGGATGGCGGGGAACAGCCCCTCGGAGTCCATGCCGGACAGGGTGTAGGCGTCGGTGTGGCAGATGCCGGTCGCCATCACCTCCATCAGCACCTCGCCCGCCCTGGGGCCTTCCAGCTCCACGGTCTCGATGGTGAGCGGCTGGTTCGCGGCCCAGGCCACGGCTGCGCGCGTCTTCATCGGTTGCCCCTCCGGTTCGGGCCGGCTGCTGCCCGGGCCCGCATGTCCCCGCATACTTCACGAGACGCCCGAACAAGCAAGGCGGAGGCGGCCGCGGTGGGAGGCTCAGTTCAGCCGGGACCGCAGCTCGTCCATCGCCCCGCGCACCCGCGCCGCCGCGTCGCCTTCCGGCACCAGCGCCAGGAACTGCTCGAAGCAGCGCAGCGCCGCGCCCACCTGGTCCAGCCGCTGGTTGATCTGCGCCGCCTCCCGCCATAGCGAGGCGTGGTCGGGCGCGATCCGCAGCATGTCCTCCACCGCGGTCAGCGCGCCCGCCAGGTCGTCCAGGCCGAGCCGCCGGGCCTTGAGGTTGTTCTGCAGCCGCAGCAGCACGCCGCGGGAGTTCATCGGCTGGATCATGCCCGGCTTCACCTCCGCGCGCGGGCCGGACACGCGCTTGGCCAGCACGCGAATCGAGCGGGCGTCCATCGGCTCCCCGCCCGCGAACACGTCCAGCACCAGCTGCGACTTGCGGCCGGCCAGCGCGATCATGAAGTGGCCGGGGAAGTCGATGCCGAACGCCTGCCACCCGGCGGCCCGGGCGCAGTGCAGCCACAGGATGCCGAGCGCCACCGGTAGGCCGCGCCGGCGCTCGATCACCTGGATCAGGTTGATGTTGGCCAGGTCGTCATAGGTGTCCTGGTCCCCGGCGTAGCGCCAGCGCCCGGCCAGCAGCCCGGCCAGCGCGCCGGCCCGTACCGAAGCGTCGTTGTCCGTCCGCTCCAGCGCCATCGCCGCCGCGTCGCGCGCCAGCTCGGACAGGTGGGCGCGGGCGGCGTGCCAATCGGCGTCCGGCTGGTCGATGCGGGCGAATTGCAGCGCCGCATCGGCCAGGTCCAGCTCGTTGTCCGGCAGCTGGCCGATGGCGTCCAGGGCCAGGCGCGCCTGCTCGGCGCTCACTCGGCCGGCTGCTCCGCCGGGTCACGCGGCACCGGCGGAGCCGGCGGGCGGCCCGCGGGCTCCGGCACGTACAGCGACGCGCCGCTGTTGCGGAACTCGTCGCTCTTCTGCTCCAGCCCGGCCAGCCGCTCGGCGTCGGCGCGGATGTCCTGGCTGATCTTCATGGAGCAGAACTTCGGCCCGCACATGGAGCAGAAATGCGCCACCTTGTGCGCGTCCTTCGGCAGCGTCTCGTCGTGGAACTGGCGCGCCGTGTCCGGGTCCAGCCCCAGGTTGAACTGGTCCTGCCAGCGGAACTCAAACCGGGCGCGGCTGATCGCGTCGTCCCGTAGCTGCGCCGCCGGGTGCCCCTTGGCCAGGTCCGCGGCGTGGGCGGCGATCTTGTAGGTGATCACCCCGGTCTTCACGTCGTCCCGGTTCGGCAGGCCCAGATGCTCCTTGGGCGTCACGTAGCACAGCACCGAAGTGCCGAACCAGCCGATCATGGCCGCCCCGATCGCCGAGGTGATGTGGTCGTAGCCCGGCGCGATGTCCGTGGTGAGCGGCCCGAGCGTGTAGAACGGCGCCTCGCCGCACACCGCCAGCTGCTTCTCCATGTTGACCTTGATCTTGTGCATCGGCACGTGGCCGGGGCCCTCGATCATCACCTGACAGCCCTTGGCCCAGGCGATCTGGGTCAGCTCGCCCAGCGTGTCCAGCTCGGCGAATTGCGCCGCGTCATTGGCGTCCGCGATGGAGCCGGGGCGCAGCCCGTCGCCCAGCGAGAACGACACGTCATACTGGCGCATGATGTCGCAGATGTCGCCGAAATGCTCGTACAGGAAGCTCTCGCGGTGGTGCGCCAGGCACCAGCGCGCCATGATGGAACCGCCCCGGCTGACGATCCCCGTGGTGCGCCGCGCCGTCAGCGGCACGTAGGCCAGCCGCACGCCGGCGTGGATGGTGAAGTAGTCCACCCCTTGCTCGGCCTGCTCGATCAGCGTGTCGCGGAACACTTCCCAATCGAGCTTGTCGGCGTCCCCGCCCACTTTCTCCAACGCCTGGTAGATCGGCACCGTGCCGATCGGCACCGGGCTGTTGCGCATGATCCAGCCGCGGATGTTGTGGATGTTGCGCCCGGTGGACAGGTCCATGACCGTGTCGGCGCCCCAGCGGATCGCCCAGACCAGTTTCTCCACCTCGTCGGCGGCCGACGAGGTGACGGCGGAGTTGCCGATGTTGGCGTTGATCTTGACCAGGAAGTTGCGCCCCAGGATCGTGGGCTCCAGCTCTGGGTGGTTGATGTTGGCCGGGATGATGGCGCGGCCGCGGGCGATCTCATCGCGCACGAACTCCGGCGTGATGAAGGCGGGGATGGCGGCGCCGAAATCCTCGCCCGCCGCCCGGCGCGCCTCCGCCCCCTCCGCCATAGCGGCGCGGCCCAGGTTCTCCCGGTGCGCCACGTAGATCATTTCTTCGGTGACGATCCCCACCCGCGCGTATTCCATCTGCGTCACCGGCTGGCCGGGATGCCCCGCCCACAGCACGGGGGCGGCCGGGCATTCCGGCACCAGCCGGTCGGTGTGGCCGTTGTCCTCCGGCCGCACCGCGCGGGCGACCGGCTGCGCGAAGCCGCGGCGGGCCAGCCACGGCTCCCGCAGCCGGGGCAGGCCCGCCGTGAGGTCGATGGTGGCGGCGTTGTCGGTGTAGGCGCCGGAGGTGTCGTACAGCCGCACCGCCGGCTCGTTGGCGCTGCGGTCCAGGGCCACCTCGCGGAACGGGACGGAGATATCCGCATGGCCCGGCGGCTGGCTGTAGACCTTGGATGAGCCGACGATCGGCCCCGTCGTCACGGCGCTGGGCTTCTGCTGGTAGGTCATCAGGCGCTCCCTTGGCTGCGGAGCGATGAAACCGCCCATCGCGGACCCATCCCTACGCCGGCATGATCCGGATCAGGTCTAAGGGTCTCCGCGGCGCGTCTGGCGGGAGCCATTGGCCTAGCGGTGTCTCAGCCCCTCCAGGGCTCCCCTTGGTGCGGGAACGTTCTGCCCTGCCGCCCGCCTTGTCAACGCGTTTCAGCCCTGGGCTGTTTCAGCCATGGACCGTTTCAGCCGTGCAGCGCCTTGCGGGACGGCTCGGCGGCGTGCGCCGTGGCGCTCTTGCGGGCGGGGGCGTTCGCTTCCGTCATGATGGATCGCAGGTCGCGCAGGAACGCCGTGCCCTTGAGGGTGCGCTGCACCAGCACGCTGCGGCGGTCCGCCGGGTCCACCTTGCGGCGGGCCAGGTCCAGCTCGCTCAGCCGGTCGAGCGCGCGGGTGATGGCCGGCTTGGACACGTTCAGCTCTGCCGCAAGGCCACGGACAGTATGCGCGTCGTCCTGCAGGTAGCAGGTCAGGAACACGCCAAGTTGCCGCGCCGAAAGATCAGGGCCGTCACGCCGCACGAGCGCCACGATGGTATCCCGCAGGACGCCCACCAACTGGTCAGTGGAAGATTGATTCGGCATCGTTACAGTCCTTCTGGTCTCTGCGGCCGAAACAACGGGCATCGCAGCGGCTTTGCATTGATAACAGTTGGAACATTCATTTGAATGTTGGCACTACAGCCATATGGGCCGGCGGTGATGCGGTTTAACCGTATGACGAAACTGGTTTTATCCCGATCACGTTACTAAGTGGGCTTGTTCGTGGCCGCGGAATTGAACAAGGCCGAGATCGCGTGGAACGCCGCCCGCATGGATTGCGTCTCGCCGCCTTCCGGGCGTCCGGGCGTGGTCGAATCGTTCCAGGCGTAGGTGTCGAAGTGGCACCAGGGCACGCCCGCCTTCACGAAGGGTTGAAGGAACAGCCCCGCCACGATGGCGCCCGCGAACGGCTTGGCGCCTACGTTGTTGAGGTCAGCCACCTTGCTGGACAGCCAGGGGCTGTAGCCCGGCCAGAGCGGCAGCCGCCACACCGGGTCATGGCAGGCTGCCCCGGCGTGCAGCATCGCCGCCGCCATGGCGTCGTCGTTGCTGAACAGCGCCGGCAGGTCCGGGCCGAGCGCCACGCGGGCCGCGCCGGTCAGCGTCGCCGCGTCGATCAGCAGCGCCGGGTCCTCGTCGGACGCCTCGGCCAGCAGGTCGCACAGCACCAGCCGGCCCTCGGCGTCGGTGTTGCCCACCTCGACGTGCAGCCCGCGCCGGGTGCGCAGCACGTCGGAGGGCCGCATCGCCCGGCCGGACACGCTGTTCTCCACGCAGCCCAGCCGCAGCGCCAGCCGCACCGGCAGGTCGGCCGCCATGACCATGCGCGCCAGCCCGAGCATGATGGCGGCCCCGCCCATGTCCTTCTTCATCCGCAGCATGGCGGCCGAGGGCTTGAGGTCGTAACCGCCAGTGTCGAAGCACACGCCCTTGCCGCACAGCGACACCAGCGGCGCGTCCAGCCCGGCGGCGCTGCCTCGCCAGCGCAGCATCCCTACCGCCGCCGCCCGGTCGGACCCGGCGCCCACCGCCGCGATCGCCGGGTACTCCCGGGCCAGCGCCTCCCCGCGGACGACGCTGGCGGCGGCCCCGAACGCCTCGCCCACGCTCGCCATGGCCGCGGCCAGCTCCTCGGGGCCGAGCCGGTCGGCCGGCATGTTGATGAGGTCGCGCGCCAGCCAGGCCGCGCGGGCCGCGTCCGTCGCCGGGCCGCGCGGCGCGGCGAGCCGGGCGCAGGGCCGCCCCGGCTTGAAGGCGGTGAACTGATACGCCCCCAGGCAGAAGCCGAGCGTGGCGTCCGCCGGCGCGAAGTCACCCGGCTCGATGCGCCAGGTCAGCGGCGGCAAGCTGAACGGCAGCGCGCCGAAGCCGTGCGGATCGGCGCTCTCGCCCAGGCCGAACACCGCGCCCGCCACCCCGTCGCCGCCCGGCAGCAGGTGCAGCGCCCCGACCGCCGCGGTGAAGCCGCTGGCCCGCAGGAAGCCGGCATGGGGCGAGCCGGCCAGGAAGGCGTCCAACCCGGCGGGGCGCACCGCGTGCACCGGAAGGCTGGGGCCGGCGGGATCAGCCAGGCAGTCGAGGTCTCGGTCGAACATGCGGCGGTTCTCCTTCAACCATTCCGCCCTGGCAAGGTCGTGGCTCGGAGGGCACCGGGCGAATCAAGGTGCTTGTCCGCCGCTGCCCATCCCCCACCTTCCCACCCCCCCCCCTCCGTCATGCCCGGGCTTGACCCGGGCACCCACGCGAGGGCTGCGCACGGGCTACTGGCTGCCGTGGCGTTGGTGCCAGCAACGGCCCGCCCCGGTCGCGCCGCCGCGGCGTGGATGCCCGGATCATGTCCGGGCATGACGGTGCTTGAAGGCAACCGCAGCGTTCCCCTGCGTTAGCTCAGCAAACAAAAGCTTGCGCCCAGCCGCACCGCGTGTTCTTATTCCGTTCGTGACCAGCGCACCCCAACCTATTCCAGAGCCCGCCGACGCCGCACTGCGCGACGCCCAGGCCGCCCTGGACGCGCAGCGCGCCGACGCCGACGCGCACGGCCTGGCCCTGGTGCGCCGCTTGGCCGACCTCAGCCTCGAGCTGGCCACCGCCTTGCAGGCCAACGCCCTGACCCAGGTGCACATCGCCAACACCCTCGCCGAGCCGGTGCCGGACGCCAGCACCGCCGCCTTCGACCGCATCGCCCGCTGCGCCCGGCGCACCGTGCTGATGCTGCGCCACCTGGCCCAGCCGCAGCACCCCACCCGTGCCGGCCCCGACCGTGCGGCCACCCGGCAGCGCGTGCTGCGCGCCGTGGAGGACGCGATCCAGGCCGAGGCGGGGGACGACGCACAGGCCGAGCGCCTGCACGGCGAGGCCCGCGAGCGGCTGGAGCAGCTG
>CAXTJU010000010.1:0-64758 GCA_964244655.1 uncultured Acetobacteraceae bacterium | reverse complement strand
GGCTCTGGGGCGGGGGAGGGATGCGGGCTGCTCACGAACGGAATAAGAACACGCGGTGCGGACGGGCGCAAGCTTTTGTTTGCGAGGCTAACGTCGGGGAGCGCTGCTGCTGCCTTCAAGCACCGTCATGCCCGGATTTGATCCGGGCACCCACGCCGCGGCGGCGCGACCGGGGCGGGCCTGGGCTGGCACGGCGTTGCCGCGGCGGGCCGCACGTGCGCTGCCCTCGCGTGGGTGCCCGGATCAAGTCCGGGCATGACGGAGGGTGGGGCGGCGCGCGCGCGGAGCCTTGGGCACCTCCGCCCGGGCATGACGGAGGGTGGGGGTGGGGAGCAGGACGGCGGGGCGGCGTGTGCGCACCTTGTGGCGTTCGGCCTGGACGAGAAGGCGGCGGCCCTGCCGGTGGAAAGGCTGCGCGGGCTGGCGGGCTGATCGCAGGGCAGGGCGCTGCCCTGCACCCGCAAAGGGACGAAGTCCCCTTGACCCCTGGTACCATGGTCGGATGTCCAAAGGGCTTCGTCCCTTGGCAGGGTTGGGGGCAATGCCCCACCCTATGCTTCGCACGGCTCAGCAGTCGCCCGCGCCGCCAGCCGCGTGGCCGCGACGTGATCGACCTTGCCGCTGCCGAGCAGCGGCAGGGCCGGCACCACGCGGATGATCCTGGGCACACCGATCTCCGCCGCCCCGCAGGCCCGCGCATGGGCCAGCAGGGCCGCGCCCGCCGCATCCGGCTGGGTGGTGAGCAGCACCAGCGCCTCGCCCTTGCGGCCGTCCGGCACCGCCACCACGGCGTGCGCCGCGTCCGGCCAGAGCCCGGCGGCCAGGGCCTCGGCGGCGGGCATGGACACCATCTCGCCCGCGACCTTGGCGAACCGCTTGGCGCGGGCCACGATGGTGACGAAGCGCTCGGCATCCACCTGGCACACGTCGCCGGTGTCGTACCAGCCGCCGTCCAGCGGCTCCAGCACGCCGGGGGCTGCGGCCCGCAGGTAGCCCAGCATGACGTTCGGCCCGCGCACCACCAGCCGGCCGGCTTCGGCGATGCCCTCCACCGGGTCCAGCCGGTGGTCCAGGCCCGGCAGCAGGCGGCCCGCGGCGCCCGGCTTGCTGTGCATGGGGGTGTTGAGCGCCAGCACCGGCGCGGCCTCGGTGGCGCCGTAGCCTTCCAGCACGCGCACGCCGAAGCGCTCGGCATAGAGCCGCCGGGTCTCCTCGCGCAGCTTCTCGGCGCCGGAGAAGATGTAGCGCATGGCGTAGAAGTCGTACGGGTGGGCGAAGCGGGCCCAGCCGGCCAGGAAGGTGTCGGTGCCGAAGGCGATGGTGCTGTCGGTGGCGTAGATCAGCTCCGGCACGATGCGGTAGTGCAGCGGCGAGGGGTAGAGGAACGTGCGCACCCCGGACAGCAGCGGCAGCAGGGTGGCGCCGGTCAGGCCGAAGGCGTGGAACATCGGCATGGCGTTGAACACCCGGTCGGCCGAGTTGAAGTCCACCACGGCGGCGACCTGGGCGATGTTGGCCAGGATGTTGCGGTGGCTCAGCACGACGCCCTTCGGAGCGCCCTCGGACCCGCTGGTGAACAGCACCACCGCGGGCCGGTCGGCGGCCACCCGGGCGCCGGGCAGGCGGTGGGCGGTGCGCGCGTCCCACCAGCCGCGCAGCTTGGCGAGGGGGCCGAGGCCGGCGCGCAAATCCTCCAGCCACACGAAGCGGACCTGCGGCTGCATCCGCGCCACCGCCGGGCCCAGCTTGCCCTGCTCGACGAAGGCGCGCGAGGACAGCACGGTGGCGGCATCGGCCGCGGCGCAGGCGGCCAGCATGGCTTCGGGGCCTGCGGAGAAGTTGAGCATCGCCGGCACCCGGCCCCAGGCTTGCAGCGCCATGAAGGTCACCACGGCGCCGTTGGCGTTGGGCAGCATGACGCCGAGCGCGCCGCCGGCCGGGGCGAGGCGGGCCAGGCGGCGGCCCAGCACGGCGGCCCCGAGCACGAGCCGGCCGTAGCTCATCGGCTGGCGCGCGATGTCCTCGGCGATCGGCATGGCGGCGCCGAAGCGGGCGCGGGCGTCCAGCAGGGCGCGGAACAGCGGGCGGCCGGTGTCGGCGGCGGCGAAGCCCGACTGCTCCATCACGCCGGCCAGCACCGTGCCGACCGCGCGGTGGCGCGCATGGCCGCGCAGGGCCGGGTCCACCGCGAGCGACACGGGGGGCAGCACGCTGAGCGACAGCCGGGGGAACCAGCGCCGCGGCACGCGCCCGGCCATGCGGGACAGCCGGGTGAACTGCAGGCCGTCGATGCGGATGGGGACGAGGGCCGCGCCGGACTTGTCGGCCACCAGGCCGGCGCCCTCGTACACCTTCATCAGCGCGCCGGTTTTCGTGATGCGGCCTTCGGGGAACACCACCAGCGCCGCGCCGTCCTGCACCGCGCGCACCATGGCCTTGGCGCTGAACGGGTTGGCCGCGTCCATCGGGACGTGGCGCACCGCCGCCAGGAACGGCCGCGCCCACCAGCGCCGCGCCGTGGCGGCATCGACGGCGAACACCGGGCTGCCGGGCAGGAAGGCGGCGACGAAGCAGCCATCGGCGAAGCTCTGGTGGTTCACCACGTAAACGGCGCGCTGTCCGGGGGCGGGCAGGTTCTCCAGCCCGGCCAGGTCCACGCCGTGGAGATGGGTGAAGTACCAGCGGAACGCCGCGCGCAGGGTCTCCTGCGGCAGGATGCGGACGATCCAGCCGGCGACCAGCAGGTTCAGCCCGGCGCAGCCCAGCAAGATGGCGGCCGGAGCCGCGCCGAGCAGGGCGAGCGCCGCGGCGGCCACGGCGCCCGCCGCCATGGCGGCGGCGTTGACCACGTTGTTGGCCGCCACCATCCGGGCCTGCGCGCCATCAGGGGAGCGCTGCTGGATCAGGGCGTAGAGCGGCACGGAGTACAGGCCGCCGCAGGCCGCCAGCAGCAGCAGGTCCGCCAGCATGCGCCAGCCGGCCGGGCTGTGCAGCACGGCTGACACGGTGGCCAGCGCCGGGGCGTGGCGCGCCGCGAGGCCGAAGTCGAACAGGAACACGGACAGGCCGAGGGCGGCGAACGGCACCAGGCGGGCCGACACCTCGCCGCGCAGCAGCCGCGCGCACAGCACCGAGCCCGCGCCGACGCCGATGGAGAAGCAGCCCAGCATGAGGGTGAACACCGGCGGGGCGGCATGCAGGCCGTCGCGCACCAGGGTCGGCAGCTCGGCAAGCAGGGTGGCGCCGATGGTCCAGAACCAGCTCAGCCCCAGCAGGGACAGCCACACCGGGCGGTTGGCGCGGGCGGCCCGCAGCAGCGCCGCCGTCTCGCGCGGCAGGTTCCAGGCCAGGCGCAGGCCAGGGGCGTGAGGCGGGGCGTGGGAAGGGGCGCGGGTTATGAACAGCGCGCTGGCCACCCCGGCGGCGGCCACCGCGAGCCCGGCGGCCGCGACGAGGGCGGGGCCGTGGTCCAGCGCGAACAGGGCGCTGCCGGCGATGGTGCCGGCCAGGATGCCGAGGAAGGTGCCGGCCTCGACCAGGCCGTTGCCGGCGACCAGCTCGTGCGCGGGCAGGTGATTGGGCAGGATGGCGTATTTCAGCGGGCCGAAGAACGTCGCCTGCACGCCGAGCCCGAACAGCACGGCGAACAGCAGCGGCGTGCTGCCGAGCAGGAACCCGGCCGCCGCCAGCGCCATCAGCGCGACCTCCGCCAGCTTGACCAGCAGGATGGTGCGGGACTTCTCGAACCGGTCGGCGACCTGCCCGGCGGTGGCCGAGAGCAGCACGTAGGGCAGGATGAACACGCCGCCGGCCAGCGCCACCAGCGCCGGGCCGGAGGCATTGGCGGTGCGGAACAGGATCAGCACCACCAGGGCGTTCTTGAACAGGTTGTCGTTCAGCGCCCCGAGCGTTTGCGTGACGAGCAGCGGGGCCAGGCGGCGGGAGGTGAGCAGGGACATGCGCGAGTCCTTGGTGAACGCCGTGGTGAGCGCAGTGGTGGGGCGTCAGGGCCTTGAACGGGGCTCAAGCGCCTGGGCCGCTCCCCTCATGGCGTCAGACGACGTGCTCCGGCCGCAGCGCGCATGCATCCGCCGTCTCCGCGGTTTCCACCTGGACCGTGCAGTGGGCGATGGCGAACTCCTCCCGCAGCACGCGGCTGGCGAGCGGCGCGAGCGCGGCCTGGCCGTCCGCCACCAGGTGGGCGGTGGCGGCGGTGCGGGTGGTGGACAGCGCCCAGATATGCAGGTCGTGCACCTCCACCACGCCGGGCAGGGCCAGCAGGCGGCCGTGCACCGCCGCCGGGTCGATGCCGGGGGGGACGGCGTCCATGGCGAGGTTGGTGGCCTCGCGCAGCAGGCCCCAGCTGCTGGCGAGGATGACGGCCGAGATCAGCAGGCTGGCCGCCGGGTCGAGCCAGGGCGAGCCGGTGAGGGTGATGAGCAGGGCGGCCAGCAGCACGCCGGCGGACACGGCGGCGTCGGCGGCCATGTGCAGGAAGGCGGCGCGGACGTTGATGTCGTGCCGGCGGCCGCGCAGGAACATCATGGCCACCGCGCCGTTCACGGCGATCGCGATGGCGGCGACGGCCATCACCACCCCGCCGGCGACGGGGGCGGGGTGGAACAGGCGCTGCACCGCCTCCACCACGATGGCGCCGGTGCCGACCAGCAGCACGCTGGCGTTGGCCAGGGCGGCGAGGATGCTGCCGCGGCCCCAGCCGTAGGTGCGCCGCGCGGTGGGCCGCCGCCCGCCCAGGGAGGCCGCCAGCCAGGCGAAGCCCAGGCCCATCACGTCGCCCAGGTTGTGCACGGCGTCGGCCAGCAGCGCGGTCGAGTGCGCCCATGCGCCCGCGCCGGCTTGCAGCGCGACCAGGGCCGCGTTCAGCGCCATGCCGATGGCGAAGGCGCGGCCGAAGCTGGCCGGCGCGTGAGAGTGGCCCGCGTGGGAATGGCCGGCGTGGGAGTGGCCGGCATGGTCGTGGCCGGCATGGGGGGCATGGGGCATGGCGGCAGTATGCGCTGGCGGGATGCTGCGGGGCCATCCCTTTGACGGACCCGGCCGCCGCCTTAGATGCAGGGGATGAACAGACACCTAACGCCTGCGCCGCTCCGCCTGCCCGAGGGCCTGGCCGCCCTCTCGCCTGCCGCCGAGGCGTTGCCGGCGTGGGATTTGTCGGACCTGTATCCCGGGACCGGCAGCCCGCGCATCGCCGCCGACCTGGATGCGGCCGAGTCCGCCGCCGCCGCCTTCGCCGCCGCCCATGCCGGGCGGCTGGCGGGGCTGAGCGGGGCGGCGCTGGCGGCGGCGCTGGCGGAGTACGAGCGGATCGAGGAGGTGCTGGGCCGGGTGATGTCGTTCGCCCAGCTGGAGTTCAGCGGCGACGGCACGAATGCCGCCATCGGCCAGTTCATGCAGTCCTGCTCCGAGCGGGTCACGGCGATCAGCTCGCACCTGATCTTCTTCAGCCTCGAGCTGAACCGGCTGGAGGACGCGGTGCTGGAGGCCAAGCTGGCGGACCCGGCGCTCGCCCGCTGGCAGCCCTTCCTGCGCGACCTGCGGGTGTTCCGGCCGCACCAGCTCTCGGACGAGGCGGAGCGGCTGCTGCACGAGAAGTCCGTCACCGGGGCGCAGGCGTGGAGCCGGCTGTTCGACGAGACGGTGGCCGGGATGCGGGTGCCGTTTGGCGGCGAGGAGCTGACGGTCAGCGACGTGCTGAACAAGCTGTCCGACGGCGACCGGGCGGTGCGCGAGCAGGCCGGCCATGCCATCGGGGCGGCGTTCGGCGAGCGGGTCAAGCTGTTCGGGCTGATCACCAACACGCTGGCCAAGGACAAGTCGATCAGCGATTCCTGGCGGCAGTATCCCCGCCCCGGCAGCAGCCGCAACCGCTCCAACATGGTGGAGGACGAGGTGGTGGACGCGCTGGTGTCCGCCGTGTCGGCCGATTACGCGCGGCTGTCGCACCGCTACTACGCGATGAAGGCGAAATGGCTGGGGCTGCCGAAGCTGCAGCACTGGGACCGCAACGCGCCGCTGCCGGGCGACGACGACCGCGCCATCGCGTGGGACGAGGCGCGCAACCGGGTGCTGACGGCGTACGGCGCGTTCAGCCCGGAGCTGGCCGACATCGGCCGCCGCTTCTTTGACCACCCATGGATCGACGCCGGGTTGCGCCCCGGCAAGTCGGGCGGCGCGTTCGCCCACCCGACGGTGCCCTCGGCGCACCCCTACCTGCTGCTGAACTACCATGGCCGCTCGCGCGACGTGATGACGCTGGCGCACGAGCTGGGCCACGGCGTGCACCAGGTGCTGGCCTCGGGGCAGGGCTACCTGCAATCCGGCACGCCGCTGACACTGGCCGAGACCGCCAGCGTATTCGGCGAGATGCTGACCTTCCGCGCATTGCTCGATGCGGAAACAGATCCGGGCCGGCGGCGCATCATGCTGGCCGGCAAGGTGGAGGACATGCTCAACACCGTGATCCGCCAGACCGCGTTCTACCAGTTCGAGACCCGGCTGCACGACGAGCGGCGGTCAGGCGAGCTGTTGCCGGAGCGGATCGGCGCCATCTGGCGGCAGGTGCAGACGGAGAGCCTCGGCCCGGCCTTCGAGTTCGCGCCGGAATACGACGTGTTCTGGGCCTACGTGCCGCATTTCGTGCACTCGCCGTTCTACGTGTACGCCTACGCCTTCGGGGACTGCCTGGTGAACGCGCTGTACGGCGTGTTCCAGGACGGGCATGCCGGGTTCCAGGCCAAGTACCTGGACATGCTGCGGGCGGGCGGCACCAAGCGTCACCGTGAATTGCTTGCACCCTTTGGGCTGGATGCGTCGGACCCGGCGTTCTGGCGTCGGGGCCTGGACGTGATCAGCGGCTTCATCGACGAATTGGAGGGCTGAGACATGTCCGAGGACCGGCCCAACATCTTCGGCGAGGTGCGCCGCATGGCCCGCACCTCCGGTGCCGTGGGCGGCATCGCCGCGCGCTTCGCCGGCCAGCGCGTGTTCGGCATCAAGGGCAACCAGTCGGCCCACGCGGAGGACCTCAAGGCGATCCTCGGCGGGCTGAAGGGGCCGCTGATGAAGGTGGCGCAGTTCATGTCCACCATCCCGGACGCGCTGCCGGAGGAGTACGCCAACGAGCTGGCCCAGTTGCAGGCCAACGCGCCGCCGATGGGCTGGAGCTTCGTGCGCCGCCGCATGTCGGGCGAGCTGGGGCCGGATTGGCAAAGCAAGTTCAAGAGCTTCGGCCAGGAGGCCGCGGCGGCGGCCAGCCTGGGCCAGGTGCACCGGGCCGTGCTGCACGACGGCACGGACGTGGCCTGCAAGCTGCAATATCCCGACATGGTCAGCGCCATGGAGGCCGACCTGCGGCAGCTGCGGCTGGCGATGTCGCTGTACAAGCGGTTCGAGTCCACCATCCAGTCCGACGACATCTACGCCGAGCTGGCCGAGCGGCTGCGCGAGGAGCTGGACTACCGGCGCGAGGCGGCGCAGATGCGGCTGTATGCGCTGATGCTCGACGGCGACCCCCTGGTGAGCGTGCCGCGCCCGATCGAGAGCCACTCGACGGGGCGGCTGCTGACCATGACCTGGCTGAAGGGCCGCGGGCTGCAATCCCGGCTGGACGAGGGCATGTCGCTGGAGGAGCGCAACCAGGTAGCGACCGCGATCTTCCACGCCTGGTATCGCCCGCTGTACCATTACGGCGTCATCCACGGAGACCCGCACCTCGGCAACTACCAGGTGCGCGACGACAACGGGCTGAACCTGCTGGACTACGGCAGCATCCGGGTGTTCCCGCCCAAGTTCGTCGCCGGGGTGATCGACCTGTACGAGGCGATTCGCACCGAGGACATGGACCGGGCGCACCACGCCTACGAGCAGTGGGGCTTCACCGGGCTGTCGCGCGAGAAGATGGAGGTGATGAACCAGTGGGCGCGCTTCATCTACGAGCCGTTGCTGGACGACCGGGTGCGGCCGATCCAGCAGCACGGCGATCCGGATTACGGGCGCAAGGTGGCGGAGAAGGTGTACGAGGAGCTGAAGAAGAGCGGCGGCGTGCGCCCGCCGCGGGAGTTCGTGCTGATGGACCGCTCGGCGGTGGGCCTGGGCAGCGTGTTCCTGCGGCTGAAGGCGGAGCTGAACTGGTCGGAGCTGTTCCGCGAGATGACCGCCGGGTTCGACGCCGACGCGCTGGCGACGCGCCAGGCGGCCGCGCTGAAGGAGGCCGGCGTCCCCGGCCACGGATAGAGCCCCGGGCCTTCCGGTCCGCCAACGCAAATTTGCGCTAGGTTCACGCCCCCGGGATGCGCTAGTCGTGCCCTCGCAGCGGCTGGTGGGAGTTCAACCGGCCGTCGCGTGCAGCCCAAGTCCTCGGGCGGCACGCACCTCAGCGGAGTTCTGCGAGCATTTTCATCTCACCCAGGGCCTTGAGCCAGCCGGATACCTTCGACCGCGTGATCCGCCAGGTGCTGGCCGGCGGGGACGTAGCCATTCTGGCGCCCGATGGCGGCGCAGACGCGTTGCTCGACAAGGCGACGCGCCGGCTGGCGATCCAGGACAGCCGGGTGTTCCGGCTCAAGGCCACCGTGTCCGAGGGCCTCAGCATCGCCCGGCTGGTGGCGGAGGTGACGGGGCGGCTGGAGCGGACGCAGCAGGACGACCTGATCCTCCGGGAAGCGTTCGGCAACCTGACCGTGCTGGATGAGTCCTACGACCGCATCGTCCTGCTGATCAGCGGCGCGGACGCGTTGCCGCGGTCCACGCTGCGATACTTGCAGCTCGCCATACGGGTCGGCCCGGCGCTGCAATTCGTGCTGGCCGGCACGCCGGGCTTCCTGGCCGCGCTTGACACGGACGAGTTCGCGCCGCTGCACAGCCGGCTGGCCGCCCAGGAAGCCGTCGATCTGGGGGCTGCGGCGCCCGCGGCGGCCCAGCCGCCCGCGCCGCCGCGCCCTGTTCCGCTGGTTCCGGCGCCGGGCACGGCCAATCCCGCGACCGGTCCGGCCCCGATGCGCCGGGTTCGGGCCGGGCGGGGGGCCGTCATCGCCGCCGGGCTCGGCCTGGCGGTGGCCTGCGTCGCCCTGGGCGGATGGCTGCTGCGCCAAGGACCGGTCCCGGATGGCCGGCAGGCTGTGGCGGTCCTTGCGAACCCGGCGCCTCCCGTCCTTGCCACGCCCCCAGCCCCTGAACCTCAAGCTATCGAGCCTCAAGCTCCCGAGCCTCAAGCCTTGGCAGGCACGCGCGCCGAGCCGCCCCGGGCGTCGGCGGCGCTGCCGGAGGCGGCGGTCGAGCCGCCGCTCCCGGCTGTCCCGCTTCCGGCCGTGCCGGTCCGCAAGCCCGAGTCGGCCGAGCCGAGGGGCGTCATGACGCGGCTGGAGTCGCTCTACGCGGAGCTGGAGGCCAGCCGGCGGCAGGCTTCCCGCCGGGCGGCCAGGAAGGCGGCACGGGCACCGACTCCGGACCAGGTGCTGGTCCAGCCGGAGTCCCCGCGCGCGCCGCAGGCTGCGCCCCCCGATGTGCTGCCGGACGCGGTGGCGCAGAAGCCGGAGCGGTTCCTCGGCACCTACTCGACCGACGCGAACGGGGTGCGGTCGTACAAGGCGAACGAGCCTTAGAGCCAGCGCCCCGGCACCCAGACCGGCTGCTTGTTGACCGTGTCCCAGAAGCCGTCGCGCCATAGCCGCGTCTCGCCGGTGCTTGCGGTCCACTCGCCCCGCACCCAGAGGTAATGCGCCCCGTCCCAGTCGTAGTGGCCCGGCTGCCAGATCAGCGTCGTGGTGGAAGGCGGCGGCACGGGCACCTGCTCGTCCGGAGTCGCAGGCACGGGCGGGTGCGTCGGGCCGGTCCCGAGGCACCCCGACAGTGCAACCGCGCACAAAGCGGACAAGGCGACACCAGACCGCAATGATCTCTCCTGTGGATCGGCAAGCTCTACTAGGCCGTTGCTGGTCAAAAGATCGGAGTTGCCGCTTCGGCCACGCTATACTCTGGCCCTGCCGGAAGTTCAACGGCAGCAGAGGGCAGGATAGACTACCGATGTAGTCGGCCCGGGCGCGCGCCGGGGGCCGGGCCACGGCCGTCATCGTCGCGGGCGCTCTTGCGCGGCCGTCCGCCGTCCCGCATTCTTGGCCTACAATGGGCGGTGTCCGCCATGGGGGAACAGCGGATGCGCCTGGCGGTGCTGAAGGAAACGGCGGATGCGGAAACCCGCGTCGCCGCCACGCCTGAGACGGTGAAGAAGCTGATCGCCCTTGGCATGGAGGTGGCGGTGCAGGCCGGCGCAGGCCTGCAAGCCTCCATCGCCGACGCCGATTTCGCCGCCGCCGGGGCGGAGGTGTCGCCCGACGCCGCCGCCGTGCTGACGGGGGCCGCCGTCGTGTTCGCCGTGCAGCTGCCGGACGCGTCCACCCGCAGCCACATCGCCCGCGGCACGTTGCTGGTCTGCGTCGCCAACGCCGGGGTGGACCCGGCGCTCGCCCCCGGGCTGGCCGAGGCGGGGATCGACGTGGCCGCCATGGAGCTGCTGCCCCGCATCACCCGGGCGCAGTCGATGGACGTGCTGTCCTCGCAGGCCAACCTCGCCGGCTACCGCGCCGTGATCGAGGGGGCGGGGGCGTTCGACCGCGGCTTCGCCATGATGATGACTGCCGCCGGCACCGTGCCGCCCGCCCGCGTGTTCGTGGTGGGCGCCGGCGTCGCCGGGTTGCAGGCCATCGCCACCGCGCGCCGGCTGGGCGCCATCGTCAGCGCGACCGACGTGCGCCCGGCGGCCAAGGAGGAGATCCGCTCGCTGGGCGCCACCTTCGTCGGCGTGGAGGACGAGGAGTCGGCTGGGCAGACCGGCGCCTACGCCCGCGTCATGAGCGACGCCTTCCGCGCCAAGCAGGCCGAGCTGCTCAAGGTGACAGTAGCCAAGAACGACCTGGTGATCTGCACCGCGCTGGTGGCCGGCGGCAAGGCGCCCGTCATCATCAGCGCGGAGATGGTGGCCGGCATGAAGGCCGGCAGCGTGGTGGTCGATATCGCGGCGGACGCGGGCGGCAACTGCGGCGCCACCAAGCCCGGCGAGATCGCCCGCACCGAGAACGGCGTCAAGGTGCTGGGCTGGCGCAACTGGCCCGGCCGCATCCCGGTCGCCGCCAGCAACCTGTATGCCCGCAACCTGCTGACCTTCCTGACCACGTTCTGGGACAAGGAGGCCAAGATGCCGAAGCTGCCGGACGACGACGCCATCGTGCAGGGCACCATGCTGACCCGGCATGGCGCGGTGGTCCACGAACGCTACAAACCCGCCGTCGGAGCCGCCGCATGAACCCGAATGACTTGGCCGACCAGGCGACCAGCGTGTCGCACCAGGCCGCCGTGCTCGCCGTGCAGCTGCGCAACATGGCGGAGCCGGTGACCACCGCCATCGCCCCGATCGGCGCTGCGGTGGAGCCGTTCGTGTTCCTGCTCGCCGTGTTCCTGATGGCCTGCTTCGTCGGTTACTACGTGGTGTGGAACGTGACCCCGGCGCTGCACTCGCCGCTGATGGGCGTCACCAACGCCATCTCCTCCGTCATCGTGGTCGGCGCCATGCTTGCCACCGGCCTGGGCGACAGCATTGCGGCGCAGGTGTTCGGCTTCCTGGCGGTGCTGCTGGCCAGCGTCAACATCTTCGGCGGCTTCACCGTGACGCAGCGGATGCTGGCGATGTTCCGGCCGAGAACGCCCACCGCCAAAATCGTGATCCAGAAGTAGGCCGCCCGGAATGTCGCCCAGCCTGACCGCGCTCGCCTACCTCGTCGCCGCCGTGCTGTTCGTGCTCGCCTTGCGCGGGCTGTCCAGCCCGATCAGCGCGCGCCAGGGCAACAACTTCGGCATTGCCGGCATGGCCATCGCCATCGTGGCGACCCTGCTGCGCAGCGGCATGTCCGGCAGCGGCTACGTGCTGATCGTGGCCGGCATCGCCATCGGCGGCGCAATCGGCGTCACCGTGTCGCGCCGCATCCAGATGACGGCGCTGCCCCAATTGGTGGCGGCGTTCCACTCGCTGGTGGGCCTGGCCGCGGTGTTCGTGGCCGCCGCCGCGCTGAACGCCCCGGCGGCGTTCGGCATCGGCGTGCCGGGCCACATCCACGGCCAGAGCCTGGTGGAGATGTCGATCGGCCTGGCGATCGGCGCGGTGACGTTCACCGGGTCGCTGATCGCGTTCGCCAAGCTGCAAGCGCTGATGAAGGGCACGCCGATCACCTTCAAGTACCAGCACCAGCTCAACGCCGGGTTGGGCGTGCTGTTGCTGCTGCTGATCGTGGCGTTCTGCCTGACTGCCAGCCAGGCGGTGTTCTGGCTGGTGGCGCTGGTGGCGCTGGCGCTGGGCTTCCTGCTCATCATCCCGATCGGCGGGGCGGACATGCCGGTTGTGGTGTCCATGCTGAACAGCTATTCCGGCTGGGCGGCCTGCGGCATCGGCTTCACTATCCAGAACCTCGCTTTGATCATCACCGGGGCGCTGGTGGGCGCGTCGGGCGCGATCTTGTCCTACATCATGTGCAAGGGCATGAACCGCTCGATCTTCAACGTGTTGCTCGGCGGCTTCGGCACCGGCTCGGCAGCGGCCGTGGCAGGGGTGGGGGCGGGCGGCGAGCAGCGGGCGGTGAAGGCCGGCAACGCTGACGACGCGGCGTTCATCATGAAGAACGCGTCCAAGGTCATCATCGTGCCGGGCTACGGCATGGCGGTGGCGCAGGCGCAGCACGCGCTGCGCGAGATGGCCGACACGCTGAAGAAGGAGGGGGTGGACGTGAAATACGCCATCCATCCCGTCGCCGGCCGCATGCCCGGCCACATGAACGTGCTGCTGGCCGAGGCCAACGTGCCGTATGACGACGTGTTCGAGCTGGAGGAGATCAACAACGAGTTCGCCACCGCGGACGTGGTGTACGTGATCGGCGCCAACGACGTGACCAACCCGGCGGCCAAGACCGACAAGACCTCGGCGATCTACGGCATGCCGATCCTGGAGGTGGAGAAAGCGGCGACGGTGCTGTTCATCAAGCGGTCCATGGCGTCGGGCTATGCTGGGGTGGAGAACGAGCTGTTCTTCCGGCCGAACACGATGATGCTGTTCGCGGACGCGAAGAAGATGACGGAGGAGATTGTGCAGGGGTTGGGGCGCTGAGGCCAGCAGCACTCATTCAGAGGACGGGAAGTATTTTAGAGACGTGACTGACTGATGACGGTGGGGACCGGGCATCACGGCCTTTCCACTCGCAAGCTGTTTGTACAAATTTGCAACTCGACAAGCATCTTCTCAAGCTGAATAGCCGGCTCGATAAAAATCTCTTGCGATTGTAATCCTCGGGCGGAGCAAAGTGCGTCAGCGATCTCGAGTGATCGATTGCTCAACTTGATGAACATCGGTAAGGTGGGTTGAACCTGCTTATATATCTCAGATTTGGCGTATGTTGCGTCCTGATGGCTGACAACCTTGTGCCGAATCGTTTTTGCAACGTTATAGGCGTCTTGCGCAGTGTCGATTTGGGCCTTGATCGTCGCGCACGCGACCGCACCAATCGCGCCTGCACGTTCAGCTTCGTCCACCAGCTCGGGAAAGTTGTCCGTATCTTTTCGGCGGGCAAACAGGTTCACGATCCTCGCCAGGAATTCGTGCTCGTTGGCTGTGCGGATAAATTCAAAGAGGTTCCACCGCTTGGCTAGCACATCCTCAAACTTGTCGAGGTTGGCCTGCCACATGAGGAAGGCGAAAAGGTCGAGATTTACTCGCGCCCGCGCCGCCAACCACGACGCGCGACGGATACGATCATCGAGGGGCTTGGCTTTATTCATCGGTCCGCATGGTTGGATTTGCCTACGCCGTCCGCTCGACCATCACCTTAGCATCCCTGGCGCAAACTTAGCCTGGCGGAATGGCAGCCGCTGCGTCCGGCCGGGCAGGCCCGGAGGTACGTAGAACAAGCTGCTGCGCCGCTTCCAGCGCCCGCTCGAACGCCGGCCGGCGGTAGTCCCACATCGCGCCGGGCGGCGGCGGCGCCAGGGTCATGGTGGTGTTGGCCTCGAACAGCAGCAGCCTGCCGTTAGGCGCCAGGGCGAAGTCCACGCCGCCGTAGTCGAGGCCGAGCGCCGCCGCCACCTGGGCCAGCGCCGCCGTCGCGGCCGGGCCGAGCACGCCGGGCATGTCGTGCAGGAAACGCGCCTCCTCCGCGCGGTGCGCCGGGTTGTGCGCCATGCCGGCGGTGTAGTGATGCACCTTCCAATCAGCCGAGATCGCCAGGTGCAGCGGCAATACCGCGCCGCCGATCAGCATGGCGCGGTACTTGCGGTAGGCTCCGTCGGCGCCGCGGGCGTCGAGGTATTGCATGGCCAGCAAGGGATCGCCTGGCAGGCTCGCCAGCAGGCCGGGCAGCGCCGCCGGGTCCCGCACGCAGTGGAAATGCTGCCCCGTGTGGAAGCCGGGGCTGCGCAGCAGGAACGGGGCCGCGAACCCGGCGGGCGCGCCGCCGGCGAAGGCGGACCGCGGCAGCAGGGCCATGCGCGGGGCGACCACGCCGGGCAGGGCGGACAGGCGGGCGGCGTTGGCGGCGCGGGCAGTGGCGCCGATGCGGGCCGGGGGGTTCAGCACCGGCGCGCGGGTGGCCGCGCACAGGGCGGCGGCGGCGTCGAGCGCGGCAGGGCAGCGGTCCGCGTCGCCGATCGCGTTCAGCACCACGTCGTGCGGCGGCAGGGCGGCCGCCGGGTCGGCGTACTCGGCCACCACCGTGTGGGTGAGGAACTGCCGGTCGTCGAGGATTCGGCCGGTCGGGATGTTGCCGCCGCGCGCCGAGACAAGCTGCAGCACGGTGACCGGCCGGGCCGCGCCGCGGTAGCGCCCCGTCACCGGCGGGGCGCCAGCGAAGCCCTGGTCGCGGTGGCGGGCGGCGGCGGCTTCGTCCACGCCGTCCAGCAGGTAGGACAGGCCCTGGTGGGCGGGGCGATGCGCGGGGTCGAGGGCCAGGGCCGCTTCGTAGTGGGTCCTGGCCTCGGCCGGGTCGGCTTCGCGCAGCAGGGTGGCCAGGTTCACCCGGGCGGCGGGGTCGTCCGGGTGGGAGGCGACGGCCTGGGCATAGGCGGTGCGGGCGGCGCTGGCGTAGCCGGTGGCGGCGAGCAGCGCGCCGAGGTTGGCCAGCGCGCCGCCATGGCCGAACTCCTGCGCCAGCACGGCGAGGTAGCCCTGCCGGGCGGCGTCCGCCTGCCCCAATTGGTCGAGCAGGCAGGCGTGGTGGAACAGCGCGCCCGCGTCGGCTGGGGCGTCGGCCGGGGCGTGGGCCAGGCGGTGGGCGGAGGCGAGCAGCGCCTGCTGGGCGGCTTGGTGCGGGGCCCAGGCGGAGGGTGGGTCCGGGGCCGTCAAGCCGCCCCTTCCCGCGCCGGCTCCGCGAAGCGGTAGCCCACGCCCGCCTCCGTCCGCACCAGGGCCGCGCCGGTGGGGCCGAGCTTCTGGCGGATGTGGCCGATGTAGACGCGCAAGTACTGCACGTCGTCCACGTGGGCCTTGCCCCAGACGGAGCTGAGCAGGTGGCGGTGCGTCACCACCCGGCCGGCGCTGCGCACCAGCATGGCCAGCAGGTCGTATTCCAGCGGGGTGAAGTCCACGATGTCGCCCGCCACGCTGACCCGGCGGCGCAGCAGGTCGATCTCGACGCCGTCCCGCCGCCAGACGGCCTCCGCCCCCTCCTCCTTCAGCGCGCGGCGCAGGCAGGCGCGCAGCCGGGCCAGCAGCTCGCCCACCACGAAGGGCTTTTCCACGTAGTCGTCCGCGCCAGCGTCCAGGGCGCGCACCTTCTCCGCCTCCCGGTCCCGGGCCGACACCACGATGATCGGCACCGACACGAGCGCGCGCAGGCGGACCAGCGCGTCCTGCCCGTCCAGGTCCGGCAGCCCGAGGTCCAGCAGCACGGCGGCCGGATTGCGGGTGGCGGCCAGGTGCAGGCCCTCGGCGGCGGTGTCGGCCCGCAGCGCGTCGTAGCCCTCGGCCTCCAGCGCGGGGCGCAGGAAGCGGTGGACCTGCGGCTCGTCGTCCACCACCAGGATCGTGCGCTGCGTCATGCCCGCCTCGTTGGCAAGCGCAGGGTGATGACGGTGCCGGGCAGGCCATCCGCCGGCAGGTCGGCGCGGGGGCTCTGCGCCGTCACGCTGCCGCCCATCGCCTCCACCAGGCCGCGGGCGATGGCGAGGCCAAGGCCGGTGCCGGGCGGCCCGCGGTCGCCGCGGCTGGCGCGGAAGAAGCTGTCGAACACGCGGGGCAGGTCCTCCGGCGGGATGCCGATGCCGGCGTCCGCCACCGTCAGCGCCACCTGCTCGCCTTCCATGGCGGCGCGGACGGAGACGAGGCTGCCGTTCGGGGCGTACTTGGCGGCGTTCTCCAGCACGTTGAACAGCGCCTGCTCGAGCAGCGCCGGGTCCGCCAGCACGGCGGGGGGCGGGCTCGGCAGCTGCACCGCCACGTGCGGGCCGTGCGGCAGGCGGGCGATGGCGGCGTCCAGCACGTCGGCCAGGGGCACGGTGGCCAGGCGAGGCGCCACCTCGCCGCTTTCCAGCCGGGTCATCTCGGTGATGTTGGTGAGGAAGCGGGCCATGCGCGCCACGTCCTGTTCGATGCTGTCCAGCAAGTCCGCCCGGGTGGCAGCGTCCATGTGGTCCCAGGCGGTGCGCAGGGTGCCGGCGGCACCGCCGATGCCGGTCAGCGGCGTGCGCAGGTCATGGCCGAGGGAGGCGAGCAGGGCGGTGCGCAGCCGCTGCGTCTCCTCCATGGCCTCGGTGCGCGCGCCGCTCTGGGCCAGCAGCACCCGCTCCCACGCGACGGCGGCGCTGTCCGCCAGGGCGGCGATGGCTTGCAGCGCCGGGGGCGAGGGCGGCGGGTCGCCGCGGACGCCCAGCACGCCGAGCTTGGCCCGCACGGTGCGCAGCGGCAGGAAGCGCCATGCGCCGCCGGGCAGGGTGGCGGTGCCGCGGCCGGTGGGCTCGCCATGCGCCCAGCACCAGCGCGCGGCGGCCCATGCGCCCTCGTCCATGGTGTCCGTGTCGGGGGCGGCGGCGCGGATGTCCAGCTCGCCGGCGACGGGCGCCAGCACCAGCCCCCGCCCGGCCAGCTCGCAAGCCTGGCGGGCGATCTCCAGCAGCAGCTCCGGCTCCGTCGCCGCCTGGCCGAGCCGGCGGCTGAAGGCGCCGATGCGGCGCAGCCCGTCCACCCTGGCCTGCGCCGCCAGGCCCGCGCCGCGCACCCGGCCGGCCTGGCCGCCCGCCAGCACGGCGATGACGGCGAACACGGCCAGCCCCACCAGGTCGCGCGGGCTGCCGATGGTGATGGCGTGGAGCGGCGGGATGAAGAAGTAGTCCCACAGCAGGAAGCTGGCCGCCGCCGTGGCGAGGGCGAGGCGCATGCCCGCCGCCGAGGCCGCCGCGACCACGGCCGCGAGATACACCATGCCCATCGCCTCGCCCGGCAGCACGGGGCCCAGCATCGCGCCGGCGGCGGTGATCGCCGCCAGCAGCGCCGCCGTGGTGGGCCAGGACCACCAGGGGGCGGCCACCCGGCGCGGCCGGATCGGGCGCTTGGCGCCTTGCAGCGGCACCACGTGGATCGCCACGTCCGGCGCGCGGCGCATCAGGGCGGTGACCAGGCCCGGCCCCAGCAGGCGGCGCCAGCGCGGCCGGGCGGCGCGGCCCAGCACGATGTGGGTGGCGTTGCGGGAGCGCGCCGACTCCAGCACGGTCGCCAGCAGGTTGCTGCCGACCTGCGTGTCCAGCTCCGCGCCCAGCTGGCCCGCCAGGCTGAGCGCCACCCGGGTGGCCAGCAGCGAGTTCGCCTGCTCGACGTGCAGCACCGTCCAGGGGGCGTGCAGCGCGTCCGCCAGCCGCTTGGCCGCCCGCACCACCGCCTCGCCCGCGGAGTGGGGGCCGATCAGCGCCAGCACGCGGTCCCCGGAGGGCCATGCGCCGGACAGGCCGCTGCGGCGCATCCAGTCCCGCACGTCGCCGTCCACGTGGGCGGCGGCGCGGCGCAGCGCCACCTCGCGCAGGGAGGACAGGTTGCCCTCGCGGAAGAAGCCGTCCAGGGCGCGCTTGGCAGTTTCCGGGCGGTAGATGCGGCCGTCGCGCAGGCGCTGGCGCAAATCCTCCGGCGGCAGGTCGATCAGCTCGATCTCGTCCGCGGTGTCCAGCACGTGGTCGGGCAGCGTCTCCGTCACGCGCACGCCGGTCATGCGGGCGATGTCGTCGTTGAGGCTTTCCAGGTGCTGCACGTTCAGCGTGGCCCAGACGTGCTGGCCGTGGGCCACCAGCTCGGCCACGTCCTCCCACCGCTTGGCGTGGCGGCTGCCGGGGGCGTTGGTGTGGGCCAGCTCGTCCACCAGCAGCAGGGCAGGGTGGCGGGCGAGGGCGGCGTCCACGTCGAACTCCCGCAGCGCCTGGCCGCGGTAGGGCACCTCGCGCAGCGGCAGGACGGGCAGGCCGTCCAGCTCCGCCTCCGTGCCGGCGCGGCCATGGGTTTCGACCACGCCGCACAGCACGTCCACGCCTTCGGCCCGGCGGCGCTGGGCCTGGGACAGCATCTCCCAGGTCTTGCCGACGCCGGGTGCAGCGCCGAGGAAGATCTTGAGCCGGCCGCGCGCTTCGGCGGAGGCCTGGGCGATCAGGGCGTCGGGGTCGGGGCGGCCGTCGTCGGGCATTGCTACAGTCTAGGCGCGTGCGGACCAAAAGGAAGGATGGGGCGCCGCCCCAAGCCCCGGCAAAGGGCGGTCGCCCTCTGCACTCCGGGTCAGGGGTGGGCGGCGTCCAGGGCGAGGTTGAGTTCCAGCACGTTCACCCTTGGCTCGCCGATCAGCCCGGCCAGCCGGCCGGCGCTGTGCTGCGCCACCAGTTCCTGCACCTGGCCGGCGGGCAGGCTGCGCGCCGACGCGACGCGGGCCACCTGGCGGGCGGCGTTCTCCGGCGAGATGTCCGGGTCGAGGCCGCTGGCGGAGGTGGTCAGCTCGTCGCCGGGCACCGGGGCGGGGCCGGCGGCCTTGGCGCCCTCGGTCACGCGGTCGATCAGCGCCTTGGAGGTGGGGCCGAGGTTGGAGCCGGACGAGCTGGCGGCGTTGTACGGCGAGGGCACGGTCTTGCTGCTGTCCGCCGGGTCGGTGTCCGTGGTGGCGGAGGGGCGGCCGTGGAAATACTTGTCCTGAGTGAAGCTCTGGCCGATCAGCGACGAGCCGACCACGTGGCCGCCCTGCTGCACCAGGCTGCCGCCGGCCAGCCCGGGCAGCACGGCCTCGGCGAGGCCGGTGAAGGCGAAGGGGAAGAACAACCCGGTCAGGATGGTGAACAGCACCATGAGGACCAGGGCGGGACGAAGGTGGGACATGCTTACGCCAACCCGGTTGCGACGAGGATGATGTCGATGAGCTTGATGCCGACGAACGGCGCCACCAGCCCGCCGAGCCCATAGACCAGCAGGTTGCGCCGCAGCAGCGCGCCGGCGCCGACGGGGCGGAACTTCACGCCGCGCAGGGCCAGCGGCACCAGCGCCACGATGATCAGCGCGTTGAAGATCACTGCCGAGAGGATGGCGCTCTGCGGCGTGTGCAGCCGCATGACGTTGAGCGCGCCCAGGCCCGGATAAGTGGCCACGAAGATCGCCGGCAGGATGGCGAAGTACTTGGACACGTCGTTGGCGATGGAGAAGGTGGTGAGCGAGCCGCGGGTGATCAGCAGCTGCTTGCCGATCTCCACCACCTCGATCAGCTTGGTGGGGTCGCTGTCCAGATCGACCATGTTGCCGGCCTCGCGGGCGGCCTGGGTGCCGGTCTGCATCGCCACGCCCACGTCCGCCTGGGCCAGCGCCGGCGCGTCGTTGGTGCCGTCGCCGCACATCGCCACCAGCCGGCCCTCGGACTGCACCCGGCGGATGTAGTCGAGCTTGTCCTGCGGCGTCGCCTGGGCGAGGAAGTCGTCCACCCCCGCCTCGGTCGCGATGGCGGCGGCGGTCACCTTGTTGTCGCCGGTGATCATCACCGTCTTGATGCCCATGCGGCGTAGGGCAGCGAAGCGGTCACGGATGCCGGGCTTGACGATGTCCTTCAGCTCGATCACGCCCATCAGCCGGTCATCCGCCGTGACCGCGAGCGGGGTGCCGCCGGCGCGCGCCACCTTGTCCACCGCCGCGGTGAACGCCGCCGGCGCGCCGGACTGCACAACGCTTTCCACCGCACCCTTGCGCCAGTGGTGCGCGCCCGCGTCCAGGCCCGAGACGCGGGTGTTGGCGGTGAACGGCACCACGGTGGCACCGGCCGGATGCTCCAGCGTGAGGCCGTGGCGGTCGCGCACGTAGGTCAGCACCGAGCGGCCTTCCGGCGTCTCGTCGCCGAGCGAGGCGTAGGCGGCGGCTTCGGCCAGGGCGCGCTCGTCCACGCCCGCCACGGGATACAGCCCGGCGGCCATGCGGTTGCCGAAGGTGATGGTGCCGGTCTTGTCGAGCAGCAGCGTGTCCACGTCACCCGCCGCCTCCACCGCGCGGCCGGAGGTGGCGACCACGTTGAAGCGCACCAGCCGGTCCATGCCGGCGATGCCGATGGCGGACAGCAACCCGCCGATGGTGGTGGGGATCAGCGTCACCAGCAGGGCGGCCAGCACGGGCACGCTGAGGTCGGTGCCGGAGTAGTGCGCCAGGCCCACCAGCGTGACGACCGCGATCAGGAAGATGATGGTGAGGCCGGCGAGCAGGATGTCGAGCGCGATCTCGTTCGGCGTCTTGCGGCGCTCGGCCCCTTCCACCAGGGCGATCATGCGGTCGATGAAGGTGTTGCCGGGGTCGGCGGTGATGCGGACCACGATGCTGTCGGACACCACCATGGTGCCGCCCGTCACCGCGCTGCGGTCGCCGCCGGCCTCGCGGATCACCGGGGCGCTCTCGCCGGTGATGGCGCTCTCGTTGACGCTGGCGATGCCTTGGACGATCTCGCCGTCGCCGGGGATCAGGTCGTTGGTCTCGACCAGCACCAGCATGCCGCTGCGCAGCGCGGAGGCGGGCGTGTCCTTCGGCGTGCGGTCGGCGAGGCTGGCGATCACCTTGGCCGTGGTGTCGCTGCGGGAGCGGCGCAGGCTCTCGGCGCGGGCGCGGCCGCGGCCCTCCGCCACGGCTTCGGCGAAGGTGGCGAACAGCACCGTCAGCCACAGCCAGAAGGCGATGGCGACGGGGAAGGTCCAGCTGGCGCCGGTGAGCGCGTTGCGCACGCCGAGGATGGTGACCAAGGCGGCCACGACTTCGGTGACGAAGATCACCGGGTTCTTGATGAGCCCCGCGGGGTTGAGCTTCACCACGGCGTCCCGCGCGGCGCGGGCGAGCAGGGACGGCTCGAACAGCGAGATCGTTTCGGCGGTCTGCGCCATGGTCAGGATTGTCCTAAGGTCAGTAGGTCGTGCCGGCGAGCAGCGAGAAGTGCTCCGCCAACGGCCCGAGCGAGAGGGCCGGCAGGAATTGCAGGCCGCCCAGGATGAGGATCACGCCGATCAGCAGGCCGATGAACAGCGGCCCGTCGGTCGGGAAGGTGCCCGCGCTGGGCGCCAGCTTCGGCTTGCCCGCCACCGACCCGGCGATCGCCAGCACCGGGATCAGGAACGCGAAGCGGCCCAGCAGCATGGCGATGCCGAGGCCATAGTCCAGCAGCGGCGTGTCCGCGCTGAGGCCAGCGAAGGCGCTGCCGTTGTTGCCGGTGGCTGACGTCCAGGCATACAGCATCTCGCTCAGCCCGTGCGGCCCGGTGTTGGCCAGCGAGCCCAGGCCGGACTCGCTGGTCAACGCGAGCGCGGTGCCGCTCAGGATGCACAGCGGCAGGATCAGCACCGCCAGCATGGCCAGCTTGATCTCGCGCGCCTGCACCTTCTTGCCGAGGTATTCCGGGGTGCGCCCCACCATCAGCCCGGCCACGAACACCGCCAGCAGGGCGAACACGATGATGCCGTACAGCCCCGAGCCGACGCCGCCGGGCACGATCTCGCCCAGCTGGATCAGGAACATCGGCACCATGCCGCCGAGCGGGGTGAAGCTGTCATGCATGGCGATCACCGCGCCGTCCGACGTGGCCGAGGTGGTGACGGCGAACAGCGAGGACATGGCGGTGCCGAAGCGCACCTCCTTGCCTTCCATGTTGCCCATGGAGGGGTCGATGCCGAGGGCGGTGAGCAGCGGGTTGCCGGGCGCCTCGGCGGCGTAGCAGCACACCACGAAGGCGACCATCAGGATGGCCATGACCCAGAACAGCGCGAAGCCCTGCTTCCGGTCGCCCACAATCTCGCCGAACATGACGGCGAGCGAGAACGGGATGACGATCTCGGACCAGGTCTCGACGATGTTGGTCAGCGCGGTCGGGTTCTCGAATGGGTGGGCGGAGTTGGCGTTGAAGAAGCCGCCACCGTTGGTGCCGATCAGCTTGATGGCCTCCTGGAACGCCACCGGGCCGCGGGCGATGGTCTGCTTGGCGCCCTCCAGCGTGGTGGCGTCCACGTAGGCGGCCAGCGTCTGCGGCACGCCGCTGAGGATCAGGAACAGGGTGTAGAGGATGACCAGCGGCAGCAGCACGTAGAGCGTGATGCGGGTGAGGTCGGCCCAGAAGTTGCCGAGCAGCTTGACCTCGCCGGCCGCGAAGGCGCGGGCCACGGCAACCGCGGCGGCGATGCCGGTGGCGGCGGACAGGAAGTTGTGGACGGTCAGCCCCCACATCTGGCTGCCGTACGACAGCGCGGACTCACCGCTGTAGGCTTGCCAGTTGGTGTTGGTGACGAAGGAGATGGCGGTGTTGAACGCCAGCCGCGGCACCATGCCATCGAAGTGCTGCGGGTTGAGCGGCAGCACGTCCTGGAAGCGCAGCATGAGGTAGAGCACCAGGAAGTGCACCGCCTGCAACACGATCAGCGCCGTGGCGTAGGTGCGCCACGTCATGCCGCGCGCCGGGTCCACCCCGGCCAGCGCGTAGAAGCCGCGCTCGACCGGGCCGAGCACGGGAGAGAGGACCGTGCGCCCGCCGCCCACGACGGCGGCGATGTAGCGGCCCAGCGGCACGGCGCAGAGAAAGACGAGCGCCAGCACCAGGGAGATTTGCAGCCAGCCGATGAGCGTCACCTAAAAGTCCTCCGGCCGGACCAGCGCCCAGACCAGGTAGACCAGCAGCCCGGCCGCGACCACGCCGCCGAGATAGAGGTCCAGCATGGCGCTAAATCCGCTCGCACAGGGCGGCGTAGGCCGCCATGAGCAGGATGCCCCCAGTGCCGAGGACGATGATGAGGATGTCGGACATGAGTCACCTTAGTGCATTCGGGGGTTGCCCGGCGGACATCCTTACCCCGGCAGAGCATAAAGCCATCGTTTGAATTCCGCCGCACGGGATAAAGCCGGCATAAAGACCGCCGCCCTGGCCGCCCGGCTGCTACTGGGCGAGCAGATCCAGCAGCAAATCCATGGTGGCGCTGATGCTGCCCAGGCCCTTCGCTTCCCTGGCGCGGCCGCTGAGCTGGAGGTCGATCGCGCCGTGCAGCGTGGCGTAGATCAGCCCGGCAACCCTTGCCGTCTCGATCGTCCGGAGACTGCCGTCAGACTGGCATCGCTGGATGATCGCTGCAAAAGCCTGGAACGAACCGAACGCAGCGACTTGCAGGGCGTCGTCCACGGATGCCAGGCCAGGGTCGCTGAACAGCAACCGGTAGCGGGCCGGGTGCTCCCGCGCGTAGGTCGCCACCGCCATCACCGCCGCCTTGAGCGTCGAGCGGGCGTCCTGCTGCTCCCCGCCCTGGGCATGAAAAGCCTGCCGCAGCCCGTCGAAGTCCCGCTCTGCCACCCCGGCCAGCAGGGCGTTGCGGTCGCGGAAATGCCGATAGGGCGCGTTGTGCGACACGCCGACCATCTCGGCGACGGCCCGCAACGTGACCGCTGCTTGCCCGCCAGCGTCCAGAAGGTCGGACGCCGCCGCGACAAGGCGTGCCTTGGTGCTCTCGACCATGCGGAGCAGCTTGGCTTTCTAGGTTGACAGCGTCAACTGCCCCGCCCACGTTGACGTTGTCAACAAGAGGGTTTCCGAGATGAAAAGCGTGGTTGTGACTGGCGCTTCGACCGGCATCGGCAAAGCCACCGCCGCCGTGATGATGAGGGCTGGCTGGCGCGTGTTCGGCAGCGTGCGGAGGCAAGCGGACGCCCAGGCGCTCCAAGCCGAGTTTGGCGAGGACTTCGTCCCGCTCGTCTTCGACGTCGAGGACAACGACGCCATCATCGCGGCTTCTGCCCAAGTCCGGGCGCGCCTGGGCGGCCACACCTTAGACGGGTTGGTGAACAACGCCGGCATGGCTTTGGCCGGTCCGTTGCTCGTCCAGAGCGTCGCCGATTTCCGCAAGCAGATCGAGGTCAACTTGGTGGGCATGTTCGCCGTCACGCGGGCTTTTGCGCCGCTGCTTGGCGCGGAGCCGGCGCTTGCGGGACCGAAGGGGCGGATCGTCAACATAAGCTCGGTCGGCGGCAAGATAGGGCCGCCATTCCTTGGCGCCTATGCCGCCGCCAAGCACGGCGTGGAAGGCTTCTCCGAAAGCCTGCGCCGGGAACTGCAGTTGGTCGGCATCAACGTGATCATCATCGGACCCGGCTCCGTCGCGACGCCGACCTGGGACAAGGCGGAAGCGGCTCCCTCCGATGACCTTGCGGGCACGATCTGGGAACGGCCGTTCCGGACGTTTCGGGACACCATGATCAAGAACGGACGCAAAGGACTGGCGCCTGAGCGCATCGGCGAGGTTGTCAGAACAGCGCTGACGGTGGCCAAGCCCCGGACACGCTACACGTCGATGCAGGGCAAGCTGCTGAACTTCACCGTGCCAATGACCCTGCCGAGCCGGCTCGTGGACCGCCTGATCGGGGCTCAGCTCGGACTGAGCCAGAAGCGGGCATGAGAATGGCCGGCGACCTGCGTTGCAGTTGCTGCCCTCACCCCAGCCCTCTCCCGCAAGCGGGAGAGGGGGAAGGAAGCAGGTAGGCCTACCGGATTGCGCGCAGCACCGAGCGGTCCTCGCCGGCCAGCGAGCGGTACACGGCCAGGTAGTCCTTCGCCATGCGCCGGGCGGTGAACCGCTCCTCGAAGCGGCGGCGGACGCGGGCGCGGTCGAGCGTGTGCAGGCGGCCCACGGCGGCGACGGCGCTCTGGATGTCCTCCACGATGAAGCCGGTCACGCCGTCCTCCACGATCTCCGGCACGGAGCCGCGGTTGAACGCGATCACCGGGGTGCCGCAGGCCATCGCCTCGATCATCACCAGGCCGAACGGCTCCGGCCAGTCGATCGGCATCAGCAGGGCGGTGGCGCCGGACAGGAAGCCGGGCTTCTGCTGGTCGTTGATCTCGCCGATCATCTCGACGCCGGGTCCGTCGAGCAGGGGACGGATGTTCTGCTCGAAATACACCTTGTCCGCGACATCGACCTTGGCCGCCAGCTTGATCGGCAGGCCGGCAGCCTGGGCGATGCGGATGGCGCGGTCCGGGCATTTCTCCGGGGCGATGCGGCCGAGGAAGGCGAGGTATCCCTGCGGCTCGCCTTGCGGGGTCAGCAGCTTCTCGGGCAGGCCGTGCAGCACGGTGCCGGCATAGTTGGCCTGCGGCAGCGGACGGCGCTGGCTGTCCGAGATGGACACCACGGGGGCGTTCGGGAACATGTCGAACACCGGCTGCAGCTCCGGCAGGTCCAGCCGGCCGTGCAGGGTGGTGACGAACGGGGTGCGCTGGCGGCCGAACAGGCTGAACGACCAGTAGTCCATGTGGAAGTGCAGCACGTCGAACTCTTCCGCCTGCCGGCGCACCGCCTCCATCAGCAGCATGTGCGGCGCGATCGGGTCGCGGATCGCCGGGTCGAGCCGCAGGGCGCGGGGCCAGATGGGTTCGAGCTTGGCGGAGGTCACGCTGTCGCCGCTGGCAAACAGGGTGACGTCGTGGCCCATGGCGACCAGCTCCTCGGTGAGGAAGCTGACGACCCGCTCCGTGCCGCCGTACAGCTTGGGGGGAACCGCTTCGTGAAGCGGGGCGATCTGGGCGATCCGCATGGTGGGGCAACTCCTCATCGTATGACGGGCATCATATGCATGATCACGGCATCAATGCGGCGGGTCGGTGGCCTCACGGGGCCGACGCCATGAGGCGGCCCAGGAGCATCCTCTGCGCGAAGCGGCGGCCCGGCTGCTCGACGAGGCGGTGGGTGGCCCAGGCGAACGGCACGACGGACAGCGACCCCGCCAGCGCGAAGGCCAGCGCCCCTGCGGCGCCCAGCGGGGCGGGGTGCAGCGCGCGCAGGGCCATCAGCTCCACCGGGCGGAACGGGCCGTGGATAAGGTAGAGCGAGTACGACGCCAGGCCGAGCCCATGCAGCGGCCGCGCGGACAGGGCGGACGCCATGCGCCGCCGGTTGCAGGCGAGGGCGGCGATGAGGGCCGGGAACAGCAGCACGGCCGGCAGGTCCACCCGCAGCGCCATGGCGGCCAAGCAGGCGGCGGCCAGCCCGAAGGCCACGCCGTCCCGCCCGAGCCAGGTGGCGGCCCGGCGGCTCCGGGTGGCGCGGCAGGCGGCCATGCCCATGGCGAACTCGGCAAAGCAGCGCAGCAGGGCCGCGGCCGGCGTGCCGGTGTCCATCGCCAGCCGGGGATGCTGTGAGGCGAGCAGGCCCACCGCGGCGACTGAGGCGGCCAGCATCAGGCCAGCGCTCCCGCGGCTGCGGAAGGCGGCTGCGACGAACAACGGAAAGGCGAGGTAGGCCATGAACTCGGTGCTGATCGACCAGGAGGGGCCGTTGAGGTTGGTCCCGATGCCGAGGCCTTGCAGCATGAGCGCGTTGGCTGCGAAGTCGTAGGCCGGGTCGGGGCTGTCGAAGAAGATGTTGCGCCCGAGCAGCAGGGCGCTGACGCCGGCGGCCACGGCCAGCCCCCCGAGCACGGCCAGGTTGAGCGGTGCGACCCGGGCGACCCGGCGGGCCAGGAATCCCGGGAACGGCCGCAAGCCGTCCGCCTCGAACGCGGCGGCGTAGGTGTAGGCCATGATGAAGCCGCTGAGGGCGAAGAACAGGTCCACCGCGATGTAGCCGTGCGGCACCAGCGACGGGATGGTGACCCGGCAGTGCTCCTGCGCCGTGGCGGAGAAATGCTGCATCACCACGGCCAGGGCGGCGACGCCGCGCAGCGAGGTCAGCGCCTTGATCTCACGCATGGACGCGCTGGTTCGCCGCCGGGCTGCGGGCCAGGGTGTCGAGGCAGATCGCCTCGAACTGGCGGGCGACGACGCCCCAGGAGAAGCGCTGCTCCAGCCGCGCCCTGGCGGCGGCGACCAAGCTGGCGCGCAACGCCGGGTCGTCCAGCAGCTGCAGGATCGCGCCGGCGAACGTCGCCGGGTCGTCGGCCTGGAGGAAGTGCCGGCCGGGCTCGATGTCGAGCCCCTCGATGCCGACGCCGGTGGCGACGACGGGGCGGCCCATTGCCATGGCCTCGAACGCCTTGATGCGGGTGCCGCTGCCGACCCGCAGCGGGATGACCGCCACGTCCGCCTGCGCCACGTGGGGACGGATGTCGGGCACGGCGCCGGTGAAGCGCCAGGGCAGGTTTTTGGCCTTGGCGGCGGCTTGCAGGGAAGCGGGCGGGTTGCGGCCGACGATCAGGGCGCGGGCGTCCGGACGGGCGGCGGCCACGAGCGGCCACACGGCGTCCATCAGGAACGCGATGGCGTCCATGTTGGCGGGCGAGTCCATAACGCCGGTGAAGACGATGGTGTCCGCCCGGGCGCGGGCGGGTGGTAGGGCGGCGAAGTAGTCGAGATCGACGCCGGTATCGATGGTGGCGACCGACGCCAAGCCGTAGCGCCGCCGCAGCGCGTCCGCATCGCGCGCCGAAACGGCGATGACGGTGGGGTAGCGGCGCAGCGCCTCCGCCTCGAAGCGGCGCATCTTGCCGGCCTGGCCGCGCCAGACGAGCTGCCACACGCCGCGGGCGCGGGCGGCGTGGCGCTCGAAGATCTCCGCCTCGACGTTGTGGGTGAACATGACGGAGGCGGCGCCTGTGCCGGGATCGAGCACGGCGGCGTGCGGGAAGTCGGCCACCACCAGGTCAGGCCGCCACGTCCTGATCGTGTCCGCGAGGGTCGCCCGTCCCGCCGCCGAGCGGTCCACGGCGACGCCCACGGGCAAAGCGGAGGCCAGGGCCGCCGCGCGCCGCCAGGGCGGGACGGGCTGCGCCGGCCAGGAGACGAACGAGTCGCAGGCGGCGTCGATGTCGTCGCGGAAGCAGTCCGCATCCGGGGGGGCGGGGGCGGCGAGCGCCACCTCGAACGCGCCGCCCTTGAGGCCGCGCAGGATGTTGGCCGTCCTGATCTTGCCGCCCTCGTCCATCGGGAACAGGAAGCGCGGGCTGATGAAGAGCAGGCGCGGCCGGGTCACCAACAGACGCCTTGGTAGGCGATCCCCGGCTTCGCTTCGAGGGCGGGGATGCCGGCGAGGTCGAACACCGTGTGGCCGTCGAGTGCCGCCAGCAGCGCCGGCTGGTCCTCGGCGCCCAGGTGGCCGATGACGGCGAGGCGGCTGCCGTCAAGTGCTGCGGCCACGTCGTCCACCAGCAGCTGCTCGATGTGGGGAATCTCGCGGTCGATGTAGCTGCGGTTGCTGCCCATCAGCAGCGCCACCCGCACGTGGCGGTCGTAGATGCGCAGGTCGAAGCCGCGGCCGATCAGCTTCTCTGCCAGCACGACGAAGGGGGATTCGCGCAGGTCGTCGGTGCCCGGCTTGAAGGCGAGGCCGAATAGCGAGACGCGCTGGCGGCCCTGGCGCAGGATGGCGTCGTACACCCGGTCCACGACGGCCGTGTTGCTGGGCAGCAGGCTCCCCAGCAGCGGGGCGGCCACGTCCTTGCTGCGGGCGAGGGAGATGAAGCTGCGCGTGTCCTTGGGCAGGCAGGAGCCGCCGAACGCGAAGCCGGGCCGCAGGTAGGCCGGCGACACGTTGAGGGCGCGGTCCTCGCGGAACAGCCGGAACGCCTCGCGCGCGTCCACGCCGTAGGCCGCGAGCACCTGGCCTGCCTCGTTGGCGAAGGCGAGCTTGACCGCGTGGTAGGCGTTGGACAGGTATTTCACGCTCTCGGCCACCCGGTACGGCGCCACGTGCACGGGGGCGTCGATGCTGGCGTACAGCGCGCGCAGCACGGGGGCGTCGTCGCCGGGTCGGGCGCCGATCAGGGTGAAGGGCGGGGCGTGGAAGTCCCGCACCGAGGTGCCTTCGCGGAGGAACTCGGGGTTGCTGTAGTAGCTGAAACCCTCGCCGTGCCGCTTGCCTGATTCACGTTCCAGGATCGGGATGACGCGCTCCTCCGCAGTGCCGGGCGGCACGGTGGAGCGCATGATGATCGTGTGGGGCGAGGTCTTGTCCCGCAGGGCGCGGCCGATCAGGGCGGACACCTGGTCCACGGCGTCCATCGAGACGCTGCCGTTGGGCGCGCTCGGCGTGCCGACGGAGATGAACGTGACCTCGGACCCGGCGATCGCCGCCGCCGCGTCCTCGGTCGCGCGCAACCGGCCGTCACGCACGCCCGTGGCGATCAGCGCGTCGATCTCGGCTTCCACGATGGGCGACTGGCCGCGGTTGAGCATGGCGACCTTGTCGGGGGAGACATCGACCGCGATGACCTCATGCCCGGCGGCGGCGAGGCAGCCGCTGGCGACGACGCCGACGTAGCCTGCACCGAAAATGGAGATTCTCATGCGGGGCATGATAGGGGCAAATGGTCTAAGGATCACTTACCAAGGACAAACAGGCGAGCACCATGCTGATGTCGCAATCTGAGTGTGTCTTTTAGCTTCAAGCAGTCCGTCACGCCTCCCGCTCAGGACCGGTTTGTGGGTAGCCACCTACGTCTGATGTCGATCTGAACGTAAACTTGCCTTTGGCAAAGCTTTTCAATCTATCTGGAAAGAGATGGCAAGCTACTAGGGATATGTGCGTTTATCTGGTTTACGGCGTTCTGACTTTGGGAAATTATACCGTTACAGGTATCTATAATGGCAGCGTATTGATCATTTGACAGTATGTAGCTTCCAGGAGAATTAGGTAGGGGTTGAAGAACACTTTGGATAATTTGCGTCCATCTAGTCTGCTCTATATATGCGTCGTATATAGCTTGGACCTCGGTTGCAGAGAGAAGTCCTAGCTTGTCAGCAAGCCTGAGAAATACGGTGTTTCTGGAGAGTAAATTGACTACGGCTCCGTCAACTTTATTAGAATTTTCAAGCAGCAGATTTATGTTGCTACAGTTCTTCGATGCTGACAAAACTTCAGATTTGATGGTAATTATGATTGCCAATGCATCAGCTGTTCTCTTGTAATCCCCTAGGCGGACAGCGTTGGAGTTCTGCAATACCAATGTTATTATAACGCCGAGAAAACCCACGATCCCAACGATGGAGGTTTGCCATGGAAGCAAGGTTTGTAGGAATTTCATAAGTTTAAGGCTTACTACATCATGCTAAGTCTGGAAGCTACATAGTCGTGCGTCATAGACGTTTACTGGCTTCACGATAGCCCATTGAACGCGTTCCTTTGGGCCAAACCCTGCTACGGCCCAAGGGAAGCGACGAAGTCTTACGTGATATCTTTGTTCTCCCGGACGCGTGTATTGCTTTGAAGTAGGCGCACAGGTCGAATCTGGGCACAACAAAAACGACGAGTTTTCCTCGGCGACTCCGTTATGTCAGTAGCGCTTGTAGGGCAGAAACTTGCCGCTCATGGTCAGCTTCACCCGGTCGCCCTTCTGGTCGGGCTGGCGTTCCATGGTCATGTCGAAGTCGATGGCGGACATGATGCCGTCGCCGAACTCCTCATGGATCATCTCCTTCCACGTGGTGCCATACACGCTGATCAGCTCGTAGAAGCGGTAGATCAGCGGGTCGGTCGGCGGCGTGCTGGGCAGGGAGCCACGATAGGGCGCTTGCGCCAGCAAATCCGCCTCGGCCGGCGAAAGGTCGAACAGCACCGCCGCCTTCTCCGCCGTCTCGGGCGTCATGGACATCTGGCCCAGGCAGGCGGCGCAGGTCCAGACGGGGGAGAAGCCCAGCTTCTCGGCCACTTGCGGCCAGGTCCAGCCCTTGGCCTTCTTGGCGGCGATGATCTTGACGCCCAGCGCGGTCTTGGCTTCGTTCATGGCAGGCTCTCCATCAAAGGGTGGGACGCAAGTTCGGCCGGGCGAACCTCGGGCACCACGCGGCCGGTCCAGCCGTCCGGCCGGCTGCTGGCCAGGGTGCGGGAGCGGGTGACCAGGAAATCCACGATGTGGTTGCGCAGCTCGTAATAGCCCGGCGTGTGGTGAATCTCGGTGCGGACCCGGGGGCGGGGCAGGGTGTTCACCACCACCTCCGCTACCCGGGCGTTTGGGCCGTTGGTCATCAGCAGGATGCGGTCGGCCAGCAGGATCGACTCGTCCACGTCGTGGGTGATCATGAACGCGGTCTGCCCGGCGTCCGACACCAGGCGCAGCACCTCGTCCTGCAAGGTGCCGCGGGTCAGCGCGTCGAGCGCCGAGAACGGCTCGTCCATCAGCAGCAGCCGCGGTGCGATGGCCAGGGCGCGGGCGATGCCGACGCGCTGCTTCATGCCGCCGGACAGCTCGGCCGGCTTGCGGTGCGCGGCTTCGGCCAGGCCCACCAGCTCCAGCACCTGGCCGGCGTGCCCCTCCACCTGCGCGCGGGTCCAGCCCCGGTGGCGGGAGCGGACGGCGAAGGCGACGTTGCCGAGCGCGGTCAGCCAGGGCAGCAGGGCATGGGACTGGAAGATGACGGCGCGGTCCAACGCCGGGCCGGTGATCGGCTGGCCGTCCATGAGCACGGCACCGCCGTCCGGCGCTTCCAGCCCGGCCAGGATGTTGAGGATGGTGGTCTTGCCGCAGCCGGAATGGCCAATCAGCGAGACGAACTCGCCGCGCTCGACGCCGAACCACACGTCCTGGAACACGGGCCGACCGCCATAGCGCCGGGTGATGCCTTCGATCGACAGCCAGGGAGTCATTCCCGCCATGCCACCGCAGATGCCAGGCGGCCCAGCCCCTTGTCCAGCGCCATGCCGACCAGGCCGATCAGCAGGATGGCCACGATGATGTCGGCGATGGACAGGTTGTTCCACTGGTTCCAGACGAAGTAGCCGATGCCGGTGCCGCCCACGAGCATCTCGGCGGCGATGATGACCAGCCAGGCGATGCCGATGGAGATGCGCATCCCTGTCATGATGGTGGGCGCGGCGGCGGGCAGGATGACGTGGAAGGCGGTGCGCCAGGTGCCCGCCTCCAGCGTGCGGGCCACGTTCAGCCACTCCCGCCGCACGCTGCCGACGCCGTACGCCGTGTTCAGCAGCATGGGCCAGATGGCGCAGATGAAGATGACGAAGATGGCCGAGATGCTGCTGTCCTTGATGGTGTACAGCGCCAGCGGCATCCAGGCGAGCGGGCTGATCGGGCGCAGCACCTGGATCATCGGGTCCAATGCGTCGTGCAGCAGCGGGCTCATGCCGATCAGGAAGCCGAGCGGCACCGCCACCAGCACCGCCAGGCCGAAGCCGATGGCGACGCGCAGCAGCGACCAGCCCATCTGGATGCCGATGCCCTGGTCGTTGGTGCCGTGGATGTAGAACGGGTTGCGCAGCAGCGCCCAGGCGCGCTCGGCCACGTCCGTAGGGCGCGGCATGGGGGATTTCTGGCCCTGGCTCGCCGCCGTGCCGACCAGGGCGGCGTACTCCGGGTCCACCGTCACGCTGCCGGCCGCCGGGGTGGCGGCCCACTGCCAGGCGCCGAGCAGCACGGCCAGGATCAGCAGCGTCAACCCGAAGGATTGCAGGCGCTGCCGCCTCATGCCCGCTTGATCGGGAAGGATGCCACGTACTCGTCGGGCTTCGCCGGGTCGAAGGTCTTGCCCATGATGACGTAGCTCTTGCTGGGGGAGTCCGGGACCAGCAGGCCGGCCTCCTTCATGCGGGGCGCCGTATCCGCGGTGAGGTACACCTGCCGCGCCACGTCGGCCCAGGCGACGTCGCCCTTGACCTGCCCCCAGCGCTTCATCTGGGTCATGATCCAGACCGCCATGGACTGGTAGGGGAACGGGTCGAAGCCCACCCGGTCCGGCACGCGCTTGATGCCGCCCAGGCCATCGGCGTAGGTGCCGGTCAACGCCTGCTCGACGACGGTTTGCGGCTGGTTCAGGTAGTTCTGCGCGCAGACGATGTCCGCGATCTCCTTGCGGTTCTCGGCCTTGTTGGCATAGGCGGTGCTGTCAACCACCGCCTGCAGCAGGGCGCGGAAGGTGTTGGGCATCGCCTTGATGCTCGCCTGGCTGATGCCGAGCGCGCAGCACGGATGGCCGTCCCACAGCTCGCGGGTCAGCAGGTGGATGAAGCCCACCCCGTCGTACACGGCGCGCTGGTTGAACGGGTCGGGGCCCAGGAAGCCGTCGATGTTCTCCGCGCGCAAGTTGGCCACCATCTCGGGCGGCGGGATGACGCGCAGCTGCACGTCCTGGTCCGGGTCTAGCCCGGCTTCCGCCAGGTAGTAGCGCAGCAGATAGTTGTGCATCGAGTAGTCGAACGGGATGCCGAACTTCATCCCCTTCCACTTGGTCGGGTCGCGGTTGTCCTTGTGCTTCATCGCCAAGGTGATCGCCTGGCCGTTGATGTTCTCGATCGCCGGCACCGCGAACGGCGTCGCCTGCGCGCCGACGCCCATGGTGAGCGCCAGCGGCATCGGGCTCAGCATGTGGGCCGCGTCGTACTCGCCGTTCAACGCCTTGTCCCGCACCACCGCCCACCCGGCGGTGCGCACCACGTCCACGTTCAGGCCCTGCTTGGCATAGAACCCCATGGGCGCGGCCAGGATGATCGGGGTGGCGCAAGTGATGGCGATGAAGCCGAGCTTGAGGTCCTTCTTCTCCGGCGCGCCCCCCGCCCCCTCGGCCCACGCCTCCTGCGCGCGCAGGATGGGGAACGCCCGGTCCATGGCCGCCGCCAGCGTCGCCGCCCCCAGTGCCTTGAGCACCCGGCGGCGGCCGGCTTCGCCGCCGAACGCCGCCCGCTCGGCCGCCGCGCGGATGGCGGACATGGCGATGCCCTCGGCCGAGGTGGCATCACAGGCCAGTGCGGCGCCGCCACAAAGGCAACCCGGCGGGTGGGCGGGGAACGGCGCACGAGGCACGGACGAAACTCCTGGGATTGTTTGCGCAGCAAGCAATGTAGCCGGCTCAGCAAGGCCCATGCCAATCGATGCGCTGCCCCGCTGGGTCCCAGCTGCCTGTTCGGCAAGCGAACAGACTGGTCTGTGCGCTTATTTTCGGCAGCGGCGTTGGCCTCACTCGCGGACGAGCACGCGGTCCACCAGGAAGGAGGCGAGTCCGCCGGCCACGAAGTCCCGCCGCAGCGCCGCCTCGTCGTATTCGTGCTCGACCCAGTGCAGGAACGGCACCCGGCCCTCCGCCTCCGCGGCGTAGCGGACGAAGAACGCGTCCAGGATGCCGGTGCGGGAGCGGCTCCAATGGCCGAAGCGCCAGGAGAGCTGGGCCAGCGCATCCTGGCTGCGGCCGCCCTCCAGCAGCAGCGCCAGGCCGGAGGCCAGCCCCGCCCGGTCGGCACCGGACTTGCAGTGCATCAGGGCCGGGGCCTCCAGGGCGCGGTAGAGTGCGGCGAAGCGCAGGATGCGGTCACGGTGCGGTGCGCCACGGCTCTCGAACGCCATGTCGATGTGGTGCAGGCCGAGGTCGGCGGCGGCCTGGCGGGACAGCGCGTCCGAGCCGCATTGCCGGTGGCCGCGCAAGTTGACGAGGGTGCGCAGGCCGTAGCGGCGCTTGGCGGCGGCTAGGCGGGCGGGGGTAGGGTGGTTGGAGCGGTAGAGCTTGCCTGGCACCACCTCGGCCAAGTTGTCCCAAGCCATGCGGAAGACGGCGTGGTCGGCCAGCAGCGAGTCCTGCCAGGCAGCGGCGCGCTGCCAACCGGTCGCCATGTCTCCAGAGAATGCCATGACGGCCAGTCTAGCAGGTGGGCGAGGACCAGCGTAGCCCTGGAAGGTCGGGGCTTTGCCCCGAACCCCACCGGAGGACGAAGTCCTCTGGACGCCTGGTTACGACAGTAGAACCCTGCTAGCCGGCGCGCTCCAGCAGCAACTGCTTGATCTCGCCGATCGCCTTGGCCGGGTTCAGGCCCTTGGGACAGGATTTGGTGCAGTTCATGATGGTGCGGCAGGCATACAGCTTGAACGGGTCCTGCAACGCATCCAGCCGCTGCCCGGTGTACTCGTCCCGGCTGTCGGCGATCCAGCGATAGGCGGCCAGCAGCGTCGCTGGGCCGAGGTAGCGGTCGCCGTTCCACCAGTACGACGGGCAAGAGGTGGTGCAGCAGAAGCACAGGATGCACTCCCACATGCCGTCCAGCTTGTGGCGCTCCTGCACGCTCTGGCGGCGCTCGCCGTCCGGCGGCGGCGGCGTGTCGGACTTCAGCCACGGCTCGACCGAGCGAAGCTGGGCGTATGCCATGGTCAGGTCCGGCACCAGGTCCTTCACGACGGCCATGTGGGGCAGTGGGTAAATCTTCACCGCACCCCGAACATCCTCGACCGGCTTGAGGCAGGCCAGGGTGTTGCTGCCGTCGATGTTCATCGAACAGGAGCCGCAAATGCCCTCGCGGCAAGAGCGGCGGAAGGTGAGGGTGGGGTCGATATCGTTCTTGATGTGGATCAGCGCGTCCAGCACCATCGGGCCGATACGGTCCAGATCGACCTGGTAGGTGTCCAGACGAGGATTCTCGCCGTCATCGGGATTCCAACGGTAGATCTTGAACTCACGAACCCGCTTGGCGCCGGGCGCGGCGGCCCAGGTGCGGCCGGGAGTGATCTTGCTGTTCTTGGGAAGGGCGAACTCAACCATGGCTAACCTCTGGATTCACCCGGCGGCTTGACGGCCGGCGTGAGGTCGCTGCGGCCGGCAAACCCGGCCGCAGCGGCGGAACTTCAGTAAACGCGCTTCTTTGGCGGGAACACGCTGACCTCGTTGGTCAGCGTCTGCATCCGCACCGGGCGGTAGGACAGCGACACGTCGCCCGCCTCGTCCAGATGCGCCACCGTGTGCTTCATCCATTCTTCGTCATGACGGTCCGGATAGTCGTCATGCGCGTGCGCGCCGCGGCTCTCGTGCCGGGCTTCGGCGCTGACCATGGTGGTCATGGCGTTGGCGACCAGGTTGTCCATCTCCAGCGCCTCGGCCAGCTCGCTGTTCCAGATCATCGAGCGGTCGGTGACGCCGACATGCTCCTGGCCGTCCCAGATCGCCTTCATCTTGGAGACGCCCTGCTTCAGGCTCTCGTCGGTGCGGAACACGGCGGCGTGGGCCTGCATGGCACGCTGCATCTGCTCGCGCAACTGGCCGACGCGGGCGTCGCCGCGGCTGTGGCGCTTACGGTCCAGCCGGTCGAGGCCAGCCTCCCCGGCGCGGGCCGGCAGCGGTGCCTGCGAGCCGCCGGGCTTGAGGATCTCCGCGGCGCGGTGCGCGGCGGCGCGGCCGAACACCACCAGGTCGAGCAGGGAATTGGTGCCAAGGCGGTTGGCGCCGTGCACCGACACGCAGGCCGCCTCGCCTACCGCCATCAGGCCAGGCACCACAGCGTCCGGGTCGGACGCCGTGGGGCGCAGCACCTCGGTGCGGTAGTTCGTTGGGATGCCGCCCATGTTGTAGTGCACGGTCGGCAGCACCGGAATCGGGTCCTTGGTCACATCCACGCCGGCAAACACCTTGGCCGTCTCGGAGATGCCGGGCAGACGCTCGTTCAGCAACTCGGCGCCGAGGTGCTCGATGTGCAGGTTGATGTGGTCCTTGTTCGGCCCCACGCCGCGGCCCTCGTTGATCTCGATGGTCATGGAGCGGCTCACCACGTCGCGGCTGGCCAGGTCCTTGGCCGTGGGAGCGTAACGCTCCATGAAGCGCTCGCCGTTGCCGTTGGTGAGATAACCGCCCTCGCCGCGCACGCCCTCGGTGATGAGGCAGCCGGCGGGGAAGATGCCGGTCGGGTGGAACTGCACGAACTCCATGTCCTGCACCGGCAGCCCGGCGCGGATCACCATGCCGCCGCCGTCGCCGGTGCAGGTGTGCGCCGACGTGCAGGACAGGTAGGCGCGGCCATAGCCGCCCGTAGCGAGCACGGTGGTCTGGGCACGGAAGCGGTGGATGCTGCCGTCTTCCAGGCACCAGGCGGTGACGCCGCGGCAAGCGCCTTCCTCGTCCATGATCAGGTCGAGCGCGAAATACTCGACGAAGAACTCGACCTCATGCTTGAGCGACTGCTGGTACAGCGTGTGCAGAATGGCGTGGCCGGTGCGGTCGGCCGCGGCGCAGGCCCGGTTGGCCGGGGTCTTGCCGTATTCCTGCATGTGGCCGCCGAACGGGCGCTGGTAGATGCGGCCATCCTCGGTGCGGGAGAATGGCACGCCAAAATGCTCCAGCTCATAGATCGCCGGCACCGCCTCGCGGCACATGTACTCGATGCTGTCCTGGTCGCCGAGCCAGTCCGACCCTTTCACGGTGTCATACATGTGCCAGCGCCAATCGTCCTCGCCCATGTTGCCCAGCGCCGCGCCGATGCCGCCCTGCGCCGCCACCGTGTGGGAGCGGGTCGGGAACACCTTGCTAATGCAGGCGGTCTTGAGCCCGGCAGCGCCCATGCCGAGGGTCGCGCGCAGCCCGGCACCGCCAGCGCCGACCACCACCACGTCATAGGTATGGTCCACGACCTGATAGGCGCCGTTGGAAGGCTTGGAGATCGCGTTCATGGGATCGATGCGTCCAGGTAAGAGATCAAGCCGTGAAGGCCATCCGCAGGATGGAGACCGCGCAGAGCAGCCCCAGGAACAGGGCGGCGCCCTGGTTCAGGAGCAGGGAGACCCGCTTGGTCTTCGGATCGTGGATGTAGTCTTCCATCACAACCTGCAGCCCTAGTTGGGTATGGTGGAAGGTCATCGCCACCATCGCGAGCAGCAAAACAGTATTGACCGGGTTCGCTGCGAAACGGTGAACGGCCTGCTGCGGCGCGCCCAGGAGATGCAGCACCGCGTAGATGAACCAGAGGGTCAGCGGCACGAGGGCGATGGCAGTGAGGCGCTCCACCTTCCAATGGTGCAGCCATCCACCCGCCGCTCCCAAGCCGCGGGCGCGGCCCAGTTCGGAGCGCATCACCTCGATTTTCGGGCCGGCCGCGCCCTGGATGCGTGCGCCGCCGGACGACTTGGCATCCAGCATCAGCGCCACACCACGAGTACGGCCACCCAGATCGCCACGGTGCTGAGGCCCGTCGCCGCCACCGTCGCCCAACCGCTGGCATAGACCTGCGGCAGGTCGAAGCCGTAGCCAGCATCCCACGCCAGATGCCGCAGGCCGGCGAAGAAGTGGTACATCAGTGCCGCCGTCCAGCAGAACAGCAGGAACAGCCCGATCCAGGAGCCCATCACCGTCTGCATGGCACCATACGCGCCGGGCGACCCGGCGGACGCCACCAGCCACCACACCATCAGCAGCACGCCGATGGAGGAGCCGACGCCGGTGATCCGGTTCAGGGCGGACAGCACGGAGGTGAGTTGCGGTCGGTACACCTGCAAATGCGGAGACATCGGGCGGCTGACCGTGCTGCCATCCGTCCGATGGCCGACCAGCAAAGCGTCACGCGCGTCGTTCATCCGTCACCTCGAAACCGCAGCAATTTCCGTGCGGCGATGCACAAATCCTATAGCCGCAGGTGGGGAGGGTCAACGCGAGCGCAATATGATATCAGAATGATATCAGGGGGCTTGCACCGTAATCGGCGCTAGCCGGTGAGGCGCAGCCCCGCCACGCCGGCCAGGATCAGCCCGGCGTAGGCAATGCGCAGCGCGCCGGCCGGCTCGCCCTCCACCGCGATGCCCCAGGCCAGCCCGCCAGCCGCGCCGATCCCGGTCCACACGGCATACACCGTGCCCATCGGCAGCACCCGCAGCGCCTGGGACATCGCGCCGACGCTGCACGCCATGGCGGCCAGCGTGCCGGCGCTCCAGCCCAGCCGGGTGAACCCGTCCGCCTGCTTGAGCAGCACCACCCAGACCACCTCGAACCCCCCGGCCGTGGCGAGCCACAGCCAGGCCATGTTCAGGCGGCTTTCGCGAGCAGCCCCCGCGCCACCAGCGTCTCGGCGATCTGCACCGCGTTCAGCGCGGCACCCTTGCGCAGGTTGTCCGACACGCACCAGAACGACAGGCCATGCTGCACCGTCGGGTCGCGGCGGATGCGACTGATGTACACGTCGTCATCCCCGGCGCAGTCGATCGGGGTCGCGTAGCCGCCGTCGTCGCGGGTGTCCATGACGATGATGCCGGGTGCGTTGCGCAGCACGGCGCGGGCCTCCGCCGGGGTGGCGGGCAGCTCGAACTCGACGTTCACCGCCTCCGAATGGCCGACGAACACCGGCACCCGCACGCAGGTGGCGTGCAGCTTGATGTCCGGGTCGAGGATCTTGCGGGTCTCGACCATCATCTTCCATTCCTCCTTGGTCGAGCCGTCGTCCATGAAGCGGTCGATGTGGGGGATGACGTTGAAGGCGATCGGCTTGGTGAACTCCTGCGCGGTCGGCGCATCGTTCACGAAGGTGCCGCGGCTTTGCGTCCACAGCTCGTCCATGCCGTTCTTGCCGGCGCCGGAGACGGACTGGTAGGTCGCCACGATGACCCGGCGCACGCGGAACTTGTCGTGCAGCGGCTTCAGCGCCACGACGAGCTGGATGGTGGAGCAGTTCGGGTTGGCGATGATGCCACGGCGGATGCGGCCCAGCGCCTCCGGGTTCACCTCCGGCACCACCAGCGGCACGTCCGGCTCCATGCGGAACTGGCTGGTGTTGTCGATCACGATGCACCCGGCTTCCGCGGCGCGCGGCGCGTGGATGGCGGAGACGGCGGCCCCGGGGCTGAACAGGCCGATGTCCCAGCCGGTGAAGTCGAACCGGTCGAGCGCCTGGACCTTGAGCACGCGCTTGGTGCCGAACGAAACCTCCTGGCCGACCGACTTGCCGGAGGCGAGGGCGGCGATGTCCGACACCGGGAAGTCCCGCTCGGCCAGCGTTTTGAGGATTTCGCGCCCGACCGCCCCGGTGGCGCCGGCGACTGCAACCTTGTAGCCCATCATGCCCTGCCTTTCTGAGGCCTCGGACCTAGCGCCGGACGCATGGGGTTACAAGCAATCCGACTCGCTTCTCCCTCTCCCCTTGCGGAAGAGGGCCGGGGTGAGGGGAGACAGCACGACAAACCCCAGTGGGTGTCACCCCTCTCCCACAAGGGGAGAGGGCTTCTAAGGATCAGGCGGCTGGCGGTCCTGCCGAGTGCGTCGCCAGCACCGCTTCCGTCTCTGAATCCACCTCCTGCAGCTTCACCTCATACCCCCACAGCGCCGCGACGTAGCGCAGCGTCAGCTCTGCATCCCGCTGGGCCAGCAACTGGCCCGGCCGGGTGCGGTGCTGCAGCATCAGGCGGCGGTCCCCGGCCAAATCCACGTCCACCACCTGCACGTCCGGGTCGCCCTCCGCCGGGTCGTAGCTGCGGGCGAGGGTGCGGCGGATGGCGCGGTAGCCGGCGTCGTCGTGAATGGCATCCACCAGCAGGGTGGGGTCGGACGTATCATCCATGAGGCGGAACATGCGGAACTGGCGCATCACCGCCGGCGAGAGGAATTGCAGCACGAAGCTCTCGTCGCGGAAGTTGGCCCAGGCGTGGCGCAGTGTGCCGAGCGGGTCGCCGTTGCCGGCCACGTCGGGGAACCAGGCGCGGTCCTCCGCCGTCGGCTCGGTGCACATGCGCTCGATGTCGGTCATCATGGCGTAGCCAAGCGCGTAGGGGTTGAAGCCGGGGCCGTATTCGAAGCCTGGCTGCATGATGACGCTGCTGGTGGAGTGCAGCACTTCCAGGAACGCCGCGTCGTCGATCTGCCCCGTCTCGTGCAGGCGGCGCATGATGCGTTGGTGCGTCCAGGTGGCGCAGCCCTCGTTCATCAGCTTGGCCTGCGGCTGCGGGTAGAAGTACTGTGCGATCAGCCGCACGATGCGGATGATCTCGCGCTCCCAGAACTGCAGCTTGGGCGAGGTCTTCTCGATGAAGTAGAGCAGGTTCTCCTCGGGCAGCCCGAGCTTGCGGCGGCGCTCGCCCACTGGGTCGGCTTCGGTGGCGGCCTTGCCGACCGGCACCGTGCGCCACAAGTCGTCGAACACCTTCTCGTCGTACTCGCGCCGCTCGCGCTCGCGCTTCTGGTCGGTCTTGAGGTTCAGCGGCCGAGCACCGCCATGCTTGTGCACGCCAAGGCGAGAGAGCGTGTGGGCGGCGTCCAGCACCCGCTCCACCGCCGCCACGCCGTAGCGGTCCTCGCACCCGGAGACGTAGGTGCGGGCGAACTCCAGGTAGTCGAGGATGGCGGAGGCTTCCGTCCACTGGCGGAACAGGTGGTTGTTGCGGAAGAAGTGGTTGTGACCGAACGCCGCGTGCGCGATCACCAGCGCCTGCATGGTGGCCGAGTTGGCCTCCATCAGGTAGCTGATGCAGGGGCTGGAGTTGATCACCACCTCGTAGGCCAGGTTGCTGTAGCCCCGGCGGTAGCTGCTCTCGTGCTGCAGGAACCGCTTGCCGTACGACCAATGGCGGTAGGTCAGCGGCATGCCATGCGCGGTGTACACGTCCAGCATCTGCTCGGAGGTGATGACCTCGATGCGGTTGGGATAGCAGTCCAGCCCCAGCTCTTCGCAGGCGATGCGCTCGATGGCGTCGTAGCTGCGGCGCAGGATGGGGAAGTTCCAGTCGGTGCCGGAATAGATCAGCTCGGTCATGCCGCCGCCTTGCGGCCGAACAGGTCGCGGAACACCGGGAAAATGTCCTTCGCCTCCGAGACCCGGCGCATCGCCAGCTTCGGCTCCCGCCCGGACAGCGGGGCGTAGCCGCGCCACAAATCGGTCTCGCCGCGGATGCGCGCGCCGGATTGCGAGACCTCGATGTAGGCGAAGTGCTGCACCAGCGGCAGCAGGTCGTTCTCCAGCATGGCCACCGCGCGGCCGGTGTCGCCGCCCGAGTTATCGCCGTCCGAGGCTTGGGCGGCGTAGATGTTCCAGCTGTCGTGCGGGTATCGCTCGCGCTGGATGCGGGCGAACTCGGCCAGTGCGGTGGAGACGACGGTGCCGCCGGTGCGCGGGTCGGTGAAGAAGGTCTGCTCGTCCACTTCCTCGGCGGTTTCCGTGTGGCGGATAAACACCAGCTCGACCCGCTTGTAGCGCCGTTCCAGGAAGACGTGCAGCAACAGGAAGAATCGCTTGGCCAGGTCCTTCATCGGCTCCGACATGGAGCCGGACACGTCCATCAGGCAGAACATCACGGCGCGGGCGGACGGCTTGGGCGCCTGGGTGAAGCGGCGATAGCGCATGTCCACCGGGTCCATCCACGGCACCCGCGCCAGGCGGCGCAGCGCGAACTCCAGCTCGGCGCGCAGGACGGGCAGACGGTCCGCGGCATCCCCGCTGCGCTCCAGCGCCGCGATCTCGGCTTCCAGCGCCGTGACCTCCTCGGTCTTCGGCCGGCGCAAGCCGATGCGCCGGGCCATCGACTGGCGCATGGAGCGGGACATGTCGATCTGCGAGGGGGAGCCGTCCAGGCTGATGCCGGCCCGCATCGGCGCCGTGGTCTCGGTGGCGACGATCTGGCTCTTGACCAAGTCGGGCAGCTCCAAGTCCTCGAAGAACAGGTCCAGGAACTCGTTGCGGGTCAGCACGAAGCGGAAGCCGTCCTCGCCCTGGCCGTCGCCGCCCTGGCCGTCCCCGGCGCCGCTGCCCTGGCCGCCGCCGCGGGGCCGCTCCAGCCGGTCGCCGGTGGAGAACTCCTTGTTGCCGCTCAGCACCACCTGGCGCTGGCCGCTGGTGAACACGGTGTGGAAGCTCGGCTCGTGCAGCGAGTCGGCGGGGATGGTCACCGCCTGGTCCCGCCCGACCTCGCGCAGGGTGCCGCTGTCGATGGCCGAGCGGGTGGCCCGCGCCACCGCGGCGCGGGCGCGGACCAGGACGCGCTGGCGGTTCTCCAGGTTCTTGCCGCTCGGGTTCGGCCGCCGGTCCAGGATGTCCAACGCGGCTCAGGCCGACTGCTTGACGCGCATGTACCACTCCACCAGCCGGCGCACCTGGCGATCGGTGTAGCCGCGCGAGACCATGCGGTTGACGAACTCGTCGTGCTTCTTCTCGGTGTCGTTGTCCTTCTTGGAGCCGAAGGAGATCACCGGCAGCAGGTCTTCCACCTGGCTGAACATCCGCTTCTCGATCACCTCGCGGATTTTCTCGTAGCTGGTCCAGGACGGGTTGTGGCCGCTGTTGGTGGCGCGGGTGCGCAGGGCGAACTTCACCACCTCGTTGCGGAAATCCTTCGGGTTGGCGATGCCGGCCGGCTTCTCGATCTTGGTCAGCTCCGCGTTCAGCAACTCGCGGTTCAGCATCTGGCCGGTGTCCGGGTCCTTGAAGTCCTGGTCCTCGATCCAGGCGTCGGCGTAGTCCAGGTAGCGGTCGAACAGGTTCTGGCCGTAGTCGCCGTAGCTTTCCAGGTAGGCCTTCTGGATCTCGTTGCCGATAAACTCGGCGTAGCGGGACGCCAGCTCGCTCTTGATGGTGGCGAGGTAGCCCTGCTCCGTCTCGGGCGGGAACTGCTCGCGCCGGATTGCCTGCTCCAGCACGTACATCAGGTGCACCGGGTCGGCCGCGACCTCGTTGGAGGAGTGGTTGAACGTGGCGGACAGCACCTTGTAGGCGAAGCGGGTGGAGATGCCGTCCATTCCCTCATCGACTCCGGCGGTATCGCGATACTCCTGCATCGTCTTCACCTTGGGGTCCGTCTCGCGGATGTTCTCGCCGTCGTACACCCGCATCTTGGCGAACGGCCGCGAGTTGGCGTGCGGCTTGAGGCGGGACAGCACGGCGAAGCGGGCCAGCATCTCCAGCGTGTGCGGCGCGCAGGGCGCCTCGGCCAGGGCGGAGCCGCTGATCAGCTTCTCGTAGATGCGGCCCTCCTCCGTCACCCGCAGGCAATACGGCACCTTGACCACGCTCACGCGGTCCAGGAAGGCCTCGTTGGTGCGGTTGTTGCGGAAGCTCTGCCACTCCGCCTCGTTGGAATGGGCGAGCAGGATGCCCTGGAACGGGATGGCGCCGATGTTCTCGGTGCCCAGGTAGTTGCCCTCCTGCGTCGCGGTCAGCAGGGGGTGCAGCATCTTGATCGGCGCCTTGAACATCTCGACGAACTCGAGCAGGCCCTGGTTGGCGCGGTTCAGCCCGCCGGAGAAGCCGTAGGCGTCCGGGTCGTTCTGGCTGTACATCTCGAGCTTGCGGATATCGACCTTGCCGACCAGGGCAGAGATGTCCTGGTTGTTGTCGTCGCCGGGTTCGGTCTTGGCGACGGCGACCTGCTTGCGGCGCGAGGGATACAGCTTCACCACGCGGAACCGCTCGATGTCGCCGCCCCACTCGTCCAGCCGCTTCAGCGCCCAGGGGCTGGCGATGCCGGTCAGCACCCGGCGCGGGATGCCGTACTTGTCCTTGAGCGCGTCCGCCATGGTGTCGGGGTCGAACAGGCCCAACGGGCTCTCGAACACCGGGCTGAGCTGGTCGCCGGCCTTGAGCACGTAGATCGGCTCGCGCTCCATCAGCGCCTTGAGCCGCTCGCCGAGCGAGGACTTGCCGCCGCCGACCGGGCCGAGCAGGTAGAGCACCTGCTTGCGCTCCTCCAGGCCCTGTGCGGCGTGGCGGAAGAAGCCCACGATCCGCTCGATCGTGTCCTCCATGCCGTGGAACTCGGAGAAAGCGGGATAGACGCGGATGGTGCGGTTGAGGAACAGGCGGCTCAGCCGCGGGTCCCGCGAGGTGTCGATGATCTCGGGCTCGCCGATGGCGCGCAGCATGCGCTCGGCAGGGCTGGCGTAGCAGTCGGGATCGTCACGGCAAGCGTCGAGATAGGCCGACAGGCTCATCTCCACTTCGCGCGTCCGGTCGCGCAGGGTGGCGTGCAGTGAGAAAACGTCATCTGGCATGTGGAATCTCCCAGGCTACGTGCCGCGCATCAGCAGCGATTGCGTCCGGTTCCGGCCATCTCCGGTCTTCCAAGGCGGCATCCGCCGCCGCACCGTTCACATTCACCAGCGGCAAGAGGAAAGTCTAGCGCACGGACGCGGCATTCCGCATCAACAACATAACGCATTGCACCTAAATCGGACGGTGTGGATTGCAAGTCACTCATAATTAACGAGTAAGCGGATTGGCGCCTCACGCCTTGGCGAGGTCCGCGTAGCGCGTGCCGTCTGGCAGGGCGGCGAGGGCGATGCCGCTCACGCCGGGGCGCATCACCGCCGTGCCCACCTGCTGCTGCAGGATCACGAAGGGCGCGCGCTGGCGGAAGTCCCGCTGCAACTGTCGGTAGATGGCGGCGCGCTTGTCGTCGTCCGTTTCGCGCCAGGCGGCCTCCGCCCGGCCGGTCAGCCCTTCGTCCACCCAGCGGGAGCGCCAGGCAAGGGTGCGCAGCGCCGAGTCGTCGCCGTTGTCCGGGTTCTCGCAAAATGCTTGCGCGTTGCATTGCGGGTCCAGCGTGTCGCTGCTCCAGCGCAGCAGCGCCATCTGGTGCTGGCGGGCGCGGGTCTTGCCGATGACCTCGCGCAGCTCAGCCGGAGCGAGCGCCACGGTGATGCCGATGGCCGCCAAGTCTGCCGCCACGGCCTGCGCCAGGTCGGCGAAGGGCGCGGCGGACGGGTGGTCCAGCGTGACGGAGAACCCGGCCTCCAGCCCGGCCTGCCTCATCAGCGCCCTCGCCTTGTCCAGGTCCTGGTGAAACGGCGTCTCGTCGAGGACGCCGGGGAAGCCTTGCGGCAGCAGGGCCTGGTGGGTCTGGAAGGTGCCGGGGGTGACGCGCCGCTCGACCGCGCCGTAGTCGATCGCCCACTTCACCGCTTGCGCCACCGCCGGGTGCGCCAGCTCCGCCATCCCCTGGTTCAGCGCGATGTAGGTCAGCACGGCGAGGTCCTGGGACTGCGCGACGAAGCCCGGCGCGTCCCGCACGGCCCCTGGTGCGTCCCGTACGGCGCGGAGCTGGGCGACGCCGAGGTTGCGGGCGATGTCCGCGCTCCCCGCTTGCAGCATCCGCAGCTGGGCCGCCGGGTCGGCCACGTGGCGGATCACCAGGCGCTTCAGCTTGGCCCCCGCGCCGGGGCCAGCGGCCAGCACCAGGCTCTCGCCCGGGGTCCAGGACTGCACCGCCCAGGCGCCCGACCCGGCGGATGCGCCCCGCAGCCAGCCATTGCCCAGGTCGCCGTCCGCCGCGTGGCCCAGGGCCGCCGCCTTCTCGATGATCCCGGCCACGTTGGCCGACAGGCAGGACAGCACGAAGGGAGGCGCCCATGCCTCCGCCACTTGCAGCACCAGGGCTTGGCCGTCGATCGCCTTGATGCGGGCGCCGGCGTTCTCCTGGGTGAAGCCGAGCTGGGCCAGGATGAAGGCGGGCGCCTTGCCCAGGGTGACGGCGCGTTGCAGGGACCACGCCGCGTCCTCCGCCGTCACGAGGTTGCCGGACGCGAAGCCGTGGCTGCCGCGCAGGAAGAAGGTGTAGGTCAGCCCGTCGCCCGCCACCTCCCAATGGCTGGCGAGCCTGGCCACCACGGCGCCCGGGTCCGCCGGGTCGGGATCGATCAGCCGCTCGTAGCAGTTCGCGCCGATCTCGATGCCGGACGCCTCGAAGGCCTCGCCCGGGTCGAGGCTCGTGACGTCGCCGATCTGCATCGCCATCACCGCCTCGTCCGGTTGCGCCGACAGGGCCGTGTTCCAGAGCAGCGGGCTGGCCGCGGCCGAGCCGAGTATCGCGCGGCGTGTAATCATCCGGGGTCCTCTCCCAAGCGTCGTCGGGAGCTGAGCATAGCGGCGTCCCGCCGCTTCGTCGCATAGCGGCGTCCCGCCCTCCGCGCGGTTGCCGGTGGCGGAGAAGCCGGTTATGGCACGCTCAAGCAAGGCCGCACCCGGTCTGCGGAGGGTCCGACACCGCGATGCCTGGCACGATTCGGAGGCTCGCCGCACCCGCCTTGTGCATGGTCCTGGCCGCTTGCAGCACCATCGCCGACGTCAAGGAGGTGTTCCTCGGCGACGACGCGGACGGCTCGGCGCCGCACCGGATCACCGGCTTCATCGGCGGGGTTGCGTCCGACGAGCCGACGGCGGCCGTGGCCGGGCGCGAGGTGCTGGCGCTGGGCGGCAACGCGGCCGACGCGGCGGTGGCAGTTGGCCTCACCCTAGCGGTCACCTATCCCTCCCGGGCCAGCCTCGGCGCCGGCGGGGCGTGCCTGGCCTACAGCCCGGCGCGCACCGGCGCGGGCGAGGGCGTGCCGGAGGCGATCGTGTTCACCCCCGTGGCGCCGACCGCCACCGGCGGACGCACCGACCGCCCCGCCGCCGTGCCCATGCTGGCCCGCGGCCTGTTCGCGCTGCACGCCCGCTACGGCCGCCGCCCGTTCGAGACGCTGATCGCCCCGGCGGAGCAGCTCGCCCGCTTCGGCACCCCCGTCTCGCGCGCGTTCGAGCGGGATTTGCAGCTGGTGTCCGGCCCGTTGCTGGCCGACCCGGCGGCGCGTGCGGTGTTCGCGCCAAAGGGCGCGCCGCTGGCGGAAGGCGCCACGTTGGTCCAGGGAGATTTGGGCGGCACCCTGGCGCAGCTGCGGGTCGCCGGCGTGGGGGACCTGTACCAAGGCGCGCTCGCCCAGAATTTCGTGCTGGCCTCGAATGCGGCGGGCGGCGGGCTCGCACCGGCCAACCTTCGGGCCGCCCTGCCGCGCCTCGATGCACCCATCTTCATCCCGGCGGGCAATGACCGCATAGCCTTCCTGCCGCCGCCGGCCGATGGCGGGCTGGCGGCGGCGGCGGCGTTCCAGGTGCTGGAGAACGCGCCGGCCGACCTGCCCGGCGCCCAGGCCCGCGCCGTCGCCGTGGCGGCGCGCTGGCGGGCGGGCGGCGTGAAAGTCCCGGCCCTGCTGGCCAGCCCGCCCAGCGGCGGCACGCTGCCCAGCCTGCCGGCATCCACCACCTTCGCCACGCTGGACCGCGACGGCAATGCCGTGGTGTGCGCGCTGACCATGGACAACCTGTTCGGCACCGGGCGCATCGCCGCGGGCACCGGGGTCGTGCTGGCCGCCTCCCCCGTCGCCAGCACCCCGCCGCTGCTGGCGGCCGGCATCGCCTGGAACCCCAACCTGCGCGCCTTCCGCGCCGCCGTGGGCGGCAGCGGACAGGAGGGCGCGCCGCTGGCCGTGGCAGCCGGCTTGTCTAACGCGCTGCGCGGCGGCGAGCCGATCCCGGCGCCGGTGCCGGCGCCGGGGCGGGAAGTGGCCATCGCGTGCAGCCGCTACCTGCCGGGCAACGAGGCAAGCTGCGGCTGGGCGGTGGACAGCCGTAGCAACGGGCTCGCGATGGGCAGCAACTAGCCCTTCATGCTCAAGACGGGGCTCAAGGTGGGCCGCAACGCGGCGGTGCCGCCGTTCCGTGTCATGGACGTCATCGCCGCGGCCAACGCCCGGCAGGCGGCGCTGCCCCCCGGCGCGCCGCGCATCATCCGCATGGAGGTGGGGCAGCCCGGCACCGGCGCCCCGGCCGGCGCGGTGGAGGCCGCACGCCGGGCCTTGGGCAGCGGCGCGGCGCTTGGCTACACCGAAGCGTTCGGCCGGCCATCGCTGCGCGAGCGCATCGCGCGGCATGGCCAGGCCTGGTACGGCCACGCGGCCGACCCGGCGCGCATCGCCGTCACCATGGGGGCGTCGGCGGCGTTCCCGCTGATATTCCTGGCCGCGTTCGATCCGGGCGACCGGGTGGCGATGGCAGCCCCGTACTACCCGCCCTACCGCAACATCGCCGCCGCCCTCGGCCTGCAGCCGGTCATCATCGAGACGGGGATCGAGACGCGCTACCAGCCCACGCTGGCGGCGCTGGAGCGGCTAGACCCACGGCCGGAGGGGCTGGTCGTGGCTTCCCCCTGCAACCCGGCGGGCACCATGCTGCACCCGGACGAGCTGCGCGCCATCGCCGAATGGTGCCACGCGAACGGGGTGCGGCTGGTCAGCGATGAGATCTACCACGGCCTGCAATACGGCGCGGCCCCCGCCACCGCCGCGGCGTTCAGCCCAAGCGCCGTGGTGGTCAACAGCTTCTCCAAATATTTTTCCATGACCGGCTGGCGCGTCGGCTGGACGGTGCTGCCGGAGGACTTGGTGCGCCCGGTGGAGTGCCTGGCGCAGAACCTGTTCATCTCCGCTCCGCACATCGCCCAGGTGGCGGCGGAAGCGGCGTTCGACTGCCATGGCGAGCTGGCCGCCAACGTCGCGCGCTACCGCCGCTCGCGGGACGTGCTGCTGGCGGCGCTGCCAGGCGCCGGGTTCGAGCGGCTGTCCCCGGCGGAGGGGGCGTTCTACCTGTATGCCGACGTGTCGGGGCGCACGCAGGACAGCGCCGGGTTCTGCGCGCGGATGCTGGCGGAGGCCGGTGTGGCGGCGGCGGCGGGGGTGGACTTCGACGCGGCGCACGGCCACCGGACGGTGCGCTTCAGCTATTGCGGCCCAGAGGCGGACATGGCGGAGGCGGTGGAGCGGCTGCGGCGGTTCGGGTGACGGGTCCGCGCCGATCCTAGCCGGCTTGGCCGGTCGTGATCCTTGGCTCGACATGCAAGGTTTCCAGGCAAAACGCAGTGCAGATGCGTTGCGCATTCTCCAAGGGCGTCGTCGCCGACGTCTCGATTTCCAGGTCGTAGGACAGGCCGCGATGCACGCGTGGAAACTGCCAACGGGCCAAGCCGATCATCCTGTCGCCCCGCCCGCGTTCGCGCGCCTCAAGCACGTCCAGCGGAGCGAACAGGCCGACCATGCGAAGACCGAACTTGGACAGGAGACGGCGGTACTCGTCGCCTTCGCCCTCGCCCATCATGACGTCATCGACGACAAGGTCGTTTCCCTGCCCTGCCAAAGCGGCGATGGCGTGGTGCATGCCGTGCATGGCGCGCGCGACGATCTTGCCGCTCCTGATGACGACGGACGGCTTGCCTTCCTCCTCAATCGTTTCGAAGGTCAGGCCGTCCGAGTGGCCGAATGTACGCGCAGGCAGCATGTCGATGAAGCTGTCCATCGACACGTGGAGGAATGGCCTCGCGGCGATTTCTTGCAGTGCCTGAGCCGTAGAGCTTTTGCCAACGCTGCCGACACCGTTGAGAATGACCACCTGCGTCCGGCCCTGCATGCGTGCTCCCCGGCGTTCGAGATGTCCGCAGGCTTGTCACCCAGGCACCCATTGCAGACGCGAGGGCGGCCGCAGCTTCATGGCCGCCCCGTCAGTGGCGCTGGGTCAGCGTCGCCACCAGCCTCGCTTCTTCTCCGGCCCTGGCTCGCCGTCGCCCACAAGGATGGGTGGCGGCACGGGGGCGCTGACCGGTTCGGCCACGGTGGACGGTTCTGGCTCCTGCGGCGGGGCATGGCCATTGAGCAAGGGCGGCTCCTCCTCGACCATGGCCGGCATCGCCTCCAGCGCCAGCTCCGGCTCGGCCTGCGGTTCCGGCGCAGGCTTCGGCGGTTCGGTCGCGGGAACCGTCGCCTCGGCGGCCTCGGCTTCCGTCGCCGGGCGATCCGGCACGGCAAGGGGGGGCGGCTCGGGGGAGGCCGGCGCCGGGGCGGCCTGGACCACGTCCGGCTCGTCCATGATGGCGAAAATGTCGAACTCCTGGCCGCCGAACGGGTTGGCCGGGGTCGGGCCGTCATAGCTGTAGGCGGGGCTGTAGGCCGGCGCGGCCGGAGCGGCCTGCTCGAAAGACGCGGCCTGCGCGTCCGCCTCGCCAGTGGCCTCTCCCGCCTCCGGCGCTTCGCCCTCGGCCGGGTCGCGACGGCGGCGACGGCCGCCGCGGCGGCCCCGGCGGCGGCCTTTCGCCTCCTCCTCGGCAGCGGCGTCCAGCGGGGCGGCTTCGCCCGGCAGCTCGGGCTGGGCGGCCTCCGCAGCGATGCCGACCTCCGGTTGCTCGGCATCGGCCAGGTCCGCGCCGTCCGGAGCCGCAGCCGGCGCACGCTCCTCGCGCGGCGCGCCCCGGCGGCGGCGGCGGCGCTTGGGCTGCTGGCCGCCTTCCTGCTCGGGCGCCTCGCCCGCGGCGACGGCCTCCGGCTCCTCGTCCTCCGGCTCGGGCGCAGTGTCCGCCTCCTCCATCGCCAGCTCGTCCTCCTCCGGCACGGGGGCGGCGATCGGGATGTAGGCGGGGGCGGCGGGGGCGTCCGCGGACTGGGCGCGCACGCGCTCGATGCGGGTGTCGGGCGGCAGCAGGCTCTCATCGGCGGCGAACGCCACTTCCATGCCGTAGCGCGCCTCGATCTCGGCCAGGCGCACCCGCTTGTGGTTCAGCACGTACAGCGCTACCGCGCCGGCCACGTGCACCACGATGGCGGCGGAGCGGCGCTTGGCCCCTTCCTCCTCCACCGCGCGCAGCACGGCCAGGGCCGCCATCTCCGTCGAGCGGATGTGGCCGGTGCCGCCGCAATGCGGGCAAGGTGTGAAGCTCGTCTCGGCGAGCGAGGGGCGCAGCCGCTGCCGGCTCAGCTCCATCAGGCCGAAGCTGCTGATGCTGCCCAGTTGGATGCGGGCGCGGTCGCCGTGCAGCGCGTCCTTGATCCGCTTCTCGACGGCGGCGTTGTTGCGCCGGCTTTCCATGTCGATGAAGTCGATCACGATCAGCCCGGCCAGGTCCCGCAGGCGCAGCTGGCGCGCCACCTCGTCGGCGGCTTCCAGGTTGGTCTTGAGCGCCGTCTCCTCGATGCCGCGCTCCCGCGTGGAGCGGCCGGAGTTCACGTCGATGGCGACCAGCGCCTCGGTCTGGTTGATCACCAGGTAGCCGCCGGAGCGCAGCTGTACGTTCGGCTGCAGCATGGCGTCCAGCTGCGCCTCCACGCCGTGCTTGGCAAACAGCGGCTGCGGCTCGTTCCACAGCACCACCTTGCGGGCGTGGGCGGGCATCAGCAGGCGCATGAAGTCCCGCGCCGCCCGCCAGCCAGCCTCGCCGTCCACCGCCACCTCCTCCACGTCGCGGGAGTAGTTGTCGCGGATGGCGCGCTTGATGAGGCTGGCCTCCTCGTGGATCAACGCCGGGGCGACGGAGGCCATGGTGGTGTCGCGGACGCTGTCCCACAGCTCCAGCAGGTACTCGCAGTCCCGGGTGATCTCCGCCTTCGGCCGGTTGGCCCCGGCGGTGCGCACGATCAGCCCCATGCCGCGGGGGATCTTCAGCTCGGTGGTGACTTCCTTGAGGCGGCGGCGGTCGGCGGCGGAGGTGATCTTGCGCGAGATGCCGCCGCCCCGCGGCGAGTTAGGCATCAGCACCGAGAAGCGCCCGGCCAGCGAAATGAAGGTGGTGAGCGCGGCGCCCTTGGAGCCGCGCTCCTCCTTGACGACCTGCACCAGCAGGATTTGCCGGCGGCGGATCACCTCCTGGATCTTGTAGGAGCGCATGTAGCGGGCGGGCGGGCGGGCCCCCTGGCTGCTGCTGCTGCCCTCCTCGTCGTGCTCGGCGGCGGCCGTCCCCGCTTCGGCGGTTGGCGCGGCCTCGGCCTGCGCTTCCACCAGATCACCCGTGTCGTCCAGGGGAGCGGTCAGTTCGGCTTCGGCGCTCGTCCCAGTCTCCGCCTCGGCTGCGGGCTCCGGCTCGTCCTGTGGCGCGGGGGCGGGTTCGGCCTCCCGGGCCGCGTCTTCCACCATGATGGTTTCGTGGCCGGAGGCCGGCTCGGCGGTGACTTCCTCCTCGCGGCCGGCGATGAAGTCCTGCGTGATGGCGGCGGCCAGGCTGGCGGGGGCGGTCGCTTCCTCCAGCGGCAGCAAGGGCTCGTCCCCGCTGAACGACTCAGGCACGGAGCCGCCGGCGTCCTGGAGGGGCGCCGGCTCCGGGGGAGCCCCCTGCGGCTCGCCGCCGGAAGCCTCGGCCGCTTCGGCGGCGGCGTCTTCCGCCTCCTCCTCGGCGCGGGCCTCGGCTTCCTGAAGCTCCAGCAGGCGCTGCCGGTCCGCCACGGGGATCTGGTAGTAGTCGGGGTGAATCTCGCCGAAGGCCAGGAAGCCATGGCGTCCGCCGCCATATTCGACGAACGCGGCTTGCAGGCTGGGCTCTACGCGGACGACCTTGGCGAGATAGATGTTGCCCTTGAGCTGCTGCTTGGCAGCGGTCTCGACGTCGAAATCCTCAAGACGGTTGCCGTCCAGGACCACCACGCGGGTTTCCTCCGCGTGGGTGGCGTCGATGAGCATACGCTTCGTCATGGGCGGGGGAACTCCGGTGCGCGCGTCCACCGGGCGCAAGCGGCCCGGGACGGCGTCTGAATAGGGACGGGGCGGACAGCCTGTGCCCGCGAACGCGTTCGCCGTCGCACCAGCCGGCCCCGCCGCGCAGGGCGGGCGAGGGGGAGGAACGACGGACGGAAACAGCGGCGCTCATTCGGCCTTGGGCAATCCTAAGCAGTCGGCCCGCGTATGAATGCCGCGAGGCCAGGTGGTTCGGCGCCAGCCGGCAAGGGGCCAGCGCCAGCGCGCGAGCCGCACGACGTGGGCGCTGCTGCCATCCGGCAACGAAACGCGCTCACGGAGGGCACTCCGCCGCAGCTGGTGTGACCATGACCGAAAGCCGCGGATGCTGCAAGCCTGGCCCGCCGTGGCCTGGCTGCAACAGGGCTGTGCCATAATCAAGCGCTAATCACATGTAAACCGGGCGGCGTGATACAGCGCCCGGCGGAGGCATGTGATGACTGAGACCAAGCTGACCCGGCGGGCGCTGGCCGGCGCGGGGACCGCAGCCCTGATGGCCGGGCTCGCCCAGGCTGCCCCCCGGCGGGATTCAGCCTCGGCTACGCTGCCGCTCGTGGTGCTGGACCCGGGGCACGGCGGCAAGGACCCGGGCGCCATCGGCGTCACCGGCACGTACGAGAAGCACGTGGCCTTCGCGGCCGCCACCGAGCTGCAACGCCAGTTGGAGGCGGGACGCCGGGTGCGGGTGGCGATGACGCGCGGGCAGGACGTGTTCATCCCGCTGGAGGAGCGCGTGGCCTGGGCGCAGGGCCGGGGAGCCGCGCTGTTCGTCTCCATGCACGCGGACGCGGTGGCCGATCACGGCGTGCGTGGCGCCAGCATCTACACCCTGGCCTCCACCGCGTCCGACGCGCAATCCGCCGCCCTGGCGGTGCGGGAGAACAGCGCCGACCGCTTCGCCGGGGCTGCCTTCCGCGGCCAGCCGCCGGAGGTGGCGCGCATCCTGGCCAGCCTGGTGCGGCAGGAGACCCGCGCCGGGTCCGCCCGGCTGCAGCGCGGCTTGGTCGGCGCACTGGACCGGGACATGCCGATGCTGCAAAACCCGGCGCGCCACGCGAGCTTTGTGGTGCTGAAGGCGTCCGACATTCCCTCCGTGCTGGTTGAGATGGGATTCATGTCGAACGCGCAGGATGAGGCGGCGCTGCGCCGCCCGGAGCACCGCGCCCTGGTGGCCGCGGCCATGAAGCGCGCGGTGGATGCCTTTTTCGACGGGCCCGGCGTCCGCCTGGCGGGGTAGGGTTGAGGACTGGAAGCCGATGACCGTGCGTGAGCCGCTGCTGCCGCCCGAGCCTGCCCCGCGGCGGGGTGCCGCGTCCGCCCGTCCGCTGCGCCCTCGCCGCTCCCCCCTGCGCGTGGTCGCGCGGCTGCTCGGCATCCTCGTCACGCTCGGGGTCGTGGGAGTGATCCTGGGGGGCGCGTTCGCCTACCACGCCTACCAGCGCCTGGCCGCTGACTTGCCGACGGTGGACGGGCTGCGGCAGTACCAGCCGCCGGTGATGAGCCGCATCTACGCCGGCGACGACGGGCTGATCGCCGAGCTGGCGAAGGAGCGGCGCATCTTCGTGCCGGCCACCGCCATCCCGCAACTGGTGCAGCAGGCCTTCGTGTCCGCCGAGGACCAGAACTTCTGGACCCACAAGGGCGTGGACCCCGGCGCCATCGCTCGCGCCGCCTTCACCGACCTGATGCAGGCCCATCGCGGCCGCCGCCCGATCGGGGCCTCCACCATCACCCAGCAAGTCGCTCGCAACATGCTTCTGGGGTCAAACGAGCGCACCTTCTCGCGCAAGGTGAAAGAGGCGGTGCTCGCCATCCGGGTAGAGCAGACGCTGCCGAAGGAGCGCATCCTCGAACTCTACCTGAACGAGATCTATTTCGGCCTGCAATCCTACGGCGTGGCCGCGGCGGCGCAGACCTACTTCGACAAGTCGCTCGACCAGGTGACGTTGGCAGAGGCGGCGTTCCTCGCCTCGCTGCCCAAGGCGCCCAACAACTACAACCCGTTCCGCTTCCCCGAGGCCGCCCGCGCCCGGCGCGACTGGGTGCTGGACCGCATGGTGGAGGACCATGCCGTGAGCGCCGAGCAGGCCGCCGCCGCCAAGGCCGGCCCGGTCGCCACCGGGCAGTTCCACCGGCCCGAGGTGGTGGCCGGGTCCGAGTGGTTCGGCGAGGAGGTGCGCCGCCAGATGGTGGACCGCTTCGGCCTGGAAACCACGACGGAAGGCGGCCTGGTGGTCCGCACCAGCCTCGACCCGGCGTTGCAAGCCACGGCGGACCAGGTGCTGCGGCGCGGGCTGCTGGCGTACGACCGCGCGCATGGCGGCTGGCGCGGCCCGGTGGCGCGGCTGGACCTGGCAGGGGCGCTGCATGCCGGCTGGGCGCGCGCGCTGGCTGCCCTGCCGCGGCCGCCGGGGATGCTGGCGGATTGGCGGCTGGCGGTGGCGCTGGAGGTGGGCGCGGGCGAGGCCAAGATGGGCTGGACCGACCCGGCGGGCGGCAACCACGTCTCCGCCATGGCGCTGGGCGACACCGGTTGGGCACGGCCCAACCACAACGGAGCTTTCGGCGGGGCGCCGCGCCGGATGGCGGACGTAGTGCAGGTGGGCGACGTGGTGATGGCCGAGCCTGGCCATGGGCCGGCCGAGCGCGTGCTGCTGCGCCAGGTGCCAAAGGTGCAGGGCGCGCTGGTGTCGCTGGACCCGGTGACCGGGCGGGTGCTGGCGCTGTCCGGTGGGTGGAGCTTCGAGGCCAGCCAGTTCAACCGCGCCACCCAGGCGATGCGCCAGCCCGGCAGCTCGTTCAAGCCTATGGTGTATCTCGCGGCCATGCAGCAGAACATCTCGCCGAGCCAGAAGGTGTACGACGGGCCGTTCTCGCTGGACCAGGGGGCCGCGGGCGTGTGGCGGCCCGGCAACTTCGAGCCGGGGTTTGCCGGGCCGATCTCCATCCACCAGGCTTTGGAGAAGTCGCTGAACCTGGCGACGATCCGGTTGGCGCAGAAGGTCGGCATGGACGCGGTGGCGGCCAACGCCATCGCCTTCCACGTGGTCGATCAGATGAGCCATTTCCTGCCCAACGCGCTCGGCGCGGTGGACACGACCGTCATCCGGCAGGCGGGGGCCTATGCGTCGTTGGACGAAGGCGGGCGCGAGGTGGCGCCGACGCTGATCGACACGGTGCAGGACCGCGACGGCCACGTGCTGTGGCGCGCCCCGGGGCTGGCCTGCGCCGGCTGCACCGACCCCACGCGCCCGCCATTGCTGAGCAACGTGCGAGCCCAGCTCGCCGACCCGCAAAGCGTGTACCAGACGGTGGCGATGATGCAGGGCGTGGTGGCGCACGGCACCGGCTACGAGGCCGGCCGCGGCTTGGGCCGAGCGGGCATCGCCGGCAAGACGGGCACGACGCAGGACTACAACGACGCCTGGTTCGTGGGTTTCACGCCCGACCTGGTGACGGCGGTGTGGATCGGCTTCGACAACCCGACCAGCCTTGGCGAGAAGGAGACGGGCGGCGTGGTGGCGGCGCCTATCTGGCACGATTTCATGGCGGCGGCGCTGAAGGACCGGCCGAACCTGCCGTTCGCCGTGCCAGACGGGCTGACCATGGCGACCTGGGCGCCCAACGTGACGGACGCGTTCAAGCCCGGCCAGACGCCCGGCCAGAGCGACGCCACGATCGGCGGCGGCGGGGGCGGCGCACCCGGCGTCACCGCCAGCAGCGGCGGCACCGGAACCGGTGTGGACAGCGGCGTGGGCGGACTCTACTAAAAAGGTGTGCAGAGGATGACCATCCTCTGCCGGGTCCAGGGCAGCGCCCTGGCCTTGCTTGAAGGCACTAAATGTCCACTGAATCCGAAGCCCTGAACGAACAGATCAAGCAGTCCGTCGCGCTGCTGAGGAGGCATCTTTGACTGGGATGCCGCCGTCGAGCGCCTGGCCGAGCTGAACCACCAGGCCGAGAACCCCGACCTGTGGAATGACTCTGCCAAAGCCCAAACGCTGATGCGCGAGCGCACCCAGCTGGCCAACCAGGTCGAAGGCGTGCAGGCGTTGCAGCTGGAGGTGGCGGATACGCTGGAGCTGATCGGCATGGCCGAGGCGGAGAGCGATGCCGGGCTGGCCGCGGAGGGCATCGCCGCGCTGCGCCGCTCGGCGGAGGAGGCCAAGCGGCGCGAGATCGAGAGCCTGCTGTCCGGCGAGGCGGACGGGCGGGACGCGTTCATCGAGGTGAACAGCGGCGCGGGCGGCACGGAGGCGCAGGACTGGGCCGAGATGCTGGCCCGCATGTACACCCGCTGGGCCGAGGCGCGCGGCTACAAGATGCAGATGCTGGAGCAGAGCGAGGGCGAGCAGGCCGGCATCAAGTCTGCCACCTTCCAGGTCACGGGGCCGAACGCCTATGGCTGGCTCAAGACGGAGGGTGGCGTGCACCGGCTGGTGCGGATTTCCCCGTTCGACAGCGCGGCCCGGCGGCAGACCTCGTTCGCGTCCGTTTACGTGTATCCGGTGGTTGACGACACGATCCAGATCGAGATCGACCCGTCCGACCTCAAGGTGGACACGTTCCGCGCGTCCGGCGCCGGCGGGCAGCACGTGAACAAGACCGAGTCGGCCATCCGCATCACCCACGTGCCGACCGGCATCGTCGTCGCCTGCCAGACCGACCGCTCGCAGCACCGCAACCGCGCCACCGCGATGGAGATGCTGCGGGCGCGGATGTACGAGGCCGAGCTGCAGAAGCGCGAGGCGGCCAGCGCGCAGACCGAGGCGGCCAAGACCGAGATCGGCTGGGGCCACCAGATACGCTCCTACGTGCTGGCGCCGTACCAGATGGTGAAGGACCTGCGCACCGGAGTGGAGAAGACCAACCCGGCGGCCGTGCTGGACGGCGCGCTGGACGATTTCATGGCCGCCGCCCTGGCCGCCCGCGTCGGCGGCACCCGCAGCGAGGCCAGCGCCCAGGCTGAGTAGGTGGGGCTGAGTAGGCGGGGCTGAGTAGGCGGGGCTGAATAGGCAACCCTGCGCCGGGCCGCCCGTTCGCGGCTGCACAGGCCGGAGTGACGGGCGATGGATGCTGACGCGAAGCGCGTGCTGGACCAGATGACGCGGGCAGCCGGCGAGGTGTCCCAGCCCGCCCACCTGCGTGGGGATGCCGAGTGGGTGGCGCAGTACCGAGACCAGATCCTGCAGATGCGCCCGCTTTCCGGCCCGCCGGAGGCCGTGTTCGAGCAGACCCAGTTCCACTTCGAGGGGCCGGACGGACCGCTGGACCTGCGGGTGTATCGGCCCGGCCCGGGCGTGCTGCCGGCACTGATCTGGTTCCATGGCGGCGGCTTCGTCGCCGGGTCCTTGGAGACGCACGACCCGGCGCTGCGCCTGCTCGCCAACGCCACGGGCACGGTGGTGATCGCCGTGGAATACCGGCGCGCCCCGGAACATCCTTTCCCGGCGGCCCCAGAGGACGCCTTCGCCACGCTGGCCCACGTGGCCGACCACACCGGCCTGTTCGGGGTGGACCCGGCGCGGCTGGTGGTGGGCGGCGACAGCGCGGGCGGCTGCCTCGCCACGGTGGCGGCGGCGATGGCGCGGGACCGCAGCCGCTCGCCGCTGGCGGGTCAAATCTGCCTGTATCCCAACACGGACTTGCGGATCGACCGCTCCTACCCCTCCATGGCGGAGTTCGACGGCACCATCGTCAAGCTGCCGGAGCTGCACCGTTCGCTGCGGCTGTACCTGGCCGGCGCGGACCCGGCGCATCCCTACGCCTCGCCGCTGCTGGCTGCCGACCTCGCCGGCCTGCCGCCCGCCCTGGTGTTGACCTGCGAGTGCGACCCGTTGCGCGACGAGGGCGTGGCCTATGCCGATCGGCTGCGCGGGGCCGGGGTGGCGGTGCGGCACGTGGCGCTGCCGGGCATGATCCACGGCGTTATGCAGATGGCGGGCGAGATGCCGGCTGGCCGCGCGTTGCTGGCCACGGTCGCCGAGTGGCTGCGCAGCCTGGGCTGAGCGCAACCTGTCCGGCGCCCAATCGTTGATTCTGCACGGCATCGTGCCGTTTTGGAGCCAATCCATGGACGAGAAGCGCGTTGAAGGAATGCTCGACAAGGCCAAGGGCGCCATCAAGGAAGGCGTCGGCAAGCTGACCGGCGACGAGAAGCTGCAGGCTGAGGGCAAGGCCGACAAGGCCGCCGGCGCGGTGAAGAACACGGTCGGCGGCGTCAAGGACACGGCGCGCGACGTGGCCGGCAAGGCTTAAAGCCGCAAGGCCCTCTCCCAGCCCGGGAGAGGGCCGTGCCCGCTACATTTCTGCGTAGGCGCCGTCCTTCCACACGTAGAACACGTAGGTCGGGCCTTGCACGTCGCCTTTCTGGTCGAAGCTGATCGGCCCCACGACACTCTGCCACGGGCCACTAGCCTTCAGGGCGGCAGCGACCTTCTGGGGGTCTGTGCTGTTGATCTTGGCCGCGGCCTCCGCCCAGACCTGCACCGAGGCGTAGGTGTAAAGTGTGTAGCCTTCCGGATCGATGCCGTGTTCCTTGAACTCCTTGACCACCGCCGCCGCCTCTGGCCGCTTGCCGAGATCGGGGGAGAATGTCATCAAGGTGCCTTCGCCCGCCGGGCCCGCGATCTGCCAAAACTCCTTGGTGACCAGCGCGTCGCCCCCGACCAGGACGGGCGTCATGCCCTGTTCCTTGGCCTGGCGGATAATCAGCCCCGCCTCCGTGTGGTAGCCGCCAAGGTAGATCACCTGGATGCCGGCGTCCTTCAGGCGGCTGACCAGGGCGGAGTAGTCCTTCTCGCCGGGCGTGTAGGCGGCGACGAGGGCGGGCTTGACGCCCTTCGCCTCGAGTTCCTTTTCGGTCTGGTCGGCCAGGCCCTTCCCGTAGGCGGTGTTGTCGTTCAATACCGCAACCTTGTCGTCCTTGAAATGCCCGGCGATGTAGTCCCCGGCCACCTGGCCCTGCTGGTCGTCCCGGCCGCAGAGGCGGAAGGTGGCCCAGCTGCCCTTGTCGGTGTAGTCAGGGTTGGTGGAGCCGGGCGAAATCTCCAGCACGCCCTCCTCCGCATAGACCTTGCTGGCCGGGATGGAGCTGCCGGAGCAGAAGTGCCCGGCCACCATCTTCACCCCTTGGCTGGCGAACTGGTTGGCCACGGAGACGGCCTGGCGCGGGTCGCACGCATCGTCGCCGATGCTGAGCTGCAGTTGTTGCCCCAACACGCCGCCCGCGCGGTTGATATCGTCCACCGCCTGTTGCGCGCCGTCGCGGAACTGCGCGCCGAACGCCGCATTCTTGCCGGTCATCGGCCCGGCGGCGGCAATCTTGATCTGCGCCTGCGCCTGCGCCGCGCCCGCGGCCATCAGCGCCAGCGCGCTCGCCGCCGCCATCGTGCGTCGGAACATGGTTTGGTCTCCTTGCCGCCATTGGCCCGGCAAGCCTAGTGGTCACACCGGGCGGCGGCAACGCCGTGGCCCGGCGGTGGGGAATGGCGTATGAGGCAGTCGTGCAAGCCCTGATGGACCGCCTGGTGGACGTGCTGCCCCTGCCGGTCCGGCGGCATATCGCGCCGGGGCACGTGGCGTTGCTGGCGCAGTTCACCCAGTTCGGCCTGGTGGGCGTCGCCGGGTTCGTGGTCGATACTGCCGTGGTGTATGCCACGCGCTGGCCGCTCGGGCTTTACCTCGCCGGGGCCGTGGCCTACGCGGTGGCGGTCACCACAACCTGGTGGCTGAACCGGATTTGGACTTTCCGCAGCCTGGGCCAGGCCGGGCCGGCGCACCGCCAATGGGCGCGGTTCGCGCTCGCCAGCGTGCCGGGCCTGTGCCTCAACCTGGGGACGTACTTCTTGCTGGTCGCATCCTTCAGCCTCTGCGACGCCGAGCCGGTGATCGCCATCGCCGCCGGCGCGGTGGCCGGCATGTTCGCCAACTTCGCGCTGTCGCGCGCCGTGGTGTTCCGGTGATGCGCGTGGCGGTGCTGGTGCCGTGCCACAACGAGGAGGTGGCGATCGGCCGCGTGGTGGCCGGGTTCCAGGCGGCACTGCCGGAGGCGGTGGTGTTCGTGTACGACAACAACTCGACCGACGGCACGGTGGCCGCCGCGCGCCGGGCCGGGGCGGTGGTGCGGTCCGAGCCGTTGCAGGGCAAGGGCAACGTGGTGCGCCGCATGTTCGCCGACATCGAGGCCGACGCCTACATCCTGGTCGATGGCGACGACACCTACGACCCGGCGGCGGCCCCCGGCCTGCTGCGCCTCCTGGTGGACGGCCAGCTCGACATGGTGACCGCCACCCGGGTCACCGACCTGGCCGCCGCCTACCGCACCGGCCACCGCACCGGCAACCTGGTGCTGACCCGCCTTGTGACGCTGCTGTTCGGCAACCGGGTGAGCGACATGCTGTCCGGCTACCGGGCGTTCTCCCGCCGGTTCGTGAAGTCGTTTCCCGCGCTGTCCACCGGGTTCGAGACGGAGACCGAGTTCACCGTCCATGCGCTGGAGCTGGCGATGCCGGTGGGCGAGCTGCGCACCGCCTACAAGGACCGCCCGCCGGGCTCGGTGTCCAAGCTGCACACTTACACGGATGGGCTGCGCATCCTGCGCACCATCGTGCTGCTGGTGAAGGAAATCCGGCCGTTCCAGTTCTTCGCCGTGGGCGCGGTCGTGCTGGCGGTGGCGGCCGTGCTGCTGGGCATCCCGATCGTGAGCCAGTTCATGCGCACCGGCTTGGTGCCGCGGCTGCCGACGGCGGTGCTGGCGACGGGGCTGATGGGGCTGGCGTTCCTGTCCACCACCTGCGGCTTCATCCTGGATTCGGTGGCGCGGGGGCGCAAGGAGGCCAAGCGGATGGCGTATCTGGCGGTGCCGGCGGTCGGCTCCGGCTGGCCGGAGGCGGCGAGAGCGGCGCAGGGCGCACTGCCTGAACGGGAGCCGGCAATCTCCGGCTAGGGCCGCTTTGGGCAGGCCGCTAAGTTCCCTTGCCTGTTCCGACAAGGCGCGCAATCAGGCCGGCCACCTCGTCGTCGCTCAAATCTTCCGCCGCCTCGCCGATCGAGACCTCGGCCATTGCCAGGTCAGGCAGCGCCGTCTCGGCGAAGCTGCTGAACAGCCAGATGCGGCTTGAGCGCGCGAGTTCCAGATGGGCCGCCTTGAGCGCCTTGGCGCCTGCCGGAAGATAGAGCTGAAACGCGTTGCATTGCGGCGGCGCTGGCGCCGCCACGACGCCGGGCACGCCAGCCAGCGCCGCCGAGAGCCCCTGCGCGCGCCGGAAGTAGTCCGGCATCCGCGGCAAATGGCGGTGCAGGCCATCGCTGGCGCTGAGCACGAACGGGAACGCCGTCGCCAGCGCGCCGCAGTGGCGGGCGTGCCAGACCCGCGACTCGGCGATGAAGCTTTCGGGTCCGGCCAGCACCGCGCCGCCCAAGCCGCCCAGGCCCTTGTAGAAGGACACGTAAACCGAGTCGGCCAAAGCCGCGATCTCGGCCAATGGGCGGGCATAGTACGGCTGCGCCTCCCAGAGTCTCGCCCCATCGAAGTGCAGCGGCACCCGGCGGTCGCGGCACCACTCGGACATCGCCACAAGCTCGTCCCACTCCGGAAGGCGATAGCCCGCCCGGCGCAGCGGCAGCTCGATGACGGCGGCACCCAGCGGCTCGGCCGCCTTTTGCAGGTCGCTCAGCTCGAACGGCTTGTGATCCTTGCCAAGCCGCACTCCCGCCAAGCCGTGCAGGCGCTCGTATGCGGAGCGTTCATCGAGTTCGATGTGGCTCTTCGGGTGCAAGGCGACGTTCTTGCATCCCGACCGGTCCGACCAGGACCGGAGCGCGGCCTGCTGGGCGATGACGCCCTTGACCGTGAACAGGGCTGCCGGCTTGCCGAGCAGGGCGGCGACCTCGTTCTCAAGCCCCGCAATCGCCTCACCCTCGCCATAGAAGTCGGGCGGCAGGTCGGCGAGCGGCGAATCCGCGAGTGCGGCAAGGCTCTGACGGACCGTCCGCCGACGATGCAACGAAAGCGACCGGTCGCAGGCCAGTCGCACCGCGTCGTGCTCGGTCATGTCGTTGCTCCGGCTCCTCAGCGGTCCCGGTAGCCGCCGGGGTGCGCCTCGCGCCAGGCGAACGCGGTCTGGACGATCTCGTGCAGGTCCGCGTAGCGCGGGGTCCATCCGGCTTCCGCCTTGATGCGGCCGGAGGCGGCCACCAGCACCGCCGGGTCGCCGGGGCGGCGGCCGCCGTACTGCACCGGCACGGGCAGGCCGGTCACCGCCTCCACCGCCGCGATCACCTGGCGGACCGAGTGGCCCTGGCCGTTGCCGAGGTTGTAGGTGACGCTGCCCTCGTCCAGCCGGGCCAGGGCGCAGAGATGCGCCTCGCACAGGTCGGTGACGTGGACGTAGTCGCGGATGCAGGTGCCGTCCGGCGTCGGGTAGTCGGCGCCGAACACGGTGAGCGCGCCGCGGCGGCCGAGTGCCGCGTCGATCACCAGGGGGATCAGGTGGGTCTCGGGGGCGTGGTCCTCGCCGATGCGCCCCGTCGGGTCGGCGCCGGCGGCATTGAAGTAGCGCAGGCAGGCGGAGCGCAGGCCGTGGCACTGCCCCGCCCAGTGCAGCGCGCGCTCGATCATCAGCTTGCTCTCGCCGTAGGGCGAGCTGGGCCGCAGCGGGGCGTCCTCGGCGATCGGCACCACGTCCGGCTCGCCGAACAGGTTGGCGGTGGAGGACAGCACGAAGCGCGGCACGCGGTGGCGGATGGCGGCGTCGATCAGCGCGAAGCCGCCGCCGGCGTTCTCGCCGAGGTAGCGCAGCGGCTGCGCCATGCTTTCGCCGACCAGGGACAGGGCGGCGAAATGGATGATGGCGTGCCATTCCCGCCCGGCGAGCGCCGCCTCGACGGCGCCGGGGTCCGACACGTTGGCCACCACCAGCTCCACCTCCGGCGGCAGCGCGGCGCGGTGGCCCTGGCGCAAATCGTCCAGCACGGTGACGGCGGCGCCGCGGCGCACCAGCAGGTCCACCATGTGGCTGCCGACATACCCGGCGCCGCCGGTGACGAGAAATCGTTGAGACATCAGGGACGAGTAACCCACGCCAAACACCCACGCAACGCCGGCCGCATCCTGCGCCCGGCGGTCCCAACATAGGGTTAAGAATCTGCGTGCCGCCGCCATGGACAAGCCGCCAGGCACCCGCGGCGACGCCCGCGCGCGATTCGTCATCAAGCGGAGGTTGAAAAGCCCTCTCGCTCGGAGAGGCCACGCGCGCGCCGTTACCCGCTGTCGCGTCGCTCCGGCGGCTCGTCGATGATCTTGCGCAGCTCGGCATC
>CAXTJU010000009.1:0-64953 GCA_964244655.1 uncultured Acetobacteraceae bacterium | reverse complement strand
CGCCACAGGAATGCGCCAACTCAGAGTGTAACGGACGTAACGCCATCACGCTCTAGCAGTTCGATCTCCAGTGCTTGTCGGCCGACAAGGCGCTCAAGGGCGGCAATCTTGGCGTCGTATTCCTGCATCAGGTCGGCCGCCTGCACGTCGTCATCTAAGGCGCCAGCCTCGAACTTTCTGACCCAGATCCGGATCAGCTGCCGCGAGATGTCGTGCTGCTTGGACAGCGCGTGCAGCGTCCCGCCCGCTATAAACTCCTCAGCAATCTGCCACTTAAATGCGGCGCTATGGGAGCAGTGCTTCGTCATGGCTTCCACTCCCCGGAAGCCCAGCCAGGAAGATCAATTCAAATCACCCATTCTGTCCAACCGCAGGGGCGTACCCCACTGTTGCTGAGCGGCCTGGATATCGGCTTCCTCGCCTGCGCAGGCCGCCTCCAGCATGGCAATCTTTGCTTCCAGGTCGACCACGCGCGTCGCTGCCATCAGCTAGTCCTCCACGATCCCGTATAGCTGGCAGGCCCGTGCGCGGGCTAGCTGGCGGTCTGCCGTGCCCAGGCTGGCCCACATTTCGCCACGGCCTACGATGCCTTTCAGGCGTGCCGGAACGACGCGGCCGAATGATACTGGCTACCCTGGCGGACCAGCATCGAGGCACCGTGGAGTAAGCCAGTGGAATATTATTCCGTTGGCCGGTGGCACCTGCCAGGAACGTGAATAATTTCAGTTGCTTGGTTGGGGGACGTGGATTCGAACCACGATAAGCAGAGTCAGAGTCTGCTGTCCTACCGTTAGACGATCCCCCAGCAGCGGACGGCGAGTTAGCATCGGCAGAACCGGGACGCAATGCGGCAGTTGGTTTGATCTTCTGCCCCCCCTGGGCTAGACTAGAGATAGTGGAGGGGTGGCCGAGCGGCTGAAGGCGGCGGTTTGCTAAACCGTTGTGCATTGTAAAGGTGTACCGTGGGTTCGAATCCCATCCCCTCCTCCACTTCCGCAATAAACTTCCGCCTGCATCGCCCGTTCTCGTTCAACAATCCGGAGAACCACCATGCCAGACAAGAACGAGCACACCGGCCGTTTCGGCGGCCCTGGGTCTAGCCACCAGGACCGCGAGCACCCCGGCAAGAACAACCAGGACACTGGGCACAAGGACGGCGGCGGGCATCCCGGCTCCAAGGAGGAGCACGCCAAGGACACCGACGGCGACGAGTCCGGCGGCGGTCATCATTACCGCGAGCACGGGCGCACCAAATCCTAGCAGCCGTCCAGCCCAGCGGTGCGCTAGCCGTCGATATTCCTGGCGGCGCACTAGCCGCTAACATCATGGAGTTCGCCCGCCTGCTGCGGCGGTCAGGCCTTCCAGTCGGGCCAGCTGATCTGCTGGCAGCACTGTATGCCGTATCCTGCGCCGGTGTCGCATCTCGCTGTGAGATGCGCGCCGCGCTCACTGCCACGCTGGTGCACCGGCACGAGCAGGCGATCCTGTTCGACACAGCCTTCGATCTGTTCTGGCACGACCCAACGACCACACAGCAGAATACAGCCGCAACTGCGCTCGAAGACGTAAAGCCGCAAGCCGCACCGGGAGACCGGCGGATAGCGGAAGCCATGGGCCAGCAGTGCCGCACGCACCGGCATCAGCCGCAGCAGGATGCTGCCCTCACGGTCAGCGACGCGGAACGGCTGCAAACCATGGATTTTGAGGCCATGAGCACCGCGCAGATCGCCGGGGCAAGGGCCGAAATCGCCAAGCTGCGGCTGCCATTCGACCTCCGCCGTACCCGGCGCACCCGCCCCGCGGCCCGCGGCGTCCGCATCGACATGGCGGCCACCCTGCGCGCCGGGCTACAGCATGGCGGCGAGATGCTGGACCTGGTCCGGGCGGAGCCCACCATGCGTCCGCCGCCGCTAGTCGTGCTGTGCGACATCTCCGGCTCCATGGGGCGTTACGCGCACATCCTGCTGCACTTCCTGCATGCCGTAGCCAATGACCGGAACCGGGTCAGCGTGTTCCTGTTCGGCACCCGGCTCACCAACGTTACCCGGCAGCTGCGCCACCGCGACCCGGAAGCGGCGCTGGCTGCCGTGGCAGGCCTAGTGCCAGACTGGTCGGGCGGCACCCGCATCGGTGACACGCTCGCGCAGTTCAACCGGCATTGGGCCAAGCGCGTGCTGGGCCAAGGCGCGGTGGTGCTGCTGGTCACGGACGGACTGGACCGGGCGGGAGCAGATGGACTGGCACCGGCGATGGAGCGGCTGCACAAATCCTGCCGCCGGCTGATCTGGCTCAACCCGCTGTTGCGCTGGGACGGGTTCGAGCCGAAATCCCAAGGCATCCGCGCCATGCTGCCGCACGTGGACGAGTTCCGGCCCGTCCACAACATCGCCAGCCTGCATGCCCTGATCGCCGCCTTGTCCCGCCCGACGCCCGCACGGAGCCGCCCGTTGGAGGTTGCCGCATGACCGAAGCCGAAGACGTGCTGGCCGTTGCTGTTGGCTGGCTGCAGGAAGGTGAACGCGTGGCGTTGGCCACCGTGACGGAGACCTGGGGCAGCTCGCCGCGCCCGCCGGGCAGCCAAATGGCGGTGACTGCCTCCGGGCGCATGGCCGGGTCGGTCAGCGGCGGCTGCATCGAGGGTGCGGTGGCCGAGGCCGCGCAGTCCAGCATCACCGGCGGTGGGCCGCAGCTGCTGGATTTCGGCGTGACCAACGAGCGGGCCTGGGAGGTGGGGCTGGCCTGCGGCGGCAAGCTCAAGGTGTTTGTGGAAGCCCTGGCGTGACGCCTGCCATGTTGCAGGCGGTGCAGGCCGCCCGCGCCGCTGGGCACCCCGTGGCGCTGGCGACCCGGCTGCCGGACGGTGCGCAGCTTTTGTTGCCGGACCCGGCGCACCCGGCGCTGACCCGGGCGGCAGAGCAGGCGCTCGCCATGGAGCGGAGCGGCACGCAGGAGGTGGACGGCGCCACTTGGTTCCTCCACGCGCACAACCCGCCGGCCCGCCTGGTCATCGTGGGCGCAGTGCACATCGCGCAGGCGCTGGTGCCGCTCGCCGTTCAATTGGGCTACGGCATCACCGTGGCCGACCCGCGCCGCGCCTTCGCCAGCCCCGAGCGGTTCCCCAACGTCACCGTCTCGACCGACTGGCCGGACGAGGCGCTGGATGCCCTGCGCCCGGACAGCCGCACCGCTATCGTCACCCTCACGCACGATCCCAAGCTCGACGACCCGGCGCTCGACCGGGCGCTAAAGTCCCAGGCGTTCTACATCGGCGCGCTCGGCAGCCGCCGCACCCACGCCGCACGGCTGGACCGGCTGCGCGCGCTCGGCCACAGCGATGAGTCCTTGGTGCGCATCCGCGGCCCGGTGGGGCTGAACATCGCCGCCGTCACCGCGCCGGAGATCGCGCTGTCGGTGCTGGCGCAGATCGTGGCCGTGCGCCGCGGCGCGCCGCTCGCGTGATCTTCGGGCCGACGCCGCTCGCCGCGGCGGAGGGCGCCATCCTGGCCCACACCCACCGCCTGCCGGGCCGGGTGCTGAAAAAAGGCTTGGTGCTGGATGCGGACGCGCTTGCGGCGCTGCGCGCCGCCGGGTCGGACCCGGTGGTGACAGCGCGGCTCGAACCTGGCGATGTCGGCGAGGATGCGGCGGCGCGACGTATCGGGCGCGCCCTGCTCGGCCCCGGCCTGTCCGCCAGCCGCGCCGCCACCGGCCGGGTCAACCTGCTCGCCGCCGCGGCCGGGCTGCTCCGGGTGGACCCGGCGCGGATCGACGCGGTGAACGCCGTCCATGAGGCCGTCACCGTCGCCACCCTGCCGGACGCGGCCCCGGTCACGCCGGGCGAGATGGTGGCGACGATCAAGATCATCCCGTTCGCCGCGCCGGGCGGAGTGCTGGCCGCGGCGGAGGCGGCGTGCGCCGGCGGCGCCATGGCGGTGCAGCCCTGGCTGCCTCTGCGCGTGGGCCTGGTGTTGACCACCCTGCCCGGCCTGAAGCCCGCCGTGATTCACGGCACCATTGAGGCCACCGCTGCCCGGGTGGCCGGCATCGGCGGCACGCTGCTGCCCCCCCTGCAATGCCCGCACCGGACGGAGCCGGTCACCGCCGCGCTGCGCCGCCTGCTGGCGGACGGGGCAAGCCTGTTGCTGATCGCCGGCGCGTCCGCCGTGGTGGACCGGCGGGACGTGGGGCCGGACGGCATCGTGGCAGCCGGCGGCGAGGTGCTGCACTTCGGCATGCCGGTCGATCCGGGCAACCTGATCTGCCTCGGGCGGATCGGCGGCGTGCCGGCGCTGGTGCTGCCGGGCTGCGCGCGCAGCCCGAAGCCGAACGGGATCGACCTGGTGCTGCACCGGCTGGCGGCGGGGCTGCCGGTGACGGGCGGCACGGTCGCGCGGCTGGGGGTGGGCGGCCTGCTGAAGGACGTGGCGGCCCGGCCACTGCCCCGCGCGCGCGCCCCCAAAGCCGCGGCGCGCACGGTCGCCGCCGTCGTCCTGGCGGCGGGGCAGTCCAGCCGCATGGCGCCGCGCCACAAGCTGCTGGAGGATGCGGGCGGGCGGCCCATGGTGGTGCGGGTGGTGGACGCGGTGCTGGCCAGCCAGGCGCGCCCGGTGCTGGTGGTGACGGGGCACCGCGCGCCGGACATCCGTGCCGCCCTGGCCGGCCGCCCCGTGGTGTTCGTCGCTGCGCCGGACTATGCGGACGGGCTGTCGGCCAGCCTGCGCGCCGGGCTCGCCGCCCTGCCCGCGACGGCGCCGGCGGCCCTGGTGGTGCTGGGCGACATGCCGCTCGTCTCCGCCGCCTCCATCGATCGGCTGCTGGACGCCTATGATCCGGACGGCGGCCGCACCATCGTGGCACCGACCCATGGCGGGGAGCTGGGCAATCCCGTGCTGTGGGACCGCCGCCATTTCCCCGCCATGATGGCGCTGACGGGGGATCGCGGCGCGCGCAGCCTGCTGCGCCAGCACGCCGATGCAGTGACCGAGGTGCCGCTGGACGACACGGTGCTGCGGGATTTCGACACGGTCGAGAGCCTGGCGCTGCTGCCCGGGTGACAGCGCAGGCGGTCCGGCCCATCTGTACGGCGGTCAACCGGAGCCGCGCCCATGTCTCGCCATGCCATGTCTCGCCATGCGTTTTCGCCTACCCTGATCGTTTTGGCCGCGCTCGCCGGATGCGCCGGGCCGCAGGGTTCCAGTAACCGGTCCAGCTCGGCGGCCGTGAGGTCCTGCCGCGCCAGCGCCGACGCGTCGTTCAACCGGCAGAACCGCTACCTGCTGTCCGAGCGCGACCAGAAAGACACGCCGTTCTCCACGTCCTTCGTCTCCGGCGACACGTCGCGCGGGCTGCCCTCCACCTATGCTTACGACACCCAGCTCTCGGATTGCCTCGCCGCGTCCAAGGTGCCGCAGCCGGACCAGCCGGCAACCTCCACCCAGCCGCTTCCCGGCCTCGGCAGCAAGATCGTGCCTTACTGACGCGCTTGTCCGCCGCCCAGCCGCTGCCTAGAACCCGCCCTCAGCATCAGGACACCAGGCATGAGCAAGATCATCCGCAGCGGCGCCGACAAGGTTCTGGCAAAGGCCGTGGAATACCACAACTTCGTGTTCCTGGCCGGGCTCGCGGCCGGCGACTTGTCCCAGGACGTAACCGGCCAGATGCGCCAGGTGCTGAGCGACATCGACGCCTTGCTGGAGGCGCACGGCACCGACAACACCCGGCTGCTGCAGGCGCAGATTTGGCTGCAGGACATCCGCGACCGTGACGCGATCAATGGGCTGTGGTCCGCGTGGCTGCCGGAAGGCGGCGCTCCGGCCCGCGCCTGCACCGAGGCCAAGATGGCCGACTCCCGTCAGCTCGTGGAGGTCATGATCACAGCCTGCAAGTAGGCGGCAAGCCATCACGGGCGCGCAAATAGGACTGTAGTCGTAGGAATGATTAACGGCGGCCCGGCGATTTGTCAGATCGTCGGCGAAGCTGCAACAAACTGACATGTTCGGCTTGTCAGCGGCGGGCGGACATGGATAACGCCTCGCTCACGATACGGTGAAGTCGTGAGGATAGCATTATGACGTGGGCCGGCTCTCTCAAGCTCATTGCACTCGGCGCTAGCCTGCTCGGCGCCGCCTCTGCGCAAGCGCGCAGCCATCACTCATCCCATGCTTCAGCGGGGCGGCATGAGGCGTCCCGGGATGGAGCGTTGCGGAGTGGGGCGTTCAGCTTGGGGCATGGCATGCCGATCACGTTCGCGACCAGCCGCCATGGCATGGGCCAGTATTTCGCTGAACGTGAGATCGGCCGCTTCGGGCGTCATGCCAGCCATGGCCGCAGCCGCGCCTGGGCCTACGCCGACGAGGCGCCCGCGGTCAGCTACGGCCACAGCAGCGGCCTGCAATGCGTCGCCTTCGCCCGGTCGGACAGCGGCATCGAGCTGTCCGGCAACGCCGATGCCTGGTGGGACAACGCGGCTGGCCTCTACCAGCGCGGCGCGCGGCCAGAAACCGGCAGCGTGCTCAACTTCCGCGCCAACGGCGCCATGCGGCTCGGCCACGTGGCCGTCGTGAGCCAGGTGCTCAGCCCGCGCGAGATCGAGATCGACCACGCCAACTGGAACATGCGCGGCGGCATCAGCCGGGCGACTTCCGTGGTGGATGTGTCGCCCTACAACGACTGGAGCGCAGTGCGCGTCGCCCTCGGCCGCTCCGGGGATTACGGCAGCATCTATCCCACGTTCGGCTTCATCTACAACCGGCCCGACACTGGCCGCATGGTCACCGCCAGCGCCGCCGCCGCACCCTTGGCCGACCTGAACCCGGCGCCGCGGGATTTGCGCGGCTCGGCGCGAGACTCCTATGACGAGGTCGCTGAAGCGCCTGACAGCGGCGAGCCGTCGTTCCGCCGGGTCAGCTACCACCATCACGCGCGGCACCGCCGGCACCGCACCTGACCAAGGCCGGTCCGCTCAGGCGGCATCCGCCTGCCGCCCGATCAGCAGCACCGCTCCCAGCCCGACCGCCGCCGCGAACGACATCCAGGCGCCCGGCATCGCGCGGTCTCCCGAGACGTGGATCAGTTCCTCGCAGATGGCGGGGGTAAGCCCGCCCACCACGGCCGCCAGACTGTAGGCCAGCGAAAACCCGGCGGTGCGCACCGCCTCGGGCATGATCTCGGTCAGATAAACCACCATCGCGCCGTTGTAGCAGCCGTAGATGAAGCTGAGCCAAAGCTCGGCGGCCAGCAGGTGGCCGAAGGACGGACTCGCCACCAGCCAGGACAGCAGCGGGTAGGCGGTAAGCATCGCCGCCAGCGTGGTCGCGATCAGCAGCGGACGCCGGCCGATCCGGTCCGACAGCGCGCCGCTGAGCGGCAGCCACAGCAGGTTGGACAGGCCCACGCACACCGTCACCAGCAGCACGGCGGTGGCGCCCAGGTGCAGCTGCTCCCGCCCGAAGGTCGGCGTGTAGGCGGTGATGAGGTAGAACGACACCGTGGTCATCACGACCATCATCATGCCCAGGCCCACCATGCGCCATTGCGCCAGCATGGACCGCAGGATCTGCCCCGCACCCAGCCGCTGCTTGCGGGCGAGGAACGCCTCGGTCTCCTCCAGCGAGCGGCGGACGAGGAACAGGAACGGGATGATGCAGCAGCCGATCACCATGGGGATGCGCCAGCCCCAATCCTGCATCCGGGCGTCGCCGAGCGACGCGTTGAGCGCCACGCCGAGCAGGGCGGCCACGATCACCGCCACTTGCTGACTGCCGGACTGCCAGGACACGTAGAATCCCTTGCGGCCCGGTGTCGCGATCTCGGACAAATAGACTGACACCCCACCCAGCTCGACCCCGGCGGAGAAGCCCTGCACCAGGCGGCCCGCCACCACCAGCAACGGCGCGAGCAGGCCGATGCTGGCGTAACCCGGCACCAGTGCCACCGTCGCCGTGCCCACCGCCATCAGCGCCAGCGTCAGCAACAGGCCGGCCCGGCGGCCATGCGCGTCGATATACGCCCCGAGCACGATGGCCCCCACCGGCCGCACCAGGAAGGCGGCGGCGAACGTCATCAGCGAGGCCATCAGCGAGAGGTAGTGACCGCGGGCGGAGTCCGCGGCCGGGAAGAACGTGCGGCCGATGGCGGTGGCGAAGTAGGCGAAGACGAAGAAGTCGTACTGCTCCAGGAAATTACCGCTGGCGACGCGGATCACGCCCATCACCTTGGATTGCCGCCCTGTCGCCATCGCCCGCTTCCCCGCCTGCGCCAACCCTACTCCCCCAGCACGTTCTCCGGCGGGGTGGTGGCGCCCATGCTCCCCACGACGGCCTGCGCCGTCACCTCGCCGGCGTGCTCGAAGGTCAGCGTCACCGGGAAATGGTCGCCCGGATGCAGCGGCTGCTTCAGGTGGACCAGCATGAGGTGATAGCCGCCCGGCTCCAGATGGATGGGCGCGCCGGGCACCACGGGAAGCTCCGCCACGGGCCGCATCTCCATCACGCCGTCCACCATGCTGCTGAGATGCAGCTCGGCCTTGCCCGCCACGGGAGTGCTGGCGCCGGTCAGCCGGTCGGGGGCCGCCGCGGTCACGGTGAGGTACACGGCGCCCGTCTGCCCGCCGGGAATGGTGGCGCGGGACCAGGCCTGCGTCACCACGACCGGCGCCGGTTGGGCGTGCGCCGAGCCGGCGAGGCACGCCGCGAGCGCCAGGACGCCCGCGCGCATCATCTAGGACCCGGCCCCGCCGACGAGCTTCGACAGGTCGGCGGCCATGGCGTCCGCGTCCTCGTCGGCCCGGATAATGCCGTCGAAGCGGCCTTGCGGGTCCATGACGTAGAGGATGGAGCTATGGTCCATCGTGTAATCCCCCGGGTTGGGGCCGGTGCGGTGGGGGGCGTAGTACACGCGGTACTCCTTGGCGACGGCGGCGACCTGCTCGGCGGTGCCGGTCAGCCCGTCGAGCCGGGGACCGAACGCGGCGGCATACTGCCCCACGACGGGCGCCGTGTCGCGTGCCGGATCGACGGTGATGAACAGCGGCTGCACCTGGTCCGCCCGCGCGCCCAGCTTGTCCAGCGCGTCGGCGACCTGCGTCAGCGTGGTCGGGCACACGTCCGGGCAGAAGGTGTAGCCGAAATACACCAGCATGTACTTGCCGCGGAAGCTGCGGTCCGTGACGGCCTTGCCCGCGCCGTCCGTCAAGGTGAACGGGCCGCCGATGGCTGCCGCCTGCGGGCCGGACGCGCCGGGCAGCCAGCCCGCGAGAACGGCGACGGCCGCCAGAACGGCCAAGCCGATGCCGATCGCGGGGAAGATGCGCCGGACGGAGCGCTTGACGGGGCGTGTGGCGGGTTTCGGCATCGTGGCGGTGGCCTCAGCGTGTCCACCTAGTCATGGTCACGCCTGCCCTTCCGTCCAAGGGCCATGCCACGGACGGCTCACGCCCGCACCAGGTTCGGCGGCTCCCGCCCGGCGAGCACGGCGTCGATCCCGTCCAGCACCATGGCGCCCATCGCGTCCCGCGTGACGCCCGTGGCGCTGCCGAGATGCGGCAGCAGCACCACGTTCTCCAGCGTGCGATACTCGGGGTTGAGCGCCGGCTCGCCCTCATAAACGTCGAGCCCGGCGGCGGCGACGTGGCCGCTGCGCAGAGCGGCGATCAGCGCCGGGTCATGCACCAGGGTGCCGCGCCCGGCATTGGCCACCACGGCGCCACGGGGCAGCTTGGCGATGCGCTCGGCGTTGAGCCAGTGCATGGTGGCGGCCCCGCCCGGCGCGTTCAGCGACAGCAGCTCGCTCGCGGCCAGGAAGCTGTCGTCCTCGCCATGGAACACCGCACCCCGCTCCTGCTCCGGCGGCAGGCGGGCGACGTCCCGGTAGTGCACCGTCATGGCCAGGCCGCGCGCGAGGCCGGCCAGTTCCCGCCCGATCCGGCCCATGCCGAAGATGCCGAGGCTGCGGCCGACCACGCCGACACCCAGCAGCTGGGTGGGCGCCCAGCCGGTCCACTGGCCGGCGCGGACCAGCCGCTCGCCCTCCCCCGCCCGGCGCGCGGCGGCCAGCAGCAGCAGCAGCGCGCACTCCGCCGTGGCAGTGGACAGCACGTCCGGCGTGTTCACCACGGCGATGCCGCGGGCGCGGGCGGCCGCCACGTCGATATGGTCGAAGCCGACGCTGAACGTGCCGATCACCCGCACCGTGCCCGGCAGGGCGGCGATCACCGCCGCGTCCAGCCGCTCGGCGGGGCAGCACAGCACGGCCTGCGCGCCGTCCGCCATGGCGGCGACCTCGGCGCCGGTGCGCGGCGCGTCGTCCGGGTTCAGCCGGGCCTGGTAGTCCCGCGACGCGCGCGCCTCCACGGCGGGCGGCAGGCGGCGGGTGACGAACAGGACCGGCTTGGCCATCGGGGCTTCCTCGCAGCGCCTCCGGCCGCCAGGCGGCTCAGGCGGTGAGCAGCGTGGTTGCCGTGCTGCCCGTTGGCGTCTGGTAGGCCGCCAGGCTCTGCTGCAAGGTCTGCTGCAGGTTGTCCAGCACGGATTGCAGGCTTTGGGCCGGCTGCGCGGCGCTGCCGGCGACGGCCCCCGCCGCACCGGCCAGGTTGGACTGGCCCAGCAGGCTTTGCAGCCGGTCCGCCAGGTGGGAGATCGGACCGGACAGCGGCGAGGCCGGGTCCGTGGCGCTGGCGGGATCGGCGGCAGCCGTCGCGGGGCTGGCGGCGCCAGGCTGCGCGCTCAGCAGGATGGATTGCAGCTGGCTGGCGAAGCCTTGCAGGCCGGTGCTGGGCGCGGCCGGGGCCGTGCTGCCGGACCCGGCGCCGCCGGCGCCCAGCACGTCGGACAGCGAGCCGAAATCCTGCGCCGAGTCGTCCTGCGCCGACCCGGCGGAGTGGCGGTGGTGGCCGTGGTGCGGCACGGCGCCGGCGGACGAGGCGGTGATCGAAGATGCGGTCAAGGCAGCCTCCAACGTGTTGCGTGCCCTGCCTTGCACTCGACATGCCAGGCAATTTGGCCGGCATTCTGAGGTTTTCCCTCGATCACCCCCGGCAAGATGTGCCGGGTGGGCCGTGCTTGCCGGGCAGGCAGGCTCAGTCGGTGGGGGCCGAGGGATCGCGCAGGAAGTTCAGCAGCGCCGTGCCGTGGAAGTGCTCGCGGGAGGCTTCCTCGTTCTCCTCGTAGATCAGCACGTCCGCCGCCAGCACTGCGGCGTCCCGCTCGGACGGCGGCACCACGAAATGGACGCGCATCCGCCCGCCCGGGTAGTCCAGCCACAGCGCGTGCCAATACTGGTATTCCACGGCCGGCACCGGGCATGGCAGGCCGCCGAGCGCCGCGCCGAGCCCGTTGCTGAAGCTGCCGCCGATGATGACCACGCGCGGCGGGTCGCACACGGCCGGCGGCGGGGCGGGTTGCAGGGTGACGGCCGGCACCGGGCCGTCATCGGGCATGTGGAACAGGTTGATCAGCCGGGCCAGGTCCTGGTCGGTGCCGTTGGGGTCGGGGTGCGGCGCCATGCGCCAGGTGAACCGGAACGGCGCGAACCCGCGGCCGGGCAGCAGGCGGTCGAGCGCGGCCATGATCGCCTGCTCGGCCAGCGCGGCGCCCACTGCGTTCCAGTGCGTGCCTCCTGGCGGGTAGAGCGGAAACGGGTAGCCGCCATGCGCTGCCAGCAGCACCGTCGCCGTATCGACCGTGTGCACCCCGGCGGCGCGCAGTAGGGCCATCCATTCCGGCACGAACGCGGCGCGGTCCGCCGGGGCGGCCGGGCACGCCCAGCCCGGCGGCAGCACCTGCGGGTACTGCGCCACCTTGGACGGGGTCAGCACGTACAGGAACGTCTTGCCCCGGCGCTCCACGTCGTCCTGCATCTCCCGGATGCTGGCCGCCCAGCGCGAGGCGTCCGCCTGCCAGCCCGGGGCGCGGGCGCAGTATTCCCGGGCATACGCCACCTCCGACAGCACGCCGCCGGGGCCGATGAGCAGGTTGGGCGCGGCGGACAGGCCGAACAGCGAGTACTCCACCTGGTTGCGCACCCGCACCGCCAGCGGATACAGCGGCATCTGGGCACCGACGACGCGGGCGAACGCCGCCTGGAAGCGGCCTTGCGCCACGGCTTGCAGGGAAAGCTGCGGCTGTTCCGCGAAGCGCGCCCCGGCCAGCCCGGAGGCGAGCTTCATGCCGTCCGGCCCGGTCAGGTGCAGCGCCACGGCGGCGAGGTTGCCCATCAGCAGCGCCGCCGCGCCGGCCATGGCGGCAGCGCCCAGGCCGAGCGGCAGCAGCAGCAGGATGCGGCGGATCACCGGGGTCAGAACCGGAAGTACAGGAACGGGCGGAACGGGTCGGCCAGCGCCTTGGCCAGCGCGAACACGAACAGGCAGGACAGGCCCAGGTCCAGCACCGCGCGGCCGGCGGGAGCGGCCAGCACCGAGCCCTGCGCCCGGTCAAACCCCGGCACGCGCGGCAGGAACGAGATCAGCGCCGCCGCGGCCATGGCCGTCATCATGGCCGGGGTGCGCCACAGCCCCACAACCGCGCCCACCCGGCCCGGCTGCGCCATGGCGGCGGCCAGGGCGCCCACCTGCCCCAGCGACCCGGCGCGGAACAGCACCCAGCCGCCCATGGTGACGGCGAAGGTGCCGGCATTGGCGGCCAGGCGGGGCATCCGGTCCAGCCAGCGCAGCAGGAACAGGCGTTCCAGCACCAGGAACACGCCCTGGTAGGCACCCCAGGCGACGTAGGTCCAGGCCGCGCCGTGCCACAGGCCGCTGAGCAGGAAGCAGGCCCACAGGTTCAGGTAGCACCGCCAGGGCGGCACCCGGTTGCCGCCGAGCGGGATGTACAGGTAGTCGCGTATCCAGGTGGACAGCGAGATGTGCCAGCGCCGCCAGAACTCGGTGACGCTGCACGCGATATAGGGCTTGTCGAAGTTCTCGCGCAGCCGGAAGCCCAGCATCCGCGCCAGGCCGATCGCCATGTCCGAGTAGGCGCTGAAGTCGATGTAGATTTGGAAGGTGAAGAACAGCACGCCCCACCAGGCGTCCGCCCAGCCGAGCAGCGCCGGGTCGGCGGCGAAGCTCATGTCGGCGCCGGCGGCCAGGGTGTCGGCCAGGATGGTCTTCTTGACCACGCCGAGCATGAAGCGGCGGAACCCCTCGGCCAGGTCCCCGCCCCGGCTGCGGCCATAGGCGAGTAGCTGCGCCTCCAGTTCGTGATACTTGATGATCGGGCCGGCCAGCAGCTTGGGGAACAGGAACACGTACAGCAGGTAGGTGGCGAAGCCCGGCGCAGGACGGGAGCGGCCGCGGGCGATATCGACCAGGTAGGTGATCTTCTCGAACACGATGAACGACACGCCGATCGGCAGCGCCACCTGGCCGAAATGCCATGGCTCCCGCCCCGCCGCCACCAGCAGGCGGTCCAGGTTGTCCACCGCGAACCCGGTGTACTTGTAGTAGGCCAGCAGGCCGAGGTTAATCAGCACGCCTGCCGCCAGGGCTGCCCGCCCCGCGCCGCCGCCCCGCGCCACCAGCCGGGCGAGCGCGTAGTCGGCGACGCAGGTCACCAGCACGACGGGGACGAAGGCCGGCTCGCTCCACAGATAGAAGAACAGGCTGGCCACCAGCAGCAGGGCGGCGCGCGCCGGGGCCTGGCCCCGGACCAGGAGGAAGCCGGCGAGCACGATGGGAAAGAACAGGAAAAGGAACAGCGGCTCGTAGAACAGCATCAGCTCATGCCGGGCTGCCAGTCTTGCGGCTGCCAGCCTTGTGCAGGGCGAAGATGCGCAGGTTGTCGGTGAAGTTGTAGGTGTTCTGCGTCACCAGCAGCATGTCGCCCATGCCGGGGCGGCCGGCGGCGATGCGGTCGAACTGGTCGAGCGCCACGATGGGCGCCCGCAACGTCGGCAGGGAGAGGCGGATGTCGGCGAAGCCGCAGCCCTGCGCCGCGCGCCAGATGCGGTGCACGTCGATGTCGTTCTCGATCACGCCGTGCTCGCGCATCTCGTGCTGCGCGTCCGGCGTCGCCGAGTGGCGCGGGCCGGGCTCGTGGAACACAGCGATGCCGCCGGGGCGCAGCACGCGCGCCATCTCGGCCAGCGTCGCCTCCTGGTCGAGCACGTGGTGGAACGCGTCGAACGAGACGATGCGGTCCACGCTGACATCCTCCGCCGGCAGCCGCACGCTGTCGAACCGGCGGAACTCGACCCGCAGCTCGTCCGCCAGCGGATCGCGCTGGAGCCAGCGCCGGGCCAGGTCCAGCACGCGCTGCGACACGTCCACCGCCAGCATGTCCGCCCCCATGGTGGCGAGGCAGCGGCTCAGCCAGCCGGTGCCGCAGCCGAAATCCAGCACCCGGGCACCCGGCGTCAGCGCCAGATGCTGCAGCACCAGCGACAGCGAGGTCAGCCGCGACTGCGCGTCCTCCGCGTCCTGGAACGGGCGGCGGAACAGCGACGCCTCTTCCTGCTCGCGCACGAAGTAGGCGTCGGCGCGGGCGACGTGCTCGGCGGCGGTGTAGCGGGCCATGAGGTCGGCCACATGCACCGGGTCCGCGGCGGTCCTGTCCCGCACCACCTGGCCCGCCTCGTCCGGCAGTTTCATGATCGAGGTATAGTAGAGCCGCCGGATCGCTGGGATTTTCCCCAGCCGGCGCAGAAGCGGTCGCACGCGGGCCTCGCTATCGGGGTTGCACGGCCTCCCCTTAGCGCCGGCGGCAAAGCAGGTAAACTCAGACAAGAAGCAGGGCTCTGCCCTGCACCCGCAAGAGGACAGTCGTCCCCTTGACCCCTTATCATATAATCAGGTGTCCAGAGGACGACCGTCCTCTGGTGGGGTTCGGGGCAAAGCCCCGATCTGCCTGAACGGGAGCACCGGATGTCCGAAGTCATCGCCAAGAAGGGCCCAGCCCGCACCCGCGGCGCCAGCAACCGGGACAGCCTGGTCGGCACCGTCACCTTCGAGCCGAAGCGCCAGCCGGCCAAGCCGCCGGGCAAGCGGCTGCGTGTGGTGAGCGAGTACGAGCCGGCCGGCGACCAGCCGACCGCCATCCGTGACCTCTGGGCCGGGGTGCAGGCGGCCGAGCGGGACCAGGTGCTGTTGGGCGTCACCGGCTCCGGCAAGACGTTCACCATGGCCAAGCTGATCGAGCACGCGCAGCGCCCGACGCTGATCCTGGCGCCGAACAAGACGCTGGCCGCGCAGCTGTATGGCGAGATGAAGCAGTTCTTCCCGGACAACGCGGTCGAGTACTTCGTCAGCTACTACGATTACTACCAGCCGGAAGCCTACGTGCCGCGCACCGACACGTATATCGAGAAGGACAGCCAGATCAACGAGGCGATCGACCGGATGCGCCACGCCGCGACCCAGAGCCTGCTGGAGCGCAACGACGTGGTGATCGTGGCCTCGGTGTCCTGCATCTACGGCATCGGCTCAGTCGAGACCTACTCGCGCATGGTGGTCAAGCTGGAGATCGGCGGCCGCATCGAGCGTGACAAGCTGGCCCGCGCCCTGGCCGAGCAGCAGTATCGCCGCAACGACGTTGCGTTCCAGCGCGGCACTTTTCGTTTGCGCGGGGAGACGGTGGATGTGTTCCCGTCGCACTACGAGGACCGCGCCTGGCGCATCAGCCTGTTCGGCGACGAGATCGAGGCGATCAGCGAGTTCGACCCGCTGACCGGCGAGGTCACCGGGCAGCTGAACGAGGTGCACATCTACGCCAACAGCCACTACGTGACGCCGCGGCCGACGCTCACGCAGGCCATTGCGGACATCAAGGTGGAGCTGAAGGCCCAGCTGGCGAAGTTCACCGCCGAGGGCAAGCTACTGGAGGCCGAGCGGCTGCAGCAGCGCACCACCTTCGACATCGAGATGATCGAAACCACGGGCAGCTGCAAGTCGATCGAGAATTACAGCCGCTTCCTGTCGGGCCGCAAGCCGGGGGAGCCGCCGCCCACCCTGTTCGAGTACCTGCCGGAGAACGCCATGCTGATCGTGGACGAGAGCCACGTGACGGTGCCGCAGATCGGCGGCATGGAGCGGGGCGACCATGCGCGCAAGTCCGTGCTGGCCGAGTTCGGCTTCCGCCTGCCGAGCTGCATCGACAACCGCCCGCTCAAGTTCGAGGAGTGGGAGCATTTCCGCCCGCAGACGCTGTTCGTGTCGGCAACGCCGGGCCCGTGGGAGCTGGAGCGGGTGCAGGGCGTGTTCGCCGAGCAGGTGATCCGCCCCACCGGGCTGATCGACCCGGTGTGCGAAATCCGCCCGGTGGAACATCAGGTGGACGACCTGCTGGCGGAAATCCGCGCCACCATGGCGATGGGCGCGCGCACCCTGGTGACCACGCTGACCAAGCGGATGGCGGAGGACCTGACCGACTACCTGACCGAACACGGCATCAAGGTGCGCTACCTGCACAGCGACGTGGACACGCTGGAGCGCATCGAGATCATCCGCGACCTGCGCCTGGGCGTGTTCGACGTGCTGGTCGGCATCAACCTGCTGCGCGAGGGCCTGGACATCCCGGAATGCGCCCTGGTGGCGATCCTGGACGCGGACAAGGAGGGCTTCCTGCGCAGCCAGACCAGCCTCACGCAGACCATCGGCCGCGCGGCGCGCAACGTGGACGGCCGGGTGGTCCTGTACGCGGACGTGATGACGGACAGCCTGCGCAACGCGCTGGAGGAGACGGCCCGGCGGCGCACCAAGCAGGAGGCCTGGAACACCGCGCACGGCATCACCCCCACCAGCGTGCGCAAGCACATCGGCGAGGCGCTGAGCAGCGTGTTCGAGCAGGACTACGTGACGGTGGCGCCGGTGAAGGACGCCGGCGTGACCGACATGGTGGGCAAGGACCTGGCCCACTCGATCACGGATTTGGAGAAGCGGATGCGGACGGCGGCGGCCGACCTGGAGTTCGAGGAGGCGGCCCGGCTGCGCGACGAAATCAAGCGGCTGGAGGCGCTGTCGCTGGGGTTGGCGCCGCCGCCGGTGGCGCAGCGGATCGGCGGGCCGAAGCGGGACCGGACGCCGGAGCCGCTGGGGCCGGGTGGTGGCGGGTATGACCCGGAGAAGCGGGCGGCGGGCAAGCGGCGGGGGCGGCGGTAGGCTCCGCGACCGTGCGAGGCATGCCTGGTCAGCATGGCGCTTATGGCAATGTTTGATCCTGCCAAGCGAGCCAAGGTTTTGGCAAAGCGAGGATTGGATTTGGCCCAGGCAGATCAGGTGTTCGATGGCTTGGTCGCAGAGGTGGAAGGCACGCGCACGAACTACGGGGTGAACCGGCACAGGGAGTGTGGGTTTTGGAAGCCGATTTGCTGGTTCGGCTGAGGCAGACAGGACCTGGCTGGCAAGACGGGCTTAACAACGCCGTCCGGACATGGCTGGAACGCGCCGTCCCACCTGTCACCTGACCCGAAAGCCGCTGCGAACCTGGGTAGAGCACCTGATCGCTCCGAGTTTGCTGGTCCGCCAGTTGCGCAATCAGCGAGTAATTGCCGAAGATGTGGAATGAACCGACGCACCTTCCTCACCGCCAGCGCCGCCGCCCTCGCCACCCCTCACGTCGCCCGCTCGCAAGCCGCCCGCACCCTGCGCTTCATCCCGCAGATCGACATCCCCCTGCTCGACCCGGTGATGACCAGCGCCTACATCACCCGCAACCACGGCTTTGCCGTGTTCGACACCCTGTTCGGCCAGGACAGCGCCTATGCCGCCCAGCCGCAGATGGTGGACGGCGTCGTCACCGAACCGGACGGCAAGACCTGGCGGCTCACCCTGCGCCCTGCCCTGCGCTTCCACGACGGCGCCCCCGTGCTGGCACGGGACTGCGTGGCCAGCATCAAGCGGTGGGGCAAGCGCGACGCGTTCGGCCAAGCGCTGCTGGCCGCCACCGACGACCTCTCCGCTCCCGACGACAAGACCATCCTGTTCCGCCTCAGCCGCCGCTTTCCGCTGCTGCCGAACGCGCTCGGCAAGGTCGGCGGCAGCATGTGCCCGATGATGCCGGAGCGCCTGGCCCGCACCGACGCCTACACCGCCGTCACCGAGATGGTCGGCAGCGGCCCGTTCCGCTACCTGGCCGCCGAGCGGGTGCCCGGGGCGCTCACCGTCTATGGCCGCTTCGAGGGCTATGTTCCGCGTCCGGACGGCGTGGCGGACTGGACCGCCGGGCCGAAGATTGCCCATCTCGACCGCATCGAGTGGACCGTGATCCCGGACCCGGCCACCGCCTCCTCTGCCCTGCGCCAGGGCCAGGTGGACTGGTGGCAAGAGCCGTCGCTGGACCTGGTTCCCAGCCTGCGCCGGGACGCGAGCCTGGACGTGAGCACGCTGGACCCAACCGGGCTGCCCTCCATGCTGCGCTTCAATCACCTGCATCCGCCGTTCGACAACCTGGGCGTGCGCCGGGCGCTGCTGGGCGCGGTCAGCCAGCCGGACTTCATGCAGGCCGTCGCCGGGACCGACCCGGCGCTGTGGAACGGCGACGTGGGGTTCTTCCCCGCCCAATCCCCGCTCGCCACCCGCGCCGGGATGACAGCGCCGAGGGGCCAGGACATGGCCCAGGTCAAGGCCGCGCTGGCGGCGGCCGGCTATGGCGGCGAACGGGCCGTGGTGATGATCGCCACCGACCTGCCCGCGCTGCAAGCCCTGGGCGAGGTCGGCGCGGACATGCTGAAGCAGGCCGGCATCAACGTGGACGTGCAGAGCACCGACTGGGGCAGCGTCGTCCAGCGCCGGGCCAGCAAGGCGTCGGTGGAGCAAGGCGGCTGGAGCGTGTTCTTCACCAGCTTCTTCGGCATCGACCAGTTCACCCCGGCCACCCACCTCGGCCTGCGCGGCAACGGCGAGGCCGGCTGGTTCGGCTGGCCCACGGCGCCCCGGCTGGAGGCGCTGCGCGACGCTTGGTTCCAGGCGGACGGCCTTCCCGCGCAGCAGGCCGCCGCGGCGCAAATCCAGGTGCAGGCCTTCGCCGACGTGCCCTACCTGCCGCTGGGCGAGTACTATCAGCCGACCGCGACCCGCAAGACGCTGAGCGGCGTGCTACGCGGCCTGCCGCTGTTCTGGAACGTCAAGAAGGACGCTTGAGGCGGCATGAGGCCGAGTTTGCAGGAACCCGGCCGTTCTTGTAGCGTCGATCCCATGGAAACGGCTACAATAACAGTGTTCCAAACGAACATTCCCGCGCGCCTGGATCGCCTGCCCTGGTCGCGGTTCCATACTCTCGTCGTGTTCGCCCTGGGCATCACCTGGATCCTGGACGGCCTCGAAGTTACCTTGGTCGGTTCTCTGTCCGGCGCCATCCGGGAAAGCAACCTGGCGCTGTCCAGTTCGCAGATCGGCTACGCCGCCAGCTGCTACCTGGTGGGCGCGGTCGGCGGCTCGCTGTTCTTCGGCTGGATGACCGACCGGGTCGGGCGCAAGACCATGTTCACCGTCACGGTGCTGGTCTATCTGCTCGGCACCATCGCCAGCGGGCTGGCCTGGAACTTCTGGAGCTTCGCCCTGTTCCGCGCCATCACCGGCGCCGGCATCGGCGGGGAGTACTCGGCGGTCAACGCCACCATCCAGGAGCTGATCCCCGCCCGCCGCCGCGGCTACATCGACCTGCTGATCAACGGCAGCTTCTGGATCGGCGCTGCTCTCGGCGCCGGCGGCGCGCTGATTGTGCTGAACCCGGCCATCATGCTGCCGGCCTATGGCTGGCGCCTGGCCTTTGTCCTCGGCGGCGCGATCGGCTTCATCACCCTGCTGATGCGACGCTGGATTCCCGAGAGCCCGCGCTGGCTGATGACCCATGGCCACCCCGAGGACGCCGAGCGCGTCATGGCTGGGATCGAACGCACGGTCGCCGCCAGCGCCGGCCCGCTACCCGCCATCCCGGACCGCAGCCTCTGGCTGCGCACTGACACCAAAAGCTGGTTCATCGCCGGCGTGAAATCGCTGTTCGGGCAATACCGCCGCCGCACGATCGTCGGCGTCTCGCTGATGACGGCGCAGGCGTTCTGCTACAACGCCATCTTCTTCACTTACGCGCTGATCCTGACCCAGTTCTATCATATCCCGTCCGGCCAGGTCGGTTGGTTCATCCTGCCTTTCGCCGCCGGCAACTTCGCCGGCCCGTTGATCCTGGGCCCGCTGTTCGACAGCCTGGGCCGCAAGGTCATGATCACCGCGACCTACGTGATCTCGGGCGTGCTGCTGGTCGCCACTGGTTGGCTGTTCTCCCTCGGCGTGCTGAACGCCGTGCAGCAGACTGCCGCCTGGACCGTGATCTTCTTCTTCGCCTCCGCCGCCGCCAGCTCGGCCTACCTCACGATCGCCGAGGTGTTCCCGCTGGAGGTCCGCGCGACCGCGATCGCCTTGTTCTACGCCTTCGGCACGGCGATCGGCGGAGTGAGCGGCCCGGCGATCTTCGGCCGGCTGATCGAGAGCGGCTCGCGCGAGTCGCTGTTCTACGGCTACGCGCTGGGCGGCGTGCTGATGGTGGTCGGCGGGCTGGTGCAGGCCTGGCTCGGACTGGATTGCCAGCGCTGCGCCCTGGAGGACGTGGCCCCGCCACTGTGCCAATCCAGACGCAGCGACAACGATTTCACCAACGCCGGAAGGCACGTCAAGTCGGCCTTCCCGGTCTCTTGACAGGGCGGCTGGCCACTGCGGCATGCCTCGCCGCTTGCGTGGGTCGCTGACGAAACGATGGCCGGCGGCGGTGCGTTCAGCACTCTCCCGGCTGCATGCCATCGTCAAGGGTGCAGCAAAGCCTTGAGCACACCGTGCCGGAACCAGGAGACAAGTGCCTGATGCAGGTCCAGCCGCTTCCGGTGCAGCCCACCCGGCGCGAGCAGTCCCGCTTCGCCTCCATCTTCGGCCTGTTGGCGAGCGTGCTACTGCTGACGGCAGGGACCAACCTGCAAGGCGTGCTGCTGCCCATCCGCCGCCAGATGGAGGGCTCCAGCATCCAGCAGATCGGGCTGCTGTCGTCCGGCTGGTCGTTCGGCTTCGTGCTGGCGTGCCTGGTGATTGGCCGCCTGGTCAGCTCCGTGGGGCACGTGCGCAGCTTCGCCGGGCTCGCGGCGGTGAGCGGCGCAACCTCGCTGCTGCTCCTGCCGCTGAACGACGAGACGGCCTGGATCGTGCTGCGGGTGATCATCGGCTTCTGTTTCGGCGGCCTCTCGACAGTCATTGAGAGCTGGCTGAACGAGCGCAGTGGCAGCGACCAGCGCGGCGGCATCTTCGCGGCCTACATGACCGTGACCCTGCTCGCCTCGCTCGCCGGCACCCTCAGCCTGGCGTTCCTCAATGCCGAGCAGGCCCTGCCGTTCACCCTCATGGGGGTGCTCATCGTGCTGTCCGTGGTTCCCGTGACGCTGACCCGCGCGCCGACCCCCAAGCCGATCAAGCCGTACTCGATCCAGTTGCGGGCCTTGAACCGGGTCTCGCCTACGGGCGTGTTCGGCTGCTTCATCATCGGCGTGGTCAGCGGCGCGCTCGGCGGGCTGCTGCCGATCTATGGGCTGTCCATGGGGCTTTCGACCCACCAGGTGGCCTCCCTGCTGGCCGCGGCGCTCGTGGGCGGAGCCTTGGCCTACTACCCGGCAGGCGTGCTGTCCGATCATCTGGACCGCCGCATCGTCATCATCGCGCTGTCCTGCCTCAGCGCGCTGTGCTGCGCCGTGATCGTCCAGAAGCCCGACATGACGCCGCGCGGCGTCATGCTGGCCGTCGGCGCATTCGGCTTCTTCCAGTACCCGATCTACGGGGTGTGCGTCGCCATCACCAACGACCGGGTGCGGGAGCGCTCCTTCTCGAAGGTGGCGAGCGAGCTGCTGATCATCTACGGCACCGGCACCATCCTCGGCCCGCCGCTCGCCGCGGCCGCCATGCACTACGGCGCGCGTTTCCTGTTCCTGTTCATGGGAGGGCTGTTGCTCGTCCTGGCCGGGTTCGCCGGAGCGCGGATATGGATCAAGCCGCGGACAGCACGGGCGATGCAGGCGCGCAGCCATCCGTTCGAGACGGCGCCCCACTCGATGCACATGTTCCGCCCGCGCCAGGGCGAAGATCAAAGCCACAGGAGCGACGAATGAGCGCCATCCGATGGATCGCGGCGGCAGGGCTGGCCATGGGGCTGGCCGGGTGCACCCCGTCAGGCCCGGTGTTCGGGGAGTGGCGCGGCGACCAGCCCGGCCGCAGCTCGGGCAGCGCCAAGTCGGTTGACCTTGTGCTGAACGGCGCCCCGGACGCGCAATCCGGCCACTACTATATCACGAGCACGCAGGAGGACCCCAACCTGCTTTCCAACAACGGCACCAAGGAGTGGGGCGGCCAATGGACCAGCACGCCCCGCGTGGCGGGTGGCCAGACGGTCAAGATCATCATCCTGCACGACCACCTGCCGGATGACATCGGCGGCTACGCCCTGGCCGCCGATGGCAGGCTGCACGCGCTCGATCCGAACGGGCAGATCGACGCGACGCCCGACGGTGCGCTCTACACGCTTTCGCCGATCCGTCCCCGCGGCGTCAACTGAAGGCGGCCAGGCATCGCTGCCTGGCCGCCCAGTCCGGAGCAGAGGGTGGGGCGGCTCTGCCCCGTTTTGCCTCGATCAGAAGCTGATGTGCGACTTGAAGCCGAAGATCGCCGCGTCCGGGATGTTGTTCACGCCGTTCGGGCGGAAGTAGTACTGGAACTCGGGCTGGAAGTTCACGCCGCGATAGACGTGAATGTCGTAGTTGAGCTCGATGATTTCCTGGTTGTGCTGGATGGCGTTGGTGCTGCTGCCGAGCGTCGGGAGGCCAAACGCCAGGTCAAGCCCTTGCTCCTTGCCCAGCGCGCCGCTGATGTTGGCGTAGTTGAACAGGAAGCCGATGGTGTCCAGCGGCCGGGCCTTCCAGAAGTCCCGGTACAGCAGGCCGAGGAAAGCCTGGTTGGTGTAGTTGGACACGTTCGGGTTGGTATGGACGTAGCCGCCCAGCGCGATCAGGCCGTCCGTGGCGCCAGGCCCGTTGCGGATCACCATCTGGTCGGCCAGCAGCCAGATCCCGTACTTCTTGTCGGTGCCGTTGCTGCCGGGTCCGGCCAGAACCGAGGCTGGCGTGCTCTGGTACTTGTTGTAGGTGCTGGTGTCATAGCCGCCGCCCAGCTTGTAATGGCCAGGCATCGCCTGCGGCCCGACGGTCGGCTCGTAGGCGACTTCCACCGGGATCATCACGCCGCTGTCCCGCGAACCGTCAAAGTGGAAGCCGGTGCGGAATTCCGGGTAGGTGTAGAGGTTCTGGTTCACCTCGTAGGCGCCGGCCTGGATGTAGGTGTCGGCGGTGGGGCGCACCCGCACCCGGCCGAAGAACACCGCATCCGGGTAGGAGCTGAACCCCACGTCCGACTCGGGCAACGCCTTGGGGTTGCCGCAGAGCGAGTTGTTCATGAAGTTACAGTACAGCGGCGAGGCGGAGAAGTCGTTCAGCTCCGGCGCACGCCCAGCCGCGATGTTGACCCGGCCATTTGCCAGGGCCTCCTCGGCATAGAGATAGACCAGGTGGAGGCCCACGTCGCCGCCGGCGCCGTAAATCTCCTGCACCTGGTTCAGGGTGTCGCCGAAGTTGCTGCCGACGTTGCTGCCCTGGCGGTTGACGATGACCAGGTGGCCGGTCAGCCCGGGGATGCCGGCCAGCTTGTTGAAGTCCACGTCGGCGCCGAAGCCGACCTGGCCGGCATAGCTTCCACTCTGCCGGGTGCCGCCCGTGACGTTGCCGGCGACTTCGGCGATGTAGTCGAACGACAGCGTGACGCCGACGCGGGACAGGTAGGCGCGCACACCGCCGGGGTCCGGCAGCAGGTGCTCCGTGGCCGGGGGCGGCGGCGCTGCCGGCGGGTTCAGCGACTCGCTGGGGCCGATGCTGAGGCCGCTGTTGATCTCCTGCGCGTGGGCGAGCGGGGCACTGAGCCCCAGGGTCACCGCAGCGGCAGCGGCGAGCGGCCGCCAAGCCTGAGACAATCTGGATTCCTTCATAGACGCTTACTCCCGTTTCCCACCCAGCCGCACTCAGGCTTCCAGCCTGTTCACGGCGCCGTCACTTCTCTAGGGCGGCCGGGGGGGATACGACTACACAGATTTTGTCCTGAAAAGCGCGAACACGGCTGAAATGCCGATTGGGCAACGCCGTGGCCGTTATGCAACACAGGGCCGCTCAGCCTGTGCTGCACAGCAACACTCCGACCTGAACGCGTGCGAGCGCGCCATCCCGTTCGCTGGCGTCGCGGTTGCCTCGCCGGGTCCGGCAACGCTATGGCGTCCTTCCGCTTGGAAGCCACGCCGATGTCAGATGCCGTGAGACCGGCCCAGATCGTTGCAGGCATGATCGAATCCGGGACCTTCCAGGCGCATCTGCCCCGTCCAAGCTGCTGGCCCGCAGCCTCCTGGCCGAACGCCGCCGCGGCCAAGTAGCCGCATCACCGAAGGAACCAAGCCCGATGGACGCCCCGGCCACCCTCCCGCCCCGCAGCAGCACCCGGCCGCAGCAGGTTGCCATCGGCGTGCTGTCCTTGGGGCTGCTGCTGCTCGGGCTCTACACGCTGAGCACCTTCCTGAGCGCGCTCGTATGGGCCGCCATCTTCGCCGTGGCGCTTTGGCCGCTCTACCAGCGCACCCTGGCCCGCTTCGGCGCCGACCGGCACAACCTGCTGTGGCCCGCGGTCTTCACCCTGGCCGTGGCGCTGGTGTTCATCGTGCCGGTCGGTCTCACCGGGCTGCAGTTCGCCCGCGAGTTCCATGCCGTGGAGGACTGGGTCCGCGATGCGTCCGCCCACGGCATCGCCGAGCCGGCGGCGCTGCGCAAGCTGCCGTTCGGCCAGGCGCAGGTGGACGGTTGGTGGCAGCAGAACCTGGCCGACCCCGGCAACGCCAAGCAGCTGGCGGAGCGCATGACCCGCGGTCGGGCCGGTGGCATGAGCACGATGATCGGCCGCCAGGTGGCGCGGCGGCTGACGCTGTTCGCCTTCACCCTGGTCACGCTGTTCCTGCTGTTCCAGCAGGGCCAGGAGGTGACGCGGCAGATGCGCGCGGCCGCCGCCCGCACCTTCGGGCCCGGCGGCGAACGGATCGGCCGCCAGATCGTCGCCTCCATTCACGGAACGGTGGACGGGCTGGTGCTGGTGGGCCTGGGCGAGGGCGTGTTGCTCGGCATCGCCTATGCGGTGGCCGGGGTGCCGCACCCGACCATCTTCGGGGCGCTCACCGCCGTGGCGGCGATGATCCCGTTCGCCGCCCCCCTGGTGTTCGGCGTCGCCGCCCTGGTGCTGGTCGCGCAAGGGTCGGTGGCCTGGGGCATCGGCGTGTTCGCCCTCGGCATGGCGACGACCTTCACCGCGGACCACTTCGTGCGCCCCGTGCTGATCGGCGGCGCCACCAAGCTGCCCTTCCTGTGGGTGCTGCTCGGCATCCTGGGCGGGGTGGAGGTGTGGGGGCTGATTGGGCTGTTCGTGGGGCCCGCCATCATGGCGGCGCTGATCCTGCTCTGGCGGGAATGGGTGGGCGCGCAGCCTGCCGGGTGACCGCCGGCTCCCGGGCTGGCCCGGCTCGGCCAGCCCAGGAGCCGGGGCTAGATGCCTTCCAGCAAGCTGATCTTCAGCTCGCGGAACGCGTGCCGGAACCGCGAGGTCCGCTCGTTGTCCAGCATGGTCTCCAGTTGGTGCCCCAGCTCGCGCAGCCGCCCGTCGCTCAGCCGCTCGGCCTCCTTGAACATGGACCGCTCCTCCGACCCGGCGTGATGCAGCAAGGCCGCTTGCAGCGCCTTCAAGTGCTCCTCGAACTCTGGGCTGGACGTGGGATGCTTCACCGTCGCCGCCACCATGTCCGCCAGCACGCCATGCTCAGCATAGGCGACCTCGGTGTCCTCGCTGACCGCCTGCACCGCCGGGTAGAAGATCGCGTCCTCGATCACCTCGTGGATGTCCAGCTCGGCGGCGAGCGTGCGCATCAGTTCGTGCCGCTGCGGGTTCTCCCTCGGCAAGGCCAGGATGCGCTCGAACAGCCGGCGGATCATCTGGTGGTGCTCGTACAGCACGTCCTGGGCCTTGGGATACGGCGCCGCGTCCACGTCCTTCACTGCCTTGCCCAGCACCTCCGGCGACAGCGCGGCGAGCGAGTCGGCCGTGACGACGTGATCGCCGGGCTCCTGCTCGCGCTTCACCTCCACCATCCCATCGACCACCCGGGCATGGTAGCGCGGCTGCGGGCAGGTGGCCGGGCCGGTGACGGTCTGGCCGGTTTCGAGGTCGAAGCGGGAGCCGTGCCAGGGGCAGACGAGCGTGCCCTCGAACACCCAGCCCTGGTCCAGCGGCCCGCCAGCATGGGCGCAGCGCGCGCCCAGGGCATGCACCCGCTCGCCCCGGCGCACGAGCGCGATGCCGATCTCCTTCTTCGCCACCTCGTCCCACACGGCGGCGCGGTGGGGCACGTTGTCCTGCAGGTCGGCGAACGCCACCACCGCCTTGTAGTCGCGCGGCTCGGGGCTGCGGTCGGCGTGGTCCACGGCAACCTTGCGCCGGTAGATGAGATGGGCGCCCAGGTAGCTGCTCAGCCCGGTGAACACGAAGGCGCCGCCGCTCAGCCAGCGCCCCGCCGCCAGCCGGTCCCGCCCGCGCAGCACGATGGACGCGATGTTGAGCCCAACCGCCGCCGTGTTGATCGTCCCATGCACCAGGCCGACCCGGCGGTCCCGCCCGTTCAGCTGGTTCCAGTCCGCCACCCCCGTGGCGATGGCCAGGATGGCGCCCGCCGTGCCCGCCTTCAGCGCCATGTCGGCCGCCCGGGGCGCCGCGCGGTCCCGCAGCAGCCCGATGCCGGCGAGCACGTCCAGCCCGAAAGCCAGCGTCCACATGCCGATTGGGATCGCCACCGCGAGCGGGTGCACCGGATGGCCCAGCGGGCGGCCGTGCAGGGCGTTGGCGAGCGCCTTGCTCGGCTTGCCGGCGATCTGGCCGGTGCGGGAGATGGCCTTGCCGAGCGCGTAGCCGGGCTGGTCCAGGCTTTCCGCCGCCTCGATCTTGCCGATGGCCGCGTCGATGAACTTGGGCATGCGTCTGTCCTTGTCGGGTACCTGGCGAGGTGGGGATCGTCAGCGGTATTTCGACCTTGCCAACGCGATCACGTTGGGTCGAGATTGCACGCCGCGCCCGACTTCCGGGCAGAGCGGATTGCCCGTGACCCCGCAAGCCTTCCTTGGCCACGCGATGGCGAACCCCATCAACGCCGCCCTGCTGTCCCGCCTGCCCTCGCTCGGGCTGAGCCAGTGCTTCCTGACAGCGGGCTGCCTGTTCCAGGCGGCTTGGAACCGCTTGTCCGGCTGCCCCGTCGAGCAGGGCGTCAACGATTACGACGTGTTTTACTTCGACGATCAGGACCTCTCCTGGGAAGCCGAGGACAAGGCGATCCGGCGCGTCAACGCGATGTCGGCCGATCTCGGGGCCAAGGTCGAGACCAGGAACCAGGCGCGTGTCCATCTTTGGTATGAAGCAAGGTTCGGCCGCGAATACCTGCAGCTTGCCTCCACCCAGGAGGGGATCGACCGCTACCTGGTCTCCTGCACCTGCGTCGGCATCGAGGCGGCAAGCGGCAGGCTTTATGCCCCGAACGGCCTGGCGGACCTGGAACGGGGCATCTTGCGGCCGAACCCGTTGAGCGGCCAGCCGGCCCTGTTCCAACGCAAGGCGCAGAGCTACCAAGCGCGCTGGCCTTGGCTTACCATCGCTTCACGGTGCACAGCGGAGACAGCCGGATGACAGGGTTCGCAAGCTACCCCAGCCTGGAAAGCCGGGTCGTGTTCATCTCGGGCGGCGCCACCGGCATCGGCGCGTCGCTGGTGGAGCACTTCGCCCGCCAAGGCGCCCAGGTGGCGTTCGTGGACATCGCGGAGGCGGCCGGCCACGCCCTGGCCGCCAGCCTCGCCGCCGAGGGCGCGCCCGCGCCGCTGTTCCTGCCGACCGACCTGCGCGACATCGCCGCCCTGCAAGCGGCCGTGGCGGAGGCGGGCGAGCGGCTGGGCGCCGTCACGGTGCTGCTGAACAACGCCGCCCACGACGAGCGCCACCGCATCGAGGACGTGACGGTGGCGTTCTGGGAGGACCGCATGCAGGTCAACCTGCGCCACCAGTTCTTCGCGGCCCAGGCGGTGCTGCCGATGATGCGCGCGGCCGGCGGCGGCTCGATCATCAACATGGGCTCCGTCAGCTGGCACATCGGCCAGGGCGGCATGCCTGCCTACACCACCGCCAAGGCCGGCATCGAGGGCCTGACCCGCGGCCTGGCGCGCGACCTCGGCCCGGACCGCATCCGCGCCAACTGCATCATCCCCGGCTGGATCATGACCCAGCGCCAGGTGGAACGCTGGCTGACGCCGGAGGCCGAGCAGGAGCTGATGCTGTCGCAGTGCCTGAAGGAGAAGATCTATCCGCCGGACGTGGCGCGGATGGCGCTGTGGCTGGCGGCGGACGACAGCCGGATGTGCACGAGCCAGACTTGGGTGGTGGATGCGGGGCAGAGTTTCTGAGGCTGGTCGCGGGAGGATGTGCATGGCCGACCTGACTGACGCCCAGATCGACGCCGCGATTGAGCGTGGCCGCCTCGCCCAGCATCATGAGCCTCGGGCGGAGGCGGCACGGTATGATCAGCAGCTTGGGAAGGTCATCGTCGATTTGACCAACGGCTGCACGTTCGCGTTTCCGCCGCCGCTGGCTCAGGGCTTGGAGACTGCGGCCAAAGAGGAACTTTCACAAGTTGAAGTTTTGGGTTCAGGGTCAGGGCTACATTGGGAAGCGCTCGATACGGACCTGGCGATTGCTGGCTTGCTTGCTGGGCTGTTTGGGACGAAGGCCTACATGGCGCGGTAAAAAGAAGACGTATTGCTTAGACCCGAATAACAGATAAGAGGTAGACTTCTTGAACATCCATACCTTCGCATAGTTTGGAGTTATTACTTTGTGCTATAATTTCTATAGATTGGCAGACTGAGCACTATTACTTAGCTCAACCCTTAAAGGTTTCTTACCATCAAGATAATCGCGAAATTGAAGCTGGGTTTCTTGTTGACTAACCAATACCTTATTAAGGTTTTTTTGAACTTCAATTTGAAGCACTTCCGCGTCAACATGACTTTGTGGATTATAGAATCCTCGTTTGAGCATAACTTTATCAAACTTGAATCCTAAATTGTTTCCCATAGCAAATAGAAGCTCTATAAATCTATCTTCTGTCATTGGATTTACTGCTGACAAAGTATCTAGATACTCTCTCCAACGTTGCACGACATCGTTGTCACGCCTAAAAACTATATCTATGCTGTTTAATGCCCGCACACGATCCGAGGCAACTGGCGTTGCTCGAGTCGTCATCAGAGTCGAAATATCGCCATTTTCTGATTTCGTGACTCACGAAATCGCTCAGTCCATTTCTGCGCTTGCACCGCGAGCACCGGTCCAATAAGCGTCGCGAGAATAATTAGGATGTCCGATATGGTCATTGTTCAATGATAAGTTGTCCAATGCGTGTCGTCACTACCACGACAGCATAGAAGGCGGCATAACCGCAGAATCATCCTAAAGGCAACTCCAACCCCCGAAACACCCCCGCCAACCGCCCGATCAACCCCCGCTTCGGGTGGCTCCGCCGCGCCACCAGCATCACGTCCCGCGCCACCGCCTCGCCCCCCGGCGCGCTGAATGCCACCAGCCCGCCCGCGTCGCGCAGCCGGTGCGCCGCCAGCGCCGGGATCAACGACACCCCCTCGCCAGCCGCCACCATGTGGTGCAGCAGCTCCAGCCCCGTCGCGTGGCGCCCCCCCGGGCTGGGGGACAGGCCGCACGCCGCGAGCACCTGGTCGCGCAGGCAGTGGCCGTCGTCCAGCGTCAGCAGCAGGCCCGGCGCAGGCGGCCAGTCGCTGGGCATGTCCGGCGCGTGCATCAGCAGCAACGGCTCGATGAACAGGTCGAACCGCTCCAGCGCCGGGTCGGACGGCGGGGTGCAGACCAGCGCGGCGTCCAGCTCGCCCTCCCGCAGCAGCCGGGACAGATCGGCCGTGCGCGCTTCGGTGAACAACAGCCGCAGCGCCGGCAACGCCGCGCGGACCGGGCCGATGGCGTGCGGGAACAGGTAAGGCCCCAGCGTCGGGATCACTCCCAGGCGGAACGGCCCGGCGTTCACGTCCACCTCGCGCGACAACGACGCGAGAGAGAGCAAATCCCGCGCCGCCGTCACCAAATCCGCCGCGCGCCGGGCGAACTCGGCGCCGTTCTCGGTCAGCCGGGTGCCCGCCGCCCGCCGCTCGAACAGGGCGAACCCCAGGTAGCGCTCCAGCTTGCGCACCTGCCCGCTCAGCGCCGGTTGCGACACGCCGCACGCCTCCGCCGCCCGGCCGAAATGCCCGTGCCGCGCCACCGCGCCGACATACTCCAGGTCCCGCAGCGACAGGCCGGACAGGCTCCCGCTCATAAGCATCTCCTATCGTGCCGAGACAGACAATATATTAGCGCGATGGAGTGGGGCATGAAATATCCGCGTTGCCCAGAACGGGCCTAGCACCCAAAGGGAGCACACGATGTTTTTGCGCATTGACAAGCTGCAAGTCGAGATGCCGCTGCCCGACGAGGCGGACCCCTCCGCTGCCGCCGCCGTCAACGAGCTGATGGGCGGCCGCTTCGGCGAGCTGACCACCCTCAACACCTACATGTTCCAGAGCTTCAACTTCAAGCAGCGCGAGAAGCTGCGCCCGTTCTACGCCCTGATCGCCAACATCGCGACCGAGGAGCTGGGCCACATCGAGCTGGTCGGCGCCGCCGTCAACGGCCTGCTGAACGGCGCGCAGCCGAAGGGCGACATCACCCAGGGCGACGCCACCTTCGCCCACATGTTCACCCACGCCGCCGGCAACGGGCCGAACTACCACATCAACGGCTCCCACGGCGTGATGGCGTGCAACGCCCTCGGCCAGCCCTGGCGCGGCGACTTCGTGTTCAACAGCGGCAACCTGGTGCTGGACCTGCTGCACAACTTCTTCCTGGAAAACGGCGCCCGCACCGTCAAGCTGCGCGTCTATGAGATGACCAAGAACCCGGCGGCCCGCCACATGCTGGGCTACCTGTTCACTCGCGGCGGCGTCCATGCCCACGCCTACGCGCTGGCGCTGGAGAAGCTGACCGGCGTGGACATGAAGAAGATGCTGCCGATCCCGAACATCGAGGGCGCCGACATCCCGGAGAGCCACCCGTTCATGGCCGAGGGCATGCACCGCCGGCTGTACCGCTTCAGCCCGGACGACTACAAGGAGATCGGCTCGATCTGGCAGGGCGAGTCGCTCGACGGCTCCGGCCCGCTCGAGGTGATGGACGGCCCGCCCACCGGCGGCCCGCAGTACCAGCAGGAAGGCGTCGCCTCCGCCTTCATCCCGGACTACCATCCCGAGGAAATCCTGGAGATCGCCCAGAAGCTCTACGCCAAGGCGCGCTAAGGCGTCCCGCCTCTCCCTCTCCCCTTGCGGGAGAGGGCCGGGGTGAGGAGGCCACGCGAAGAATAGGGTGCGTGAGCCCTCCCCCAAGCGAGATGAACCGAGCGGAAACCCTGATGACCTTGGCGTGGTGGCAGTCCGGCGTCATCTATCAAGTCTATCCCCGCTCGTTCCAGGACACCGACGGCGACGGCGTGGGGGACCTCACCGGCATCCTGCGCCGACTCGACCATCTCGCCTGGCTGGGCGTGGACGCGTTGTGGCTGTCCCCAGTGTTCCCCTCGCCCATGGCCGATTTCGGCTACGACGTCAGCGACTACTGCGGCATCCACCCGCTGTTCGGCACCTTGGCCGACATGGACGCGCTGATCGCCGCCGCCCACGCGCGCGGCCTCAAGCTTATCCTGGACTACGTGCCGAACCACACCTCGGACCAGCACCCGTGGTTCGCCGACAGCCGCGCCGGCGGCCCGAAGCGGGACTGGTATCTCTGGCGGGACGCAGCGCCGGACGGCGGCCCGCCCAATAACTGGCTCAGCCATTTTGGCGGCCCCGCCTGGACGCAGGACGCTGGGGGCCAATACTACTGTCATTCCTTCCTGCCCGCGCAGCCCGACCTGAACTGGCGCAACCCCGCCGTGCAGGCCGCCATGCACGACGTGCTGCGCTTCTGGCTGGACCGCGGCGTGGACGGCTTCCGCGTCGATGTCATGTGGCTGATGGTCAAAGACGCCGGGTTCCGCGACAACCCGCCCAACCCCGCCCCCTCCGGCGACCGCCCGTTCGACGCCCTGCTGCCGCTGTACAGCGCCGACCGGCCGGAGGTGCAGCAGGTGGTGGCGGGCCTGCGCGCGGTGCTGGACGAGTATGCCGACCGCGTGCTGATCGGCGAGATCTACCTGCCGATCGACCGCCTGGTCGCCTATTACGGCGAAGGCGGCCGCGGCGCGCACCTGCCGTTCAACTTCCACCTGCTGCAGCTGCCGGAATGGACCGCGTCCGCCATCGCCGACCTGGTGCTGCGCTACGAAGCCGCCCTGCCGCCGGGCGGCTGGCCCAACTGGGTGCTCGGCAACCATGACCGCCCCCGCATCGCCAGCCGGGTCGGCGCCGCCCAGGCCCGAGTTGCGGCGCTGCTGCTGCTGACCCTGCGCGGCACCCCCACGCTCTACATGGGCGACGAGCTGGGCATGGTGGACACGCCCATCCCCGCTGCCGAAATCCAGGACCCGGCGGAGCGCCGCGAACCCGGCCGCGGCCTGGGGCGGGACCCGGTGCGCACCCCCTTCCCCTGGCAGCCCGGACCCGGCGGCGGCTTCACCACCGGCAAGCCCTGGCTGCGGCTCGGCCGGGACGCGTCGCTGGCCGAGCAGCGCAAGGATGCCGGGTCGATGGCGCACTGGCACCGCGAGCTGCTGGCGCTGCGCCGGGCGCATCCCGCGCTGAGCGCCGGGTCAATCGAAGGCGTGGCCGCGGACGGCGACGTGCTGCGCTACCGGCGCTGCCACCCGGCGGGCGACCTGGTGATCCTGGCCAACACCGGGCACGCCCCGGCCGGGCCGAACGCGGGGCCGGGCACGATCCTGGCGTCCAGCCTGGCCGGACGCAGGGGGGAGCCGATGCGGGACGGCTTCACGCTGCTGCCGGACGAGGCGGTCATCCTGCGCCCCATTGCGACGGCGGCCGCAACCACGATAGGCTTGCCCTAACCAATCCCGGCAAGGGGAACGCTGTGCGCCATGTCCTGATCGCCGCCTGCTTGCTGCTCGGCCCGGCCGCCCTGGCGCAGAACCGTTTCCCCCCGCTCGACCCGGCGGCCATGACGCCGCCGCAGCAGGCCCTGTACGACGCCCTCATGGCCGGCCCGCGCCACTCGATCGAGGGGCCGTTCAACGTCTGGCTGCGCAGCCCGGACCTCGGCGAGCGGCTGCAGCGGGTCGGCGAGTACCTGCGGTTCAACACGACCTTGCCGCACAAGCTGAATGAGTTCGCCATCCTCATCACCGGGGCGGAGTGGGGAGCCGGGGTCGAGTGGTATCTGCATTATTCGCTGGCCATCAAGGCGGGGCTGGAAGCCCCGGTGATCGCCGACCTGCAAGAGGGACGGCGGCCCGGCGGGATGACCCCGGACGAGGCGACCGTGTACGACTTCGCCACCCAGCTGCACCGGCAGCACCAGGTCAGCGACGCGGTGTACCGGGACGCGCTGGCCCGGTTCGGCGAGCAAGGCATCACGGACCTGATCGGGGTGCTGGGCTATTACGACCTGGTGTCCATGACGCTGAACGTGGCCCAGGTGCAGCCGCCTGCCGAGGCTGGCAAGACGCTGGCTGCGCCGCCGCTCCCGCGTTGAGTGATCTCCAGCCGGTGCAGCCGCTCGCCGCGGTGGCGCCCAAGGCGACCCCGGACGTGGGGGCGGTGCATCCGGTCCTGGTCATCGGCCGGGCCCTGCCGCCGGGGTAAGCGCTTTGTTGAGGTTTGCCGGTTAGCCTGCCGCCATGCAGGCAGGCAGCATGGCAGTCCGGGGCGTCAGGCGGGCGGCCGGAAGCAGGGCCGTCCTCGGGCTGCTCGCGGCCTGCGCTCTGTTGCAGGCCTTCGTCTTTGCCTCGCTGGCGACGCACGGCGCCTTTGGACGCACGGGCGGCGACAGCGACTTCACGTGCTTCTACGTCGTGGGCCGCAGCCTGTCTGGCCACTCGGCCGCCCAGCTCTATGATTGGCCGACGTTGGCACCCCTGATCGGCCCCGTGACCGGCCATGGCGGGGCGCATTACCTTCCATGGCTGTATCCGCCGAGCCTGCTGCTGCTGTTCCAACCGCTTGCCGCCCTGCCGATGACGGCGGCGCACCTGGTCTGGTCATTGGCAACGCTGGCCCTGTTCGCCGGCGTGCTCGGGGCGATCGCCGGGCCGCTGGCCGCGCTGGCCGCGCTGGCGTGCCCGCTCACGCTGTGCGAGGCGATCATGGGGCAGACCGGCTTCCTCAACGCCAGCCTGCTGGGCGGTGCGCTGCTGCTGGCGGACCGGCGGCCGGGCATCGCCGGGATGCTGGCCGGGCTGCTCGCCTGCAAGCCGCAGCTTGCCTTGCTGCTGCCGTTGATGCTGCTCGCGACGCGAAACTGGCGAGCCTTGCTGGCAGCGGGGCTGACGGTTCTCGCGACCACGGCGGCATCGGCGTGGCTTTACGGCGCCGACGCCTGGACCGCTTTCGCCCTGTCGCTTTCCGCAAACGGCGATGCGCTGGCGAACGGCCAGCTGGTTCCCTGGTGGACCTTGGAAAGCCTGTACGGCCTTCTGCGCCGCCTTGGTCTTCCGCACGGCACAGCCATCGCCGCGCAGGGAAGCCTCGCGCTCGCCGCGGCGGGCGCCGTTGTTCTCCTGTGCCTGCGGCCAGCGCCTCCCGAGCTTCGCGCCGCCTGCGTGGCCATCGGGACTGCGCTTGCCTCGCCCTACCTGCTGCTGTGGGACCTGACGCTGCTCGGGGTCGCCCTGGCGTTCCTCGGGCGGTTCATGCGCCAGGGGCCATGCTCCAGATGGCAGGCAGCGGCCTTCTTCGCGCTGGGCCTGGCTCCGGTGGTGCCGCTCGCCTTCCATGTGCCGGTGGGCGTGCCGTGCTGCGGGGTGCTGATCGCCTTCACGCTGGCCAACCTGCGCCTGGGCCGCTTGCCGCTGCCGCGCCAGGATGCGACACCGATCGGAGGGCCAGTGCTGACCGAGGCTTGACGCGCCCGCCCGCTTCGCGGCGCAAGGAGGGGCGCTTGAGGCCGATTTCGCCCATCCTGTCCGCCCTTTGCGCCTTGACGGTCGGCATCGCCTTCGTGGCGTGGCTGCTGCCGCTCGAGGGGATCATGCCGCCCCATCCCCTCAGCGCCGCCTTCGACGGCGACCCGGCGCAGTCGGTGATCGGCCAGCGCTATTTCCTCGGCGAGCCCTGGCACTGGCCGCCGCTGCACGTCGCGGGCCTGGCGGCGCCCCGCGGGGTGGGCGTCGCCTTCACGGACAGCATTCCCTTGGCGCTGCTGCCGCTCAAGCTGCTGCGATCGCTGTTGCCGGCCGGTTTCTTCGTGCAGCAAGGCTGGATCGCGCTCGCCTGGGCGTTGCAGCCCGTGGCCGCCGTGTACGCGCTGCGCGGCGCGGGGGAACGGCGGTGGTGGCCCGGCCTCGCCGTGGCGCTGCTGTCGCTCAGCATGCCGAGCCTGCTGGCGCGATATGGGCAGATGTCGCTCTGCACCCACGCGATCCTGCTCGCGGCGCTCGGGCTGCATTTCCGGATCGGCGCCGGGTTCCGGGCGCGGCACGGCATGGCGGCGGCCCTGCTGCTCGCGGCGGCGCTGCTGGTGCATCCCTACCTGCTCGCCATGGCCGCAGCACTGCTCATCGCCGCGCCGTTGATCCTGGCGCTGCGGCGGGACCGGCGATGGCTGCCTTGCACGGCCTGGATCGTGGCCGGGCTTGGGCTCACGGCCGGCGGCGCGGCGCTGCTCGGCTATGGCGGCGCGGAGCCGGCGGGCGGCTTCGGCGTGTATTCCATGAACCTGCTCGCGCCGCTGATCCCGGGGCCGCGCGCGGCGCTGCCGTTCAGCCTCGCCGACCCGACCGGCGGGCAGGCCTTCGAGGGCTACCAGTATCTCGGTGCCGGCGTGCTGCTGCTGGCGCTGGCAGCGGGCGTGGCCCTCGCGCGCGAGGGCCTGCCGCGGGGGGGGGCATTTCGGACTATTGATCGTGCTCGCGGCGCTGTTCGCGTTCTCACTGTCCGGGACGATCTACGCCGGGCCGCACCGCATCGGCCACATGAAGGATTTTCCAAGCTTCATGCTGCAGTTCCGCGCGACCGGGCGCTTCTTCTGGCCGGTATCCTATGCGCTGCTCATCGGCAGCGTCGTGGCCATCGGGCGCGCCTGGCCCGGCCGCGCCGGGGCGGCGCTGCTGGCGGCGGCCGTGGCGCTCCAGCTCATCGACACGCAGCAGATTCGGGCGGAAGACCGTGCGGCCGCCCACGGCACCGTGGCCTGGTCGTTCGACGAGCCGGCCCTGGCGGCCGTGTTCGCGCGGCACCAGCGTCTCACCTTCTGGCCGACCTACGCGTGCGGCGCGGACACCGTGCGCAGCCCGGCCTTCATGCAGCTCCTGCTGCTCGGGTCGCAGACGCTGATGAGCACCAACACGATGTACAGCGCCCGGCCCGGCCCGGCTCAGGCCTGCGACCCGCAGGCGGTGCTGGCAGCGCCTTGGCAACCGGGTAAGCTGCGCATCGTCATGCCGCCGGCGCGCCTGGCCGAGCGTTACTTCATGCCAGATGCCGACCGCGATTGCTGGATGGTGGCCTCCACCGTGCTCTGCTCGCAGGACCCGCCGGCCGCGTCGGCCCGCGTTGCGGACGCCAGCCCCAGCTGGCCAAGCGGGGAATGGCTGCGGCGCGGCATGGCGGCGTTTGAGGCAGGGCTCGGCGAAGGCTGGGGGAACGATGCGGCCATCGGCGCCTGGAGCCTCAGCAGCGACGCCGCCCTGCGCTTCCGCCTGACGGACCCGGCGGCTCGCAGCCGGGCCACCGTGCATCTCACCGGGCTGGGGCCGGCTAAGGGCGTTGCACAGCCGGTGCAGGTTTTTGCGGATGGGCAGCTGGTCGCCGAATGGAGCCTGCCGGACCTGGAGCAGACCACGGCTCAAGTTGTCATCCCGGCGGGAACCACGGTGTTGCAATTCCATATCGGCCATCCGACCCGGCCGATGGATCGCGGCCCCGTGCACGACCCACGCCACCTCGGCCTGTTCGTGGACAGCATCCGGTTCGACCCGGCGCAGTGACGCAGCCATGACGCAAGGCTTCCGCCAGGGCAACCGACCGTTGCCCGGGTGCTACTTCCCGGGAGCAAGCGTCAGGGTGAGCGGAGCAAACGCACCGCCCACGACCGGGCGGGCAGTAAAGGTGGTGGACCCACTGACCGTATCATACAAGTCGGGGAAGGCGGTGGCGGCCGCGGTCGTGTTCGCGTAATTATACACCTCGCCGATGATGCTTTGGACAAGCGCGGGGTCGTTGCTTGCCGCCGCGGTCCATAGTTCCCAGTCCGCTTTCGTGTAGGTATGGCGCGGATCGAGCGGAATGCCGGTTGGGGTTTCCTGCAGCTTGTAGAAGGCGGCCTCCTCGGCCAGGATGCTCGGTGGAATTAGGTTTAGCCCAAGTAGCTTGTCGGGATATGCGTTGTACTTGAGGCTGTAGTAGCTGTCCGGCTCACTGCTGGTATCGGGGCTGTAAGCGTTGGCGGCCTCCCGGTATTGCAGCAGCAGATGAGTGTTGTTGCTATTCTGCGAAAGCTGGGCCCAGGTGCTTATCGCCAACTCCGCCTGATTGCGGTAATAAACTGCGTCCTTGGCGTCTCCGGCGACATGGGAGATCTGCGCCATCGCGCCAACGGCAAGGATGCCTTTGAGCGCCAGGTTGACGCTGTGTGCGATGGGACCGGTGAAGTCGTCGGTCTGGTTCTGGAACTGCGGATCGACCGCGTTGGAATAGGGAACGCCCGCCGGCACCGTCAGCAGGTAGGTGACCCATTGCCTGAATAGGGCATAATGCGCATCGGCATAGACGGTGGCTTCCGCCTTCGGCACATGCTGCATGTAGGCATCGGCCATGATCAGCATGTTGGCGGTTTCTTCCACCGGCATGTTCTCGCCGCCGCCGTCGTTGTGCCCGGTGGCGTTCGGGTAGGTGGCCCCTAAGTCATGCGGCGCGAACTGCTCCGGCCACTGTCCCGACTCGGAATAGCTGATGACCGGGGCCAGCAGGTAACGGACGAGTTCGGGATTGGTGTAAAGAAAGGCCGGCATCGAGGGATACATCACGTCCACCGTGGAGACGTTGTCGTCGCTGCTGATCTCCTCCAGGAACAGGAAAGGATCGCCCGCGATGTTGGTGTAGGAGTCCACCGTGCCGTTGGTCAGCTCAGTGGCGGCGAAGGCTTGCCGCAACGTCACTGCGGTGAGGGCGGCATATTGCTGCCCTCCGAGCGCCGTTGCGGCACTGGCGATGGCGCCGTCCATGTCGTTCGCGCGCGTGACGGCCGCGGGAGCGTCATTGTAGGCGAAGGCGAGCATGGCTTCGTAAGATGGCCAGTAATGAGTCCACAGCGAATGCAGGCTGCTGCCGACATAGTTGATCGCCGGGTCACGCACCCGTCCGAGCAGGAGCGTGAACGGCGCGGTCGGCGCCGTGCCGACGGTGCCGAATGCATTGGCGAAGGCGAACACCGGATAGGCATTGTTGATCGCGCGCGGCTGGTTGGTGTCGTTGGTGCCGGCGAGCACGCCGGAGCTGACGAACTGGGCGCGCACCGCGGCGTCAGCGCCGGATTGCGTGGTCAGCGCCTGGGAGGTGGCGGTCGTCCACAGCACGGTGCCCCAGTCGGCAAAGTCGTTGGACTGGGTGAGTACCATCGGCGACGTGGGCGTCACCGTCCAAGCCGAGAGCGTGCCCTTCTTGTTGGTGCCGTCCGCATTGCGGTTGATCGTCTCGGGCGCCCATTGGATCAGGGCTGCTGGCTGGTTGCCGCCAGTCAAGCCGCTGGCCCACTCGCCGCTGATGTCGAAATAGACGCTGACCGTGTGGCTGTTTCCGTCGCTGCTCTGCGCGGTGGCGATGATGTCGGCAAGCGGCATGCTAAGGCGCCGGAGATCCTTGGCCTCCACCGGTGAAAGGAAATCCACCGTCAGGTTCACGCCCCCGGCGTTGAAGGTGAAGATCGACTGCGTCGCCGTGGTTTGCAGCGACGTTTGCGCCATCGACTGTGAAAGGCCGGCGACGCTCGGCGCGCCCAGGAACAGGTAAGGCTTGGCGTCGATGTAGGCGATGCCGGTGATCGCCTTGACGTTGCCATCCCAATGTTGCGGCCAGGTTCCGGGCGCGACGCCGGTCGAGTTGCGCAGCCAGGTGTTCAGGTAAGGAGCGCGGGTGATGAGCGGCGCGGCCGGCGGCTTGATCGGGGTGAACGTCTGCGCGCTTGCGGTCTGGCCATAGAATACAAGCATAGCCACAATACTGGAAGTCAGCAGGCGACGCTGTTTATGCATGACGTTCCTCATTTTATTATTGATTATTGTGACTTGACACCTCTGAAGGATGTTTCCTCCATAGCGTTACAAGCAACGTTAACTTACTACAGAGGTATGTAACAACCCAGGTCGTCAGACAACACGGAAACTTGATGAAGTGGCGCGTGCCCGATGTTGTCGGAAGCCATCATCCCGTTTGGTGATGACGGATCGTTGCTCGTCAGGCCCGGATGCCCTCCGCTTCCAGGATGCGCGGGATTGCCGCCTTGACCTGGAAGTAGCCGCGCGTCCCACGCGGCCAGGCGGCGCTGTCCCACTCGCGCCGAACGCGCGTGCAGGGCGGCAGCACGTCCGCGGTGGGGCCGACCGGCGCCCAGGCCGCCACGACGGGCAGGCCGCCGGCCCAGCCGTCCGACACCGGCGCGGCAGCGCAGCCGAAATGCGCCGAGGCGCGGGCCAGCGCGTCCGCCATCGCCTCGGCATCGGCCCGGCGCACCCGCTCCACCGCGTCGGGCGCGTGCGCCACCAGGCCGCCGATGCGCGTCACCCGCGCAGCACCCAGCGGCAGGCTTTCCGGGCAGAGGTCGTCCAGGTGTAGCAACAGCGCCACCTCGCCCGCCGGCAGCGCCTCGGGGCGCGGCAGGGGCGTGGGGGCGGGGCCGTCGGCCTCCTCCAGCGCCACCGGGTCCTCGTCCAGGCCGGTAGGGTGGTAGCGGCCGCCGGTGTAGCGGTCGATGTTGTCGGCGCGGGCGGCGTAGGGCTTGCCGCGGGTGTGCAGCCCGGCGATCCAGCGCCAGGACAGGGTGTTGCTCGCCGGGTCGCCATCGATCAGGTGGCGCAGGAAGAAATCAGCGCCCAGCGCCCAGGGCAGGCGCAGGGTAAAGATCCAGATGGAGGCGAACCACATGCGGACGTGGTTGTGCAGCCAGTTGGTCTCGACCAGCTCCTGCGCCCAGTCGTCGAAACACTCGATGCCGGTGCGGCCGGCCACGGCGTCCTCGAACACCCGGCGCAGGCCGGAAGCGGTGGCCAGCTGGTTGCGGCCCTGCTCCACCAGGCTGCGGTAATCCGTCCAGATGCCGGGGCGGGTCTCCAGGTGGCCCTTGAAGTAGCTGCGCCAGAACACTTCCTGGACGAACTTTTCCGCAGCGCCGGGTCCGTGGGCGGCGAGAGCGGCCTCGACCACCTCGCGCTCCGTGACCAGGCGGCGGCGCAGGTAGGGGGACAGGGCGGATGTGGCGGTCGGCCCGTCCGGCCCGTGGTCGGCGTTGCGCCCGGCCGCGTAGGCGCGGCCCATGTGGGGGATGACGGCGGCGAGGTGGTCGAGCCCGGCGGCGCGGGTCAGCGGGAAGGTGCGGTCCATGGCGAGGGATGTGGGGACGCCTGGCGCAGGTGTCAGATGGGCTTGTAGTAGAGCGAGGCCGCGCTGCGCTGTCCGCCCGGCCCCTGCCCCCAATTGGGCACCGTTCCCGCCAGGGTCCAGCCCGACTGCTGGTAGAGCAGGCTGCCGGCGTCGCCGGTGCGGGTGATCAGGGTCAACAGCTCGCGGCCGGCCCCGGAGGCCGCCGTCTCCGCCGCCCGCATCAGCGCCAGGCCGACCCCGCGACGCCGCGCGGCCGGCGAGACGAGCAGCATGCCGATCTCGGCCGTGTGCGCCGACACCTCCGGCGTGGCCAGCCCCAGGTGCACCGTACCCACCAGGGCCCCTTCCAGCCAGGCCGCGAACAGCCGCATCTCCCCCTGTCCCACCTGCCGGGTGATGCCGTGCCAATAGGCGGCGAGCTTCTTGCGCCCCGCCGGCGGCAGCATGGAGAGCGATGCGCCGGCGTCCAGGCAGTCCCGCAGGATGGCCGCGAGCGGGCGTTCGGCGCTTTCAGCCGCCGCCACGTCCAGCTCCTCCGCCACCAGCCCGGCGAGCGGCTTGGCGAACATCGCCTCGATCGAGTGCGACAGGTCGTTCAGCGCGCGCAGCCCGCCGCGGCGGACGTAGCCCTGCTTGGCATAGAAGGCGTGCGCGCGGGTGAACAGCATGTCGGACCACAGCATCATGCGTGCCGCCCCGGCCGCCCGCGCATGCTGCTCGGCGCCGCGCAGCAGCCGCTCGGCCAGCCCAGCGCCGCGCTGGCTGGCGGCGACGTAGAGCTTGGACAGCTGCCACTCGTCCGCCGCCGGATGCGCCGCCGCCAGGCCAACCACCGTGCCGGCCTCCTCCGCCACCCACAGCGCGCCGCCGCGGCCGGCCAGGTAGCTGGCGAAGGCGTGCAGCTCCGGCAGCTCCGCATCCACGTCGAAGATGATGCTGGGGTACTCCGCCCAGCACGCGCCGATCAGCGCGATCAGGCCCGGACCATCCTCATCGCGGCCCGGGCGGATCGTCATGCGAGGGAAGCGCAGAACGCCTGGATGCGGGCGCAGGCCTCCGCGAGCGTCGCCTCGTCGGTCGCGTAGCTGATGCGCAAATAGGGGCTCATGCCGAATGCCGCGCCATGCACGGTGGCGACGTGCCGCTCCTCCAGCAGGGCCAAGGCGAACTGCTCGTCCGTGTCCAGCCGGATGCCGCCGGGCGTGGTGCGGCCCAGGCACCCGGCGATGTTGGGATACACGTAGAACGCGCCTTCCGGCCGGTGGCAGGCGACGCCGGGCGCCTCGTTCAGCATGCCCACCACCAAGTCCCGCCGGCGGCGGTAGGCGGCAGCCTGCACGGCGACGCTCTCCTGCGGCCCGTCCAACGCCGCCGCGGCTGCAGCCTGGGTGATGCCGGACACGCCGGCCGTCGCGTGGCCTTGCATCGCCGACATCGCCTTGACGAGCGCGCGCGGCCCGGCGGCGAAGCCCACCCGCCAGCCGGTCATGGCGTAGGTCTTCGACACGCCCGAGACGGTCAGCGTGCGGTCCCGCAGCGCCGGCTGCACCGCGGCCAGGGTGGCGTGCCGGAAGCCGTCATAGACCAGGTGCTCGTACATGTCGTCCGACATGATCCAGACGTGCGGATGACGCCGCATCACCTCGCCCAAGGCGGCCAGCTCGTCCGCCGGGCAGGCTGCGCCGGTCGGGTTGTTGGGGAAGTTCAGCAGCAGCCACTTGGTGCGCGGGGTGATGGCGGCGTCCAGGTCCTCCGGACGCAGCCGGAAGCCGTTGTTCTGCGGGCAGTTGACCGGAACGGGCACGCCACCGGCCAAGGTGGCCATGAGCGGGTAGGCGCCCCAGTATGGTGCGGGGATCACCACCTCGTCGCCCTCGTCGAGCGTGGCCATGAGGGCGTTGAAGATCACCTGCTTGCCGCCGTTGCCGACGGTGATCTCGTCCGGCGCGAACGCCAGCCCGGAATCGCGGGCGAACTTGCGCTGGATGGCCTGCTTCAGCGCAGGCGTGCCGTCCTGCGGGGTGTACTTGGTTTCGCCTGCGAGGGCGGCCTGGTGGGCGGCTTCGATGGCATGCGGCGGGCTGGCGAAGTCGGGCTCGCCGATGGTGAGCGAGATGACGGGGATGCCGGCGGCGCGCATGGCGCGGGCGCGGGCCGTCATGGCCATGGTGGCAGCGACGGGGACGCGGGACAGGCGGGAGGCAAGGTTAGGCAAGGGCGCTGCCCTTGACCCGCAAAAGGGCGGAGCCCTTTTGAAACCCGGTACATGGGGTCTGGGGCCTCTCGGCCCCAGCGGGGTCAAGGGGCAGCGCCCCTTGCCTTACTTCAAGCTGGCGCAAAACCGCTGGATGCGGCTGCACGCCTCGCGCAGCGCCGCCGTGCTGGTAGCGTAGCTGACGCGGAAGTGGCCCGGATACATGAACGCCGCCCCGTGCACCGCCGCCACCCCCTCCTCGTCCAGCAGCGCGGTGACGAACGCCTCGTCATCGCCGATCCGCGCGCCCTTGGGCGAGGTCTTACCGATGCAGCCGTGCACGGACGGGAACACGTAGAACGCGCCCTCCGGCCGGTGGCAGGTGATGCCGCGCGCCTCGTTCAGCATGTCCACCACCAGGTCTCGCCGCTGCTCGTACGCCTCCACCATGCGCGGGATCGCGTCCTGCGGGCCGTTCAGCGCCTCGACCGCGGCGGCCTGGCTGATGGAGGACGTGTTGGAGGTGGACTGCGATTGCAGCTTGTCCATCGCCTTGATGAGCGATAGCGGGCCGCCCGCGTAGCCGATGCGCCAGCCCGTCATGGCATAGGCCTTGGAGCAGCCGTTCATCGTCACCGTGCGGTCCCGCAGCCGCGGCTCCACCTCGACCACGGTGGCGGGCTTGAAGCCGCCATAGGTCAGCTTCTCGTAGATGTCGTCGGTGAACACCCACACGTCCGGATGGCGCAGCAGCACGTCGCACAGCGCGCGCAGCTCGGCGTGCGAGTAGGCCGCCCCCGTCGGGTTGCAGGGGCTGTTCAACATGAACCACTTGGTGCGCGGCGTGATCGCGGCTTCCAGGTCCTCCGGCAGCAGCTTGAAGCCGTTGTTCTGCCCGCATGGCACGATGACGGGGGTGCCGTCCGCCAGCGCCACGATGTCCGGGTAGCTGACCCAGCAGGGGCTCGGGATGATCACCTCGTCGCCGGCGTTCAGCGTGGCGACCATGGCGTTGTAGATGATCTGCTTGCCGCCGGTGGAGACGATGATCTCCTCCGGCTTGTAGTCCAGGCCCGAGTCGCGGCGGAACTTCTCTGCCACCGCACGGCGCAGCGCCGGGGTGCCGGACACGTCGGTGTACTTGGTGTCGCCCGCCTCGATGGCGCGGATGGCAGCCTGCTTGACGTTGTCCGGCGTGTCGAAATCCGGCTCGCCGGCGGACAGGCTGATGATGTCCCGCCCGGCCGCCCTCAGCGCGCGGGCCTTGCTGGAGATGGCGATGGTCTGGCTGGGGCTGACGCGGCCGAGCCGTTCGGCGATGAGCTGCATGGTGTGTGTCGGGCCTCTCGGAGCGGCGTAAACCTAAGCCCGGCTGCGCCCGGCGGCAACCGCGCGCCGCTGCACCATCCATGCGCCGAGCAGGGCTGTGGACACCAGCAGCAGGATCACCGTCGCCAGCGCGTTCAGCTCCGGCGTGGCGCCGAGCTTGAGCGAGGAGAACACCACCATGGGCAGCGTGGAGGCGCCGGGCCCGGAGACAAAGCTGGCCACCACCAGGTCGTCCAGGCTGAGCGTGAACGCCAGCAGCCAGCCGGACAGCAGCGCCGGCGCCAGCAGCGGCAGCGTGATGCGGAGGAACGCCCCGGCGGGCGAGCAGCCGAGGTCCATCGCGGCCTCCTCCAGGTCGGTGCCTGCCCCGTCCAGCCGCGCGCGCACCACGACGGCCACGTAGGACAGCGAGAACGAGACGTGCGCCACCGCGATGGTGACGGCGCCGCGCTGGCTGGGGAAGCCGAACACCTGTTGGCTAGACACGAACAGCAGCAGCAGCGAGAGGCCGATCAGCACGTCCGGCAGCACCAGCCGCGTCGCCAGCAGCATGTCCAGCACGCCGCGCCCGCGCAGCCGGCGGAACCGCGCCAGCACCATGGCCGCCGCCGTGCCGAGGATGGTGGCCCCGGTGGCCGAGAGCGCGGCCACCTCCAGCGACAGCAGCCCGGCCGCGATCAGCCGGCTGTCCTGCCAGAGCGCTGCGTACCAGCGCCAGGAGAAGCCGGACAGCACGGTGGTCATGCGGGAATCGTTGAAGCTGGTGAGGACGAGCAGGATGACGGGGATGAACAGGAACGCGTAGCCGAACAGCAGGGCGGCGAGCAGGGTGCGGGAGAGCCTCACAGCTCCCAGTCCTCAAGGCGCAGGCCGGAGACGCGGGAGAACTCGCGGGTGTTGTGGGTGACGAGGGTGAGGTCGCGGGCGAGCGCCTGGCCGGCGATGAGGATGTCGTAGGCCCCGATCAGCCGGCCGGCGCGGCTCAGGGAGGCCCTGACCTCCCCCGCGCATCGCGCGTCCTGGGCGTCGAACGCCAGCACAGGCAGGTCAAACTGTTCCAGCCGGCTTAGCACGGCATCGGCTTGGGCGGACTTGAAGGCGCCGAACCAAAGCTCGGACATTCCGACCGCGGACAACGCGACCTCGCCAACCGGGCGGAACCGCATCCGCCTGACAACCTGTTTCTGCCCCTTGAGGAGGCCGATTGCGACGTTGGAGTCGAGCAGGTGGGTCAATCAAAGCAGCCTTGGTCTGGCAACTCTCCCTCGGACTCTTCCAGGGCATCAAGGAAGTCCTGCGGCAGCGGCCCGGCGATCCGGTCGAGCCATGCCCACTCATCCTTCACCACAGGCTCGATCGGCTCCAGAACGACCGCCCTTCCCTGACGGCGGATGGCAACCTCGGCACCATCGAAACGGAACTCCTTCGGCAGCCGCACCGCTTGCGACCTGCCGGACCAGAACACCTTGGCCGTCGCCATGCTGCGCTCCTGTGATACGGCAATGGCATATACCAACAACGGCTTCGCTCACAACCGCCGCTGCCCCGCCCGCAGCAGCGCCAGCGGCAGCAGCAGGCCCACCAGCAGCGCATTGGCCAGGGCGGCGGCCATCGGCCAGTCGTGGTTCTCGAAGAACTCGTTCCACAGCGCGCGGCCCACCGTCTGTGCCGCCGGGCCGCCCAGCAATTCAGGAATCACGTACTCGCCCACCGCCGGCATGAACACCAAGGCAAGCCCGGCCAGGATGCCCGGCAACGCCAGCGGCAGGGTGACGGAGAGGAACACCCGGGCCGGCGACGCGCCGAGGTCGGCAGCGGCTTCCTCCAGCGCCGGGTCCAGCTTGGACAGGCGGGCGTAGAGCGGCAGCACCATGAACGGCAGGTAGCAATACACGATGCCCACGTACATCGCGAACCGCGTGTAGAGCATGTGCAGCGGCGCCACCCCCAGCAAGCCGAGGCCGGAGTTGATCCAGCCCGCGTCGCCCAGCAGGCCGATCCAGGCCACGATGCGGAGCAGGAACCCCGTCCAGAACGGCAGCATGACCAGCAGCAGCAGCAAGGAGCGCCACCGCTCCGGCGCGCGCGCGATGGCCAGCGCCATTGGCAAGCCGATCAGCAGGCACAGCACGGAGGACACGCTGGCCACCAGCAGGCTTTGCAGGGCGGCGTGCAGGTAATAGCCGTCTCCCACCAGCGTTTCGTAGTTGTCCCCCAGCAGGTGCAGCGCCGGCCAGCCGTGGACCCAGGTGAGCAACGGGTCATACGGCGGCACGCTGGCGGCGGCCTGCGAGAACGACAGCGCCAGCACGATGACGGCAGGCGCGGCGATGAACAGCAGCAGCCAGGCCCACACCGGCGCCAGCACCCACCAGCGGGTCATTCCGGCAGCAGGATGCAGGCGTCGGGCGACCAGGAGACGCACACCGCCGCACCCGGCGGCAGCGCCACCCCCGCGCCGTCGCCCAGCGGTTGGCTGACCAGCAGCACCGCGCCGCCCACCTGCACCCGGTGGTCCACCACGATGCCGCGGTAGGCGCTCTCCACCACCTGGCCGGTGATCGTGTTCGGCCCATTCGCCGGCCCCAGGCGCAGCCGCTCCGGCCGCAGCGCCACGTGCAGCGCGCCGCTGAACCCGGCGGTGTCCGCCTGCGCCGCCAACCCCAGCAGCTCCAGCACCCCGGGCGAGCGCACCCGGGCGGGCAGGATGTTGGCCGCCCCCATGAACGCGGCGACGCTGCGGCTGGCCGGGCGCTCGTAGATCTCGGTGGGCGTGCCGACCTGCGCCAGCCGGCCGCGCTCCAGCAGGCCGATGCGGGTGGCCATCGACAGCGCTTCCTCCTGGTCGTGCGTGACGAGCACGAAGGTGGTGCCGAGCTGGCGCTGCACCCGCACCAGCTCCGCCCGCGTCGCCTCGCGCAGGCCGCGGTCGAGCGCGGAGAGCGGCTCGTCCAGCAGCAGCAGCTCGGGGCGGGGGGCGAGGCTGCGGGCCAGCGCCACCCGCTGCCGCTGCCCGCCGGAGAGCGCGTCCGGCCGCCGGTCGGCGAAGGCTTCCAGCTGCACCAGCGCCAGCAGTTCCGCCACCCGGCGCGCCGCGTCCGCCCGGGCCACCCCCTGGCGGCGCAGGCCGAAGCCGATGTTGGCGGCAACGCTCATGTGCGGGAACAGCGCGTAGGACTGGAACATGGTGTTCACCGGGCGGCGGTGCGGCGGCAGCGCCGTGATGTCCCGCCCGCCCAGCACGATGCGCCCGGCGGAGGGCTGGATGAACCCGGCCAGCGTGCGCAGCAGCGTCGTCTTGCCGGAGCCGGAGCCGCCCAGCAGCACGAACAGCTCGCCCCGGCCGATCTCCAGGTCCAGCCCCGCCAGCGCCACGGCGGGGCCGTAGCGGACGGCCAGGCCGGAGACGGCGAGGTGGGCCGCGCCGGCGCTCACCCGGCCTTGAACCGCGCCCACATGCGGGTGCGCGCCCGCAGGGCCGCCTCCGGCACGGCCGCCACGGTGAAGGCGCGGGCCAGCACGGCGGCATCCGGGTACACGCTCGGGTCGTCGCGCACCGCCGGGTCCACCTTGGCGCGGCTGGCGGGGATGGCGTTCGGGTAATGCACGACGTTGGTGATGGCAGCCATTACGTCCGGCTGCAGCACGTACTGGATGAACTGGCTGGCGAGCGCCGGGTCGGGCGCGTCCTTCGGCACGGCCAGCATGTCGAACCAGAGCTGGGTGAACTCGCGGGGGGCGGCGTACGTCACGGGGTCGCGGTTCGCCTCCTGGGCGCGGAACTTGGCCTGGATGGCGTCGCCCGAGTAGGTGAACGCCAGGCAGGTCTGCCCGGCCGCCAGCGCCTCCACCACGCCGCCGCTGCTGAAGGTGCGCAGGTAGGGACGGATCGCCATCAGCGCCCGCTCCACGTCCGCGAGGTCGGCCGGGTTGGTGCTCGCCGGGTCGTGGCGCAGGTATTTCAGCACGGACGGGATCACGTCGGTGGCGCTGTCGAGCATGGTGATGCCGCACGGCGCCAGCTTCTGCGCGTTGGCCGGGTCGAGCAGCAGGTCCCAGCTGTCCAGCGGCGCGTCCGGCAGCAGGGCGCGTATCTTGGACGGGATTTCACCCAGGCCGATGGTGCCCCACAGGTAGATCGCGCCGTATCGGTTGCCGGGGTCGGAGGCGGCGGCGCGGGCCATCAGGCCGGGGTCCTCGCCGGCCAGGGCGGGGATGGCGGCGCGGTCGAGCGGTTGCAGCGCGCCGGCGGCGATCAGCCGGGCGAAGGTGGGCTCCGCCGTGGGGACAATGACGTCGTAGCCGGAATGCCCGGCCAGCATCTTGCCTTCCAGCGTTTCCAGGCTGTCGTACACGTCGTAGTGGATGGTGGCGCCGGCCTGCCTGCGGAAGCCGTCGAGCGCCGCCGGGTCGATGTAGTCGGTCCAGTTATAGACGTTCAGCACCTTGTCCTGCGCCCGTGCCGCCGGGGCGACGATTGCGAGAAGCAAGGCAAGCACAAGGCGAAGCGGCATGGCGGGGTCCCGGCGGCGGTGGCGGACCCTATCATGGCGTGGCGTGATTGGAAGCCAATGCCCGCACTTGGTCGCGCACCTGCTGCGGCGTCATGCCGGCGGCGCGCATCGCTTGCAGGCTGTGCGCGCCGTCCCGCTTGGACAGGCGGCGGCCGTCCGGCCCGGCCAGCAGCGGGCGGTGGGCGTAGCCCGGCTCCGGCCAGCCCATCAGGGCTTGCAGCAGGCGGTGGAGGCTGGTGGCGGCGAGCAGGTCCGCGCCGCGGGTGACCAGGGTGACGCCCTGGGCGGCGTCGTCGTGGGTGGCGCAGAGATGGTAGCTAGAGGGGGCGTCGCGGCGGGCCAGCACCACGTCGCCGTGCGCCGCCGGGTCGCAGGGCAGCCGGCCCCTGCCCTCCTCGGCGAAGGTGAGCGGCCCGGTGCCTTGCAGGGCCAGGCCGGTGTCCAGCCGCCAGGCATGCGGCTGGCCGGCGGCGATGCGCCCGGCGCGCTCGGCGGCGGACAGGGCACGGCAGGTTCCGGCATAGATGACGCCTTCCGGCCCATGCGGCGCAGCAGCAGCGCGGAGCACGTCGGCGCGGGAGCAGAAGCATGGGTACAGCACCCCCATGCCGCGCAGGGCGGCCAGGGCGGCGCGGTAATCGTCCGCGTGCTGCGTCTGCACCCGCACCGGGCCGTCCCAGTCGAGGCCGAGCCAGCGCAAATCCTCCAGCACGGCCGCTTCGTGGTCAGGGCGGCAGCGGCCGGCGTCGATGTCCTCGATCCGCAGCAGGAAGCGCCCGCCTGCGGCCCGGGCGCGCTGCCAGGCGTCCAGCGCCACGCTGGCATGGCCGAGATGCAGCAGGCCGGTCGGGCTGGGGGCGAAGCGGGTGGTGATGGACATGGGCCGCCCGCCAGCATAGTGCGGCTGGGCAGGGCGGGGGAGTGGCGATGGATTTGCAGGCGGTGCGCTGGGGCCCGGCGGCGGGCGGGGCGGCGCGGCAGCTCGTGGTGCTGTGCCACGGCGTCGGCGCGAACGGGCAGGACCTGATCGGCCTGGCTCCGCAATGCGGGACGGCGCTGCCCCATGCGGCCTTCGCCGCGCCCGACGGGCCGGAGCCGTACGACGGCGCGCCGTTCGGCCGGCAGTGGTGGTCCTTGCGCGACCGCAGCCCGGCGCGCATGGCGGCCGGCGCCGCGCAGGCCCGGCTGGCGCTGGACGGGTTCATCGACGCCGAGCTGGCCCGGCTCGGCCTGCCGGCGGAGGCCTATGCGCTGGTGGGGTTCAGCCAGGGCGCCATGATGGCGCTGTACGCCGGGTTGCGGCGGACGGCGGCGCCGCGCGCGATCTTGGCCTATTCCGGCGCGCTGGTCGCCCCGGAGCAGCTGGCCGCACGGGCGAACAGCGCCCCGGTGCTGCTGGTGCACGGCGAGTCGGACGGGGTGGTGCCGGCGTCGCTCTCGCGTGACGCCGCGGCGTCGCTGCGCGCGGCCGGGGTGCCGGTGCAGGCGCTGTTCCGGCCCGGGCTGGGCCATGGCATTGATCCGGTTGGGATCGGCGCGGGCGTGGCGGCGCTGCGGACAGCGTTCGCGGTGTGACAGGCCCGTGAAGAACGGGAGGCTGCCTTGCGGTGCAGCAGCCTCTCTGCGATAAGCGCCACGGGATTTGGCGACGCATGCTTCAGGCGGTCGGGCCTATGACCGACTCCTGGCAGGCGCGGCGACCCGAAGGAGCGCGCTTTGCCTGACGGCGGAATGCATTACCCGGCGCTGGTGCTGAACGCGGATTTCCGGCCCCTCTCGTATTTCCCGCTCTCGGTCTGGGCGTGGCAGGACGCGATCAAGGCCGTGTTCCTCGACCGGGTTTCCGTGCTCAACGAGTACGAGGTCGCGGTGCACTCCCCGTCCATGTCCATGCGGCTGCCCAGCGTGATCGCGCTGAAGGAGTATATCCCGGCGGCGCGGCGCCCGGCGTTCACCCGGTTCAACGTGTTCCTGCGGGATGCCTTCGCCTGTCAGTACTGCAACGACCGGCTGCCGACGCACGACCTGACGTTCGACCACGTGGTCCCGCGCAGCCGCGGGGGGCGCACAACGTGGGAGAACGTCGTCACCGCCTGCGGCACCTGCAACCTGGCCAAAGGCTCCCGCCTGCCGCGCGAGTGCCACATGCACCCGCGCCAGACGCCGCGGCAGCCCTCGACGTGGGAGCTGCAGGAGAACGGCCGCGCCTTCCCGCCGAACTACCTGCATGAAAGCTGGCGGGACTATTTGTACTGGGACTCCGAGCTGCTGGAAAGCTGAGCGCGGCGGGGCTCACTGGGTCAGGTGACCAGAGGTCAGCGCCAGGACGGCGGCAAGCAGCTGCTGCAGCTTCGCGTCGATATCGGAGGCATCCGACGCCGCAAACGCCAGGTTGGGCGCCGAGGCGCACGCCGCCATGGCCTGCTGAAGCTGGTCCGGTCCTGACAGGGGCTGATACGGGGCCACGTACTGCACGTAGAACGGGTTTGCCGCATAGGGTGCCTGGATGTAGGGCGCTTCCAAGGGAATATACTGCGTGTAGAGCGTCAGGATCGTGACGCCTTTGGCTTTGAGCGCAGCACAGCTTGCAGGATTGATGGGGCTCATGACGCGCGAACCGGTGTTCTGGTCCACGAGGCCGTCGCTCACGATGAAGAGGAATTGCTGCGAGGTCGCCTGAGTGGCCCCGTTGCCTGAGGTTGGCGTAACGGAGGTCAAGCTGGCCATCGCATTGTCGAAGTAGCTTTCCGGACAGCTGACAGCGTCGGTGCATCGGTTGAGGTCCGGCGCGATCAGCGACAGGGCGCTGCTAGCACCGCTGATGTTGCTGCTGGTCGGATAGATCTGCGTGAACAATTGAGCGAACGTCGAGAGGCCGAGCCGGAAGGACGAGTTGGTGTTCAACGCCGCGACGTTGGTGATGAGGTTGCTCACCGCAGCACTCAGCACGTCGATCCGGAGCAGCACGTTGTTCTTGCGGGCCAGCGCCAGGAAATCGGTGTTGAGCAGCGACCAGTGGCAGGCGAACGCGCAGGCTTCGCCCTGCTGGACGTCGTTGGGCTTGTCCGGGGGCAAAATGGCCTTTTGCGTGAGCCCCTCCATGTTGTTGATGTCGGTCAGCGTCGCCGCGATCGTCATGGAGGACGACACGTCCATCAGCACCTGGATGTCCACGTAGGAACTCGCCGACAGGCTGGCCGCCGACGTGCCGCCGAGCGCGATCTGCCTCACGCCGACGATCCCTCCCAGGAAGGTCTGGTAGGCGCCGGCGTAGCTCACGGTGGAGGTGAACACGTTGCCGGACTGCGTCATGCTGATGGTGACGGGGTTGATGTTGACGTTCGGCGCAAAGCCATATTGCGGAGGCGTGATGCCGACCATGGCGTTGAACCGGTCGGTCGCCGCGGAGATCGCGGCGGCGGTTGGGTTCGCCACGCCCGCCCGGTACTGGTTGGACGCGACCGTGGTGGCCAGCAGGGCCGCCGCGTCGGCCGCCCCGTCCAGCTTCGTGTGGGCCCAGGTCGAATTGCCGAGGTCAACGGCCAAGCCGACCAGGGCTGCCAGCGGCACCGCGAGAATGCCCATCATCATCGCCACGTTGCCGCGCCGGTCGCGCCCCGGCCACCAGCGGTGGGTCACGAGGACGCCTGGCACAAATAGCCGCCGCTGGGATACGTGTTGGTCAGCGCCACGGAATTGTTGAGCCGGGGTGAGACGTAGGCCGACTGGAGCATCCTGAAGCCTCCGGTGAAGTAGCCGGTGAACAGCGGCGTGAACGGCGCGGAAACGTCGGCGACGATGATGGCCGTGGGGCCGAACACGCCGGGCGGCAGGGTGGCCAAGCTGGGCGCCGCCGTGTTGGAGGCCGCCGGGGGCACCGGACCGCAGGTCCGCAGGTTGGCCTGGCCGTTGGGATTCACGCCGCTCCAGGAAATCGTGCCGGAATAGGTGCAGCTTGAGGTGCAGCCGGAGGGGCTTGCGGTGAAGGTCGCCACGGACAGGGTGATGGCGAAGGTCCCCGGGTTGGGGCCGCCCTGCCAGGCGGGGAACAGCGCGAACGGCGCCGTGGTCGCGTCGTAGGCCTGGTTCTCGGTCAGCGCGTTCTGGTTGTTAGACTGCACCGCCAGGGTGGAGGCGATCGTCGCCGTTTCCTGCGCGGCCACGGTGAGCCGGCGGGAGAAGATGATCGCCTGCGACAGGTCGACCACGCCGAACAGCAGCGTCACCAGCAACGGCAGCAGCAGCGCGAACTCGAACGCCGCCAAGCCCCGGCGGGCGCGCCACAGCCTCAGCATCCCGGCGTCGGGTTCGTCGGGGCGCCGGTCGGGTTCTCGTTGGCGAAGGCGGCGGCGGAGATGATGGTGGTGCCGTAGCTGCCCGCGTTGGTGGGCGTGGCGTTCAATGGGAAGATCGTGCTGATCACGGGGGCCGGGTACACCGCCCGCGCGTACATCAGCTGGCCCGGCTGGCCGACGCAGAAGCTGGTCGGCTTGCTCGACGAGGAAACCACGGTCGAGCTGTAGTAGTCCGTCACCGGCTGGATGGAGAGCGACACGCCGGAGCAGGAGGCGAACAGCGTGAAGATGGGGCAGAAGGTGGAACCGGTGAACGTGCCCACCGAGGTGCCGGGAGGAACGTTGCCGATCTGCACCTGCCGCACGGCTTGCTGCAGCGAGTAGTCCAGCGCGAATTGCAGGTAGAAGTTCAAGGCCACCGACATCAGCCCCAGCAAGAAGCCGAGGAACGGCAGGCTGACGAGGGCGAACTCCAGCACCGCCGCGCCCGACCGGGCGGCCGGCAGCGAGCGGAGCGGGGGCCGGCGGCGGAAGGGGGAGCGATGCTGCATGGCGTGGCGCAGGATGCCGCGCTCGGGTTAGCGAAGTGCTAAGGCCGCCGGCTCGAGGCTTCGGGCGCGAGGTTCAGGGGCCGATGGCGCTGGCCTCTCCCGCGCCGCGGTGAAGCCGGTCAGTCCAGAAACAGGATGCGCGCCGCCTGGCCGCCCGGCAGCTTGAGGTCGGCCACGTCCTGCGCGATGCCCAGGTGCTGCGCCTGCTCGGCCGTGTAGATGACCTCGCCACGGCCGAAGCGCTGGATGTCCTCGTCGGTCAAGGCCGTGCGGTCGCGGTAGATCTGGGTCAGCATGCCCTCGATCGCTTCGTCCTGCGTCACCTTCTCCTTGAGCTGTGACCCGTTGAGGGTGCCGAGCAGCGACACCGTCGAAGGATGGAACAGGAATCGCGCGGACCGGTCGGCCGAGCGGTGCTCCCCAGCGAGGAAAAGGACGTTGCCCGCGGACGCGACCAGTCCCACCGCATGGGTGTTGATGGTGGCGGGCAGCGAACGGATGAAGCTGTACGTGATCAGCACCTGTGAGACCAGGCCGCCCGGCGAGTTGATGACCAGGGTGATCTGCGACACCCCCGCCTCGACCAGCGTGGCCAGTTGGCGGCGCAGCGCGTGCATCGAATTGACGTCGATCGTCTGGTCGAAGAACAGGTAGTAGGCCTTGGCGGGGTCGATCGGCGCAGCCGGCCCGGCGGGTCTCGGCGGCGAAGGCGGCGGCACGGCGGGCGCCGCCTGCGGCGTTGGCAGGGTGATGGTCTGGGGCGTAGGTGTCTGGGGCGTGGTCGTCTGAGGGGTCTGGGCCGGGTCCGGAGCGGGCGTGGGGGCCGCCTGGGCACGGGCGAGCGCCGGCGCGATCCCGGCCAGGGCTGCCAAGGCCCCTCGCCGCCCGAGCATCCGTCCGCTCATCCGACCTCTCCGAACTGCGCGGCGTGCAGCCGCTGGTACGTGCCGCCCGCCTGCACCAATTCGCCGTGCCGCCCCTGCTCCGCCACGCCCGAGGCGTCCACCACCACGATGCGGTCGGCGTTGCGGATGGTGGCCAGGCGGTGCGCGATGACCAGCGTGGTGCGCCCGGCGGCCAGCTCCGCCAGCGCGCCCTGCACCGCGCGCTCCGTCTCGGTGTCGAGCGCGCTGGTGGCCTCGTCCAGGATCAGGATCGGCGGGTTCTTGAGGAACATGCGGGCGATGGCCAGCCGCTGCTTCTGCCCGCCCGACAGCTTCACCCCGCGCTCGCCCACCAGCGTGTCCAATCCGGCGGGCAAGCCGGCGATCATCGGCGCCAGCTGCGCCCGCCGGGCCGCGTCGATGATGTCCGCCTCGGGCGCGTCGAGCCGGCCGTAGGCGATGTTCTCCCGCAGGGTGCCGCCGAACAGGAACACGTCCTGCTGCACGATGCCGATCTGGCTGCGCAAGGAGGCCAGGGTCATCGCCCGGACATCCACGCCGTCGATGGTGATACGGCCCGCCAGCGGCTCGTAGAAGCGCGGCAGCAGCGAGCACAGCGTGGTCTTGCCCGCGCCGGAGGGGCCGACGAACGCCACCGTCTCGCCGGCGGCCACGCCCAGGTCGATCTCGTGCAGCACCGTGCGGCCGCCGCCGTAGCCGAAGCTGACGCGCTCGAAGCGGATGTCGCCGCGCAGCGGGCCGGCCGGGGCGGCGCCGGGCGCGTCCACGATGTCCGGCGCGGTGTCCAGCAGCTCGGTGTAGCGGCGGAACCCGGCGATGCCCTTGGGGTAGGTCTCCAGCACGCCGTTGATCTTGTCCACCGGGCGCAGGAACACCCCCACCAGCAGCAGGAACGACACGAAGCCGCCCTGCGACAATTGCCCGTGCAGCACGAACCAGGTGCCCGCCACCATCACCACCAATTGGGTGAGCCGCATGCCGAGGTAGGTGATCGAGCTGGAGGCCGCCATCAGCCGGTAGGCTTGCAGCTTGGTGCGGCGGTACTGCGCGTTGTCGATGGCGAACAGGCGGCGCTCGTGCTCCTCGTTGGCGAAGGCCTGCACCACCCGCATGCCGCCCACGTTCTCCTCGATGCGGGCGTTGAACGCGCCCACCTGGCGGAACAGGGCGCGAAAGTTGTGCGTCATGCGCGAGCCGTAGCGGGTGCTGAGCACCGTCACCACGGGGGTGATGACCACCGTCAGCAGCGCGAGCCGCGCGTTGACGGCGAACATCAGCGCGAAGGCGCCGACGAAGGTCATCACCGCGATGAACAGGTCCTCCGGGCCGTGATGCGCCACCTCGCCCACGTCCTCCAAATCCTTGGTGACGTGGGTGATGAGAGTGCCGGTCTTGCTGTTGTCGAAGAAGCTGAACGACAGCTTCTGCAAATGGTCGAACGCCCGGCGGCGCATCTCGGTCTCGATGTTGATGCCGAGCAGGTGGCCCCAGTACGTCACCACGGCGGTCAGCCCGGTGTTCACCAGGTAAACGCCGAGCAGGGCGGCCGAGGCGAGCAGGATGAGGCCCCAGTCCCGCCCCGGCAGCAGCTGGTCCACGAAGGCGCGGATGGCCATGGGGAACGCCAGCTCCAGCAGGCCGGACAGGATGGCGCAGCCGAAGTCGAGCGCGAACAGGCGGCGGTGCGGGCGGTAGTAGGCGAAGAACTGTCGGAGCATGGACGGCAGACTACCATGCTGCGGGTGCGGAGGAACGGTCTCCCTCTCCCCATGGGAAAGGGCCTCTACTGTCCCGGCCGCCCCTCCCCGATCGTGCGCAGCAGCGCCACCAGCAGCGCGTCCCGCCGCGCCGCCAGCGTCGCCACGTCCTGGCCGCCGGCCTCCTCCGCCACGCCCGCGACGATGGCGCGCTGCACCTCCGGCGTCAGTGTCGGTTGCCCCAGCGAACGCCACCACGCCTCGTTGGCCGGGCCGAGGTGCTCCATGAAGTGCGCCATGCCGCCTTCCCCGCCCGCCAGGTGGAAGGTGAGGTGCGGCCCCATCATCGCCCAGCGCAGCCCCGGGCCGTAGGCCACCGCCGCGTCCACGTCCGCCACGCTCGCCACGCCCTCCGCCACGGCGTGCACCGCCTCCCGCCACAGCGCGGATTGCAGCCGGTTGGCCAGGTGGCCCGGCGCTTCCTTGCGCAGATGGATCGGGTGCTTGCCGACCCGGCGGTAGAACGCCATGCACGCCGCCACCGTCTCCGGCGCGGTCCGCTCGCCGCCCACCACCTCCACCAGCGGGATCAGGTGCGGCGGGTTGAACGGGTGGCCGATGGCGAAGCGGCCCGGCGTGCGCAAATCCTGCGCCAGGTCCGTCATCATCAGCCCCGACGAGCTGGAGGCCACGATCGCGTCCGGCGCCAGCGCGTCCTCCAGCGCGGCATACAGGGCGCGCTTGGCCTCCAGGCGCTCCGGCGCGCTCTCCTGGACGAACTGCACGCCGGCCACGGCGGCCGCCGGGTCCGGATGGACGCTGAGCCGGTCCAGGTCGGGCGCCGCGCCGCCGAGCGCCTGCAAGGCCGGGGCGGCGCGCTGCACGAAGCCGCGCACGAAGCCCTCGGCGTCCGGCGACGGGTCCCACACCGCCACCTCCAGCCCGTGGGACAGGAAGCAGGCGGCCCAGCTGGCGCCGATGATGCCGGCGCCGATGACGGCGACGCGGGTGATGGGGGTTGGATCAGGCATGGCGGCGCGTCCTGCGGTTCGCGCGCAGCGTCCACCCGGGAGCCATGGCCTGTCCACATGGCAGGGTTACGCTGCACTGCGGCAAAATCCCTGGCTAGTTCGCCAGCGCCGCGTTAAGAGTATTTTTACCAAACGATTGTTTGGTGGGTTCCAGGACATGCCATTGCCCCTAGACAGCCTGCGCGCCGACAGCCGGCGAGACGAGATCATCCACCAGGCAGCCCAGCTGTTCGGCGCGCGCGGCTACGAGCGCACCTCCATGCGGGAGATCGCCTCCGCCGTGGGGATGCTGCCGGGGTCGATGTACTACCACTTCGCCTCGAAGGAGACGCTGCTCGCCGCCGTGTACGCCGACGCCATCGACCGTTCGGTGGCCGTGGTGGAGGCGGCGGTGGCGGTGCAGGCCGACCCGTGGGACCGGCTGGAGGCGGCCGCCGCCGCGCACCTGCGCCTGCTGCTGACCGGCGGCTCGCTGGCCGCCGTGGTGGTGGACGGGCGCAACCAGCCGGACGCGGCACGGGCCGAGCTGGTGCTGCAGCGGCATCGCTACGAGGCCGTGTTCCGCCGCCTGGTGGCCGCCGTGCCGCTGCCCCCCGGCGTGCGGCCCGGCCCGTTCCGCCTGGCCCTGCTGGGCGCGCTCAACTGGGCGCTCACCTGGTACCGGCCGGAGGGCGACCCGCCGGAGGCCGTGGCGCGCGGCCTGTTCGCCATCTTCCGCGCCAGCCAGCCCAACCCGCCCACGTGAAGCAACGGAACCCTGAACCATGATGCTCTACCAGATGTACGAGATGCAGCGCCTGGCCTTGCAGCCGATGCGCGCCATGGCGTCGGGCGCGCTCTCGCTGCTGGCCATGCCGGAGAACCCGATGCGGGCGACGCCGCTCGGACGGATGACCTCGGCGGCGCTGGACAGCTTCGAGCACACCACCCGCACCTTCGCAAAGCCCAACTTCGGCCACGCAGCCACCCTCATCGACGGCGAGAGCGTCGGCATCACTGAGGAGGTGGCGCTCAGCCTGCCCTGGTGCGACCTGCTGCACTTTCGGCGCGACGCGCACCGCCCGGCCGACCGCACCCTGCTGATCGTGGCGCCCATGTCCGGCCACTTCGCCACCCTGCTGCGCGGCACCGTCGAGGCCTTCCTGCCCGACCATGACGTGTACGTCACCGACTGGCGGGACGCCAAGGAGATGCCGCTCGCCGCCGCCTCGTTCGACCTGGACGACTACATCGATTACGTGCGCCAGTTCTGCGAGCACCTCGGCCCGCAGACCCACATGCTGGCGGTGTGCCAGCCGGCGGTGCCGGTGCTGGCCAGCACGGCGCTGATGAACGAGGACGGCAACGCGGTGACGCCCCGCTCCATCACGCTGATCGGCGGCCCGATCGACACGCGCGAGTCGCCCACCGAGGTCAACAAGTTCGGCCAGAAGCACGACTTGGACTGGTTCAAGAACAACGTGATCCACCAGGTGCCGTTCGGCCACCCCGGGTTCCTGCGCCCGGTGTACCCGGGGTTCCTGCAGCTGGCCGGCTTCATGTCCATGAATCTCGGCCGCCACGTGCAGGCGCACTGGGACATGTTCAACCACCTGGTCGATGGCGACGGCGAGCCGCTGGAGTCCAAGCGGGCGTTCTACACCGAGTACCGCTCCGTCATGGACCTGCCGGCGGAATACTACCTGCAAACCATCCAGGCGGTGTTCCAGGAGCACCTGCTGCCCCGCGGCCTGCTGGTCTCGCGCGGCCGCCCGGTGGACCCGGCGGCCATCACCCGCACCGCCATCATGACCATCGAGGGCGAGCGCGACGACATCTCCGGCCTCGGCCAGACCCGCGTCACCCACGCGCTGACGCCCAACCTGGACGCCGACAAGCACGAGCACTGGGAGCAGGCCGGGGTGGGGCATTACGGCCTGTTCAACGGCGCGCGCTTCCGCTCGGAGATCGCCCCCCGCATCAAGGCGTTCATCGCCAAGCACGACTGAGGCGCTGGCGGGCCACGCCCCCTTGTCTTGATGGGGGCGGCTGCGCCACGGTGCGGGCCGATGTCCCCCGCCCGCCGCCGCCCCGCCGCCCCGCCGCCCGCGCCCGACATCTCGGCGACGCTGGTCACCGAGCGGCTGCTGTTGCGCCCCCCCGCCCCCGCCGACGCCGAGCAGCTGCACCGCCTGGTGAACGACTGGGGCGTGGTGCGGATGCTGTCCCGCCTGCCCTTCCCCTACCCGCGCACGCTGACCGACGAGTGGATCGCCTCCACCGTGCAGCAGCGCGCAGACGGTGCGGCCTACCACCTGGCGATCACCGGGCACGAGGACGGGCAGGAGCTGGTGATCGGCTGCGTCGGGCTGCGGCTGGACGTGGCGCCGGGGGTGGGCAACCTCGGCTACTGGGTCGGGCGGCGCTACTGGGGCCACGGCGTGGCGACCGAGGCCGCCGGGCGGGTGGCGCGCTGGGCGCTGGCCAACCTGCCGGTGTCGCGCATCGAGGCGCACGTGGCGGAGGACAACCCGGCCTCCTCCGCCGTGCTGCGCCGCATCGGCCTGCACGAGGTGGGGCGCGGGCGCGAGCCGTTCCTGGCCCGCGGCGGCGAGCACCCGGTGATCCGCTTCGCCGCCACGCGCGAGGACCTGTTCGGCGCCGTCGAGGCGCCCGCGCCGCTGCAGGAACCGCAACCGGGCAAGCCGCTGCTGCTGGTCGCGGCCTGCGCGCTGATCGACGCGGACGGCCGCGTGCTGCTGGCCCGGCGGCCGGAGGGCAAGAGGATGGCCGGGCTGTGGGAGTTCCCCGGCGGCAAGCTCGACCCGGGCGAGACGCCGGAGCAGGCGGTGATCCGCGAGCTGAAGGAGGAGCTGGGCATCGACGTGGCGCACGCCTGCCTCGCCGCCTTCGCCTTCGCCAGCCACGACTACGGCCGCTTCCACCTGCTGATGCCGCTGTTCCTGTGCCGCCGCTGGAAGGGCACGCCGGCGGGGCTGGAAGGCCAGGGCCTGGCCTGGGTGCGCCCCGGCAAGCTCACGGAATACGACATGCCGCCCGCGGACAAGCCGCTCATCGCCCTGCTGAGGGATTTCCTATGAACCCCACCGCCTGCATCCTGGTCATCGGCAACGAGGTGCTGTCCGGCCGCACCCAGGACGCCAACATCCAGTTCCTGGCGCAACGGCTCGGCGCGCTCGGCATCCCGGTGCGCGAGGTGCGGGTGATCCCGGACGTGCCCGCCACCATCATCGGCACGGTGAACGAGGCGCGCGCCCGGTTCGACCACGTGTTCACCACCGGCGGCATCGGCCCCACCCACGACGACATCACCAGCGAGTGCGTGGCCGCCGCCTTCGGCGTGCCGTGGGAGCCCCACCCGGAAGCCTGGGCGCGCATGGAGCGGCACTACCAGCCCGGCGAGTTCAACGCCGCCCGGCAGCGCATGGCGACCATGCCGCGGGGTGCCGCGCTGATCGACAACGCCGTCTCGGTGGCGCCCGGCTTCACCATCGGCAACGTGCACGTGATGGCGGGGGTGCCGCGCATCATGCGCGCCATGTTCGAGGCGCTGGCGCCCACCCTGGCCGGCGGGCCGCCGATCGTGTCGCGCGCCGTGCACGCCATCGGGTTGCTGGAAGGCCGCATCGCCGACGGGCTGAGCGCGGTGCAGGGCCGCCACCCCGGCCTGGACCTCGGCTCCTACCCGTTCTATCGCGGCACGGGCGGCGGCGTGTCGCTGGTCGCCAAGGGCCCGGACGCGGCGGACGCCGAGGCGGCCATCGCCGAGGTGACGGCGCTGATCACCGCCATGGGGCTGCAGCCGGTGGCGGGCGAGCCACCGGCCTAACCTTTAGTAGCCTAGCCTCAATGCCCTTGCGCGGCCTTCTGCTGCGCGATCAGGGCCTGGTTGTAGGCGTTCTGCTGCGCCACCAGCGCCTTGTTGTATTGCTGCTGCTGCTGCACCACCGCGTTGTGCTGCTGCTCCTGCTGCACGATGGCGGCGTTGTGCTGCTGCTCCTGCTGCACGATGGCCGCGTTGTGCTGCTGCTGCTGCGCCAGCAGGTTGCGGTTGTACTGCTGCTCCTGCTGCAACGTCTGCTGGTTCTGCGCCTCCTCGTGCCGCAGCCTCTCCTGCTGGCGGCGCTGGTCCTCGAACGCGCGCCGCTCGTAGCCGCGGTCGCCCTCGTAGCCCGGGTCTCCACCATAGTAGCCCGGCTGCCCGCCGCCGTAGCCCGGCTGCCCGCCGCCGTAGCCCGGCTGCCCGCCGTCGTAGCCGGGGTTGCCGTAGTAGGGCTGGGCGTGCGCGGCCGCCGCGGCGCCCAAGGCCAGTGCAAAGATTGCCGTCGTCGCGATACGCATCGAACGCTCCCTGAAGATCGGGGCGAAAACGCCGCCCCCGAAGCGCACGCTAGGCGCAAAAGATGACCAAACAGCGGCGTTGCGTCACACGATTCCGGCAAGGCGGGCCTCCACCGCCGCCATCAGCCCCGCCAGCGCCGCCTGGCCGGACCGGGCGACATCGGGCGGGGCGGACCCACCCAGCGGGGCCGCCGCCGTCACGTCCGCTTGCAGCAGCACCCGCGCCGGCGCCGGCCGTAGGTCGATCAGCACCAGGCCCAGCGCCGCCCGGCTCACGCCTTGCGCCGGCAGGGCGAGCAGGCTCAGCAGCTCGCCCTCCAACGCCAGGTCCGCCCGGGCGCGGCTGCCCGGCGCCAGCACGGCGGAGAACAGGCCGCTCGCGGCCAGCCAGCGGCGCAGCACGTCCTCCACCGCGTCGGCGGGGGGCACCGCCCACTGCTCGTAGAACCCGGTGCGGATGCTGCCGTCCGCCTGCATGACTTGCAGGCCGCGCGCCTCCAGCCCCGGTGCGGCCTGCAAGGTGCGCACCAGCAGCGCCTTGCCGCCGGGCCGGGGCGGCAGGCTGGCGGGCCGGCGCACGTCCAGCGGCCAGTCCCGCCGCTCGATGTACGGCCGGGTCGGCAGGATGCTGCACCCCGCCAGCCCGGCGGCCGCCGCCAGCCACGCCCGCCGCCTCACCGGTCGCGGCTGCGCGGCGGCGGGCCGCCCAGTACGACCTCCGATGGGTCCCGCCGCAAGGCCTCGCTGCTCTGCCGCAGCGCCGCCACCGTGGTGCGCGCGTCCCGCAGCAGCGGCGTCAGCGCCGCCTCCGCGTCGGCGGCGCCAGTGTCGGCGCGGCGCGCCACGTCCTCCAGGGAGGCGATCAGTTGCGGCAGCCGCGCCGTCGCCTCCGTCAGCCGGCCGGTCGCCGCCGTGGCGGAGCGCAGCAGCTCGCGGGTTTGCGGCCCCTGCGCCAGGGTGCGCGCGGCGGCCAGGGTCTGCCGCAGCTGCGCCGACAGCGCCGGCACGTCCGCCGCCGCGAGCGCCTCCTGCACCGCGCGCAGGGTGGCGGTGGACTGCGTGGCCAATTGGTGCGCCTCGCCGTCCTGCAGGCTGGCGCGCAGCTCGCGGACCAGGCCGAGCGCCCCGTCCGCCAGCGCCACCACGTCCACCCGCTCGAACCGCCCCAGCAGCACCGTCGCCGCGTCCGTCACCTGGGCGATGGTGCCCGGCATGGACGGGATGTAGCCGGCGCGCGGCGTCCACGGCACGGCGAGCGGCGGGTAAGTGGGAGCGTCGGTGAAGTTCAGCTCCACGTAGCTCGCCCCGGTCAGTCCCTGGGGAGCGACGCGGGCGCGCAGGCCCTGGGCCGCGACGCGGCCGGCGTCCCAGGCCTCGCCGAGCCGGGCGGTGTCGATGGCGAAGCGGACGATGACGGCGCGGAACGCCGGGTCGGCCAGGTCGGCGCGCCCCTCGCCGTACTCGGCGCTGGTCAGGCCGATCTCGGTCACGGCGCCGATCGACACGCCGCGGTATTTCACCGGCGCGCCCACGTCGAGCCCCTGCACGCTGTCGCGGAAATACGTCTCGTAGCTCTGCCCATGGCGGATCTGGTTGCCGCCGAAGAACAGCACCGCCCCCACCAGCAGCCCCAACCCGGCCAGCAGCAGCAGGCCGACCCGCAGGTAGGTGGCGCGCACGCTAGGCCGCCTCCCGCCGGAAGAAATGCCGCACCGCCGCCACCGGGCTGTCCCGCGCCAGCGCCCGCGGGTCCCCCTGCGCCACCACGCCCTGCGCCGCCGCGTCCAGCATCAGGCAGCGCCCGGCGATGGCCCGCACGGAGGCCAACTCGTGCGTCACCACCACGAAGGTCGCCCCCAGCGTGTCGCGCAGTTGCAGGATCAGCGCGTCGAGCCCCGCCGAGGTCACCGGGTCGAGCCCGGCGGAGGGCTCGTCCAGCAGCAGCAGCGGCGGGTCGAGCGCCAGCGCCCGGGCGATGCCGGCGCGCTTGGCCATGCCGCCGGAGATCTCCGCCGGGCGCAGCCCCGCCGCGTCCGCCAGCCCCACCTGCGCCAGCTTCAGCCGGGCCACGGCGGCGCAGGCGTCGGGCGGCAGGGCGGTCAGGCTCTGCAACGGCAGCATCACGTTCTCCAGCAGGCTCAGCGAGCCGAACAGGGCGGCGGACTGGAACAGCACGCCGATGCTGCGGCGCACCGCCTCGGTCTGGGTCGCCACGTCCTGCCCGAACACGCGCACGGCGCCGGCGGTGGGCGGCAGCAGGCCCATCACCTGGCGCAGCAGGGTGGACTTGCCGCAGCCGGAGCCGCCCAGGATGGCGAACACCTCGCCCACCGCCACGGAGAAGCTCACGTCGCGGAAGATCGTCCGCCCGGCAAACTCCTGCGCCAGCCCGTCCGCCTGCACCGCCGGCTGGCTCACACGCCGATCCGGTAGAACACGACCGAGAACACGCCGTCCAGCAGGATGGCGGCCACGATGCCGCCCACCACCGCCGCCGTCGCCGCGTGGCCCACGGCGCGCGGGCCGTCGCCGGCGGCCAGCCCGGCGCGGCAGCCGACGATGGCCACGGCGGCGCCGAAGCACGCCGCCTTGAACAGCCCGCCCCACAGGTCGCGCGCGTGCACCGCGCGCAGCAGCTGGCCCGCCACGGCGGCGGGCGGGAAGCCGAACGCCATCATCACCGTCAGCAGGCCGAGCAGCCCCGCCGCCTCCAGCGCCAGCGTCAGCGCCGGCATCACCGCCAGCGCCGCGGCCAGCCGGGGCAGCACCAGCATCGTCACCGTGCTGATCCCCAGCGTCTCCAGCGCCGCCAGCTCCTCGTTCACCTTCATGCTGGCCAGCTCCGCGGCGAAGGCCGAGCCGGTGCGCCCGGCGAGGATCACCGCGGCCAGCAGCGGCCCCAGCTCGCGCAGCAGCCCCAGCGCCACGACGTTGACCACGAACAGGTCCGCCCCGAACCGGCGCAGCGGGATGGAGGACTGGAACGCCAGGATCAGGCCCATCAGGTAGCCCAGCAGCAGCACCAGCGGCACCGCCCGCACCCCCGCCTCGTCCGCCAGGCGGAACAGGTCCGGGATGCGGAACTGCCGCCGCCGCCGGGGCAGCGTCGCGGCCGCGACCAGGCTCTCGCCCAGGAAGGCAGCGCCCCCGGCGGCCGCGGCCGCGGCGGCGCGGCCCGCGCCGAGGAGCGTCCAGGGCCGCGGCGGGGG
>CAXTJU010000008.1:0-66239 GCA_964244655.1 uncultured Acetobacteraceae bacterium | reverse complement strand
TCGAAGCCGTTTGCCATGCCTGGACGACTACACCCGATATCTTCAAACTAAACCCATGTCACCTCATCCCGAGACCAAACAATGAAGGTAGATCACCATGTCCTTCTGGACAAATGTCATCCTGGTCATAATACGCCAGTTTCTGCAGTACGCTGGCATGCTTGTTCAGCATCTCGCGCGCGACGCTGAGTTGGTGTTCTAACTCGCTACTACGCCGAACCAGCTTTGCTCCGTTCTCAACCTCAATAATTGTCAGACACTGGCCAACCTCGAAGCCGAGCTTGGCTCGCGTCTCGGCAGGAGAGGTGATGTCAACCGAGTTCCCCTGCTTGCGCAGTGTGACGTAGGCCATTTGACTTCCACTCCGCCGCGAATGCTTGCTCGACAGCATCAAGCTGTGTCAGCAACGAGCCAAAGATCAATAGCAATTTCCATTCCGTAAGACAAAGGGGTAAAAGGGATGACTATCCCCTTCTGGGTGCAGAGCAGCGCCCTGCGGCTCAAGCCCGCCGCTGGTTGTAAACATCCACGCACACCGCCCCCAGCAGCACGATCCCCTTGATCACCTGCTGGTAGTCGATCCCCACCCCCATGATCGACATGCCGTTGTTCATCACCCCGATGATAAACGCGCCGATCACCGCACCCACCACCTGGCCCACGCCGCCATACGCCGAGGCGCCGCCGATGAAGCAGGCGGCGATCACGTCCAGCTCGAAGCCCAAGCCAGCCTTCGGCGTGGCCGTGTTCAGCCGGGCTGCGAACACCAGCCCGGCCAGGGCGGCCAGCACGCCCATGTTGACGAAGGTGAAAAAGGTCAGCCGCTCGGTGCGGATGCCGGACAGCTTGGCCGCCTTCTCGTTGCCGCCTACGGCATAGACCTGCCGGCCCACCGTGGTGCGGTTGGTGACGAAGGCGTACACCGCGATCAGCGCCAGCATGACCAGCAGCACGTTGGGCAGCCCGCGGTGCGAGACGATCAGGAAGGTGCCGGCGCAGATGACGGCGAACACCGCGGTGGTCTTGGCGGCAAACAGGGCTGTAGGTTCCACCTCCATGGCGTGGCGCTGCTGCCGGGTGCGGCTGCGCACCGCCAGTAGCGCCAGCACGGCGGCCACCAGCACGCCTAGCAGCAGGGAGCCGAGGCGGAAGCCGCCGTCCAACTGCAGGAACTCCGGCAGGTAGCCGGAGGACAACCGCTGGAACGGGATGGGGAAGGGGCCGACCGACTGGCCGTGCAGGATGGCCAGCTCCAGGCCGCGGAACACAAGCATGCCCGCCAGCGTCACGATGAAGGACGGAATCTTGAAGTAGGCGACGAAGTAGCCCTGCGCCGCGCCGATCGCGCCGCCGACCACCAGGCACAGCACGCCCGCCAGCACGAAGGGGACGTGCTGCTCCACGATCAACACCGCCGCCAGCCCCCCCACGAAGCCGGACACCGAGCCGATCGACAGGTCGATGTGGCCGGAGACGATCACCAGCAGCATGCCCATCGCCATGATGACGACGTAGCTGTTCTGCAAAATCAGGTTGGTGAGGTTGAGGGGCTGCAGCAGCGTGCCGTTGGTCTGCACCTCGAAGAATAGCATGATGGCGAACAGCGACAGCAGCAGGCCGTACTGCCGCAGGTTGGCCGCCAGGTGGACCCGGCCGCTGCGCGGCGGAGTGGGGGCCAGCGTGATGTCGCTCATGGCTCGTGCCCTCCGGAACGCGAGGCATGGCGCATGATGGCGCGCATGATCCCCTCCTGCGAAGCCTCCTCGCGGCCGAACTCGGCCACGAACGCGCCCTCGCTCATCACGCAGATGCGGTCGCACATGCCGAGCAGCTCCGGCATCTCGGAGGAGATGAACACCACGCCCTTGCCGCTGTCGGCCAGGGCGTTGATGATCTGGTAGATCTCGTATTTTGCGCCCACGTCGATGCCCCGGGTCGGCTCGTCCAGGATCAACACCTCGGGCGCCGAGAACAGCCACTTGGACAGGATCACCTTCTGCTGGTTGCCGCCGGAAAGCTTGCCGGTCTCCTGATACACGCTGGAGCAGCGGATGCGCATCTGGCCGCGGTACTTGTTGGCCACCGCCAGCTCTGCCATGTCGTCCAGCACGCCGCCGGTGGACACGCCGGACAGGTGCGCCAGGGTGACGTTCTTGCGGATGTCCTCGCTCAGCAGCAGGCCGAGGTGCTTGCGGTCCTCCGTGACGTACGCGAGCCCCGCCTTGATGGCGCGCGGCACGGTGGAGAGGTCCGCTGGCTTGCCGCCCATGCTGGCGCGCCCGGTGATCCTGGCGCCGTACGAGCGGCCGAACACGCTCATGGCGAACTCGGTGCGGCCCGCGCCCATCAGCCCGGCGATGCCCACGATCTCGCCGCGGCGCACGTGGAAATCGACGTTGCGCACCACCTGCCGGTCCGCGTGCAGCGGGTGGAACACCGACCAGCCCTGCACCGCGAAGATAGTCTCGCCCAGGGCGGAGACAGGGGCGGGCGTGCGCGCCGGGTAGCGGCTCTCCAGATCCCGATTGACCATCAGCCGGATGATGCGGTCCTCCTCGACCTCGCCTCCCGCAGCGTCCAACGTGCCGACCGTGCGGCCGTCGCGCAGCACGGTGATGCGGTCAGCGATGGCCGCCACCTCGTTCAGCTTGTGGGTGATCAGGATGCAGGCGATGCCCTGGGCGCGGAACTCCGCCAGCAGCCGCAGCAGGGCGGCGCTGTCGCGCTCGTTGAGGCTGGCGGTCGGTTCGTCCAGGATCAGCAGCCGTACGTCCTTGGACAGCGCCTTGGCGATCTCGACCAATTGCTGCTTGCCGACGCCGAGATGGGTCACGAGCGTGTCCGGCCGGTCGTCCAGCCCCACCTTGGCCAGCAGGGCGCGGGTGCGGGCGTGCACCGCGCCGCGGTCGATCACGCCGAAGCGCGAAGGCGGGGCGGAGAGAAAGATGTTCTCCGCGATGCTCATCAGCGGGATCAGCGCCAGTTCCTGGTGGATGATGATGATGCCGAGCGCCTCGGAGTCGTTGATGCCGCGGAACTGGCGCTCCGCTCCCTCGTAGAATATGCCGCCTTCGTACGTCCCGGCGCCGTACACGCCGCTCAGCACTTTCATTAGCGTGGATTTGCCGGCGCCGTTCTCCCCCACCAGGGCGTGGATCTCGCCGGGCAGCACGGTGAAGCTCACCTCCCGCAGCGCCGTTACGGCGCCGAACCGCTTGGTGATGCCGCGCATCTCCAGGATGGGCGCGCCCGGGACAGCCGTGTCCGGCCCAGGGGAGGTGGCCGCCACCCGGGCCGCGCCGCTCATTGCAGCTGCTGCGCGGTGTAGTAGCCGCTGTCCACCAGCACCTGCTTGTAGTTCTCCTTGGTCACCACCACCGGCTTGAGCAGGTAGGCCGGCACCACCTTGACGCCGTTGTTGTAGGTCGTGGTGTCGTTCACCTCGGGCGTCTTGCCGGACAACAGCGCATCGACCATGTCGGCCGTCACCTTGGCTAGGTCGCGGGTGTCCTTGAAGATGGACGAGTACTGCTCCCCGGCGATGATCGACTTCACCGACGGCACCTCGCAGTCCTGCCCCGTCACGATCGGCATCGGCAGGTCCTTGCTGCCGTAACCTACGCCCTTCACCGAGGACAGGATGCCGATGGAGAGACCGTCGAACGGCGACAGCACGCCGCTCAGCCGATGGTTCGAGTAGTACGCGCTCAGCAGGTTGTCCATGCGCGCCTGCGCCACCGCGCCGTCCCAGCGCAGGGTAGAAACCTTGTCCATGCCCACCTGGCCGCTGCCGACGATGAGCTTGCCACTGTCAATGTCCGGCTGCAGCACCGACATGGCGCCGTTGTAGAAGAAGTAGGCGTTGTTATCGTCCGGCGAGCCGCCGAACAGCTCGATGTAGAACGGCCCCTTGCCGGTCTTGACGCCCATGCCCTGCTCCAGCGAGGTCGCCTGCAACACGCCCACGTTGAAGTTGTCGAAGGTGGCGTAGTAGTCGATGTTGGGGGTGCCGCGGATCAGCCGGTCATACGAGACAACCTTGACGCCGTTCTGCTTGGCCTGGCTCAGCACGTCGGTCAGCGTGGTGCCGTCGATGGCGCCGATGACGAGCACCTTGGCACCCTTGGTCAGCATATTCTCGACTTGGGAGAGCTGGTTGGGGATGTCGTCGTCGGCGTATTGCAGGTCGGTCTTGTAGCCGCGGGCGCGCAGCACCTTCACGATGTTGTCGCCGTCCAGGATCCAGCGGGCGGAGGCCTTGGTCGGCATGGCGATGCCCACGGTCCCCTTGTCCTGCGCGTGCACCGGGCCGGCGAGTGCGGCAGCAGCCATTAGCACGGCGGCCGTGATGGTCTTAAGCGGTGACATTGTTCTCTCCCCAAATCACTCTTTGATGATTTTACAAGCCATGCCGGGCTTCAGGCTAGCGGCCTGCTGATTTCTGTTATGGCGATGACGCAAGTTCGGCGTATCTTGCCCGTGTTCATTCCTTCTCTCCCATCCTGCTGTGCAGGATTGCGCCGCTGGCGGGCACTCGCGCGTAGCGTGCCACGGCGGCGGCAGACATGACAACCCGGTGACCGCGCCGGCGTCACCATCCCCGCCGCCCCGCGGGCAAAGAAAAACCCCTCTCCGAGCGGGAGAGGGGTTTTCGATCAAAGGCTTGGCCGCCGTGCGATGGCCGTATCGGAGTTAGCTCTGGGAGGACGCCTCTGTCAGGGCCTCACCGAGCGACTTGATCTTGGCCGCGTTCTTACTATCGGACTTGCCGGCAAGGGCGACAGTCTCTTTGCCAAGCTTGGCCACAATCTTCTTGATCGCGTCGCCGTCGATCTTCTCGGCGTGCAAATGCTTTTTCAGGTTCTCGAGATCTTTGACGATCGCCTTGGCGGCGGGCGCCTCGATCTTCTCCAGCGTGGTCTCCCAGCCTTCGATGTTCTTCACGGCGGCAGACACGGTAAAATTCTTCACACCTTCCTTAATGTGCTTGATGGTCGCGTCAAACTGCGGCATGGGACATATCCTTGTTGCTGGCGCCCGCCACAAGGCGGACGTGTGGGGGCACAGCGCCGAGCCGCCACGAAGGTTGCCACGCCCACCATAGTTTAACCATGGTTGGCAGCATCCTCGTCGAGGTCCTGCACGACCTCCTTCACCGCCCCCTGATCCAGCTTCTTAGCCTGGTCGATCAGCTTGTCGGCCGCCTTGTCGTCGCCGTCAGCCAGTTTTTCCAACGCCTGCTCCGTCAAGTCCAGTGCCTTCTCGTGCTTGTCGTCTGCCATGGTCATCTCCGTTGCCGGGATAGAAAGGCTGCGCACCGTGCTGGGTTGCCGAAACGTTGAAGCAAAGATTAGGGTTTCGCCCCCAACCCCACTGAAGCACCGTCGTCCTCTGAACACCTGGGGGTAGGGGTGAAGGGGGCGACTGTCCCCTTCTGGGTATAGGGCAGAGCCCTGCTAGGCGACCCCGTATTTGCTGAACCAGGCCTGCATGCGCGCCCAGCCATCCTCCGCGTCGCCCTTGACGTAGCTCGGCCGGTAGTCGGCATGGAAGGCGTGCCCGGCGTCCGGGTACTCCACGATCTCCACCGTGGCCCCGGCGGCGCGGGCCTTGGCCGCCGTCGCTTGCACGTCGGCGGGCGCGATGCCCTGGTCCTTGGCGCCGTACAGCCCAAGCAGCGGGCAGTGAATCTCGCCGGCAATGTCCAGTACGGTCTGCGGCTGGATGCCGGTCCGCTCGCCGCCGACCGGGCCATACCACGCCACCGCCGCCTTGGGCGCCTCGCTGTGCGCGGCATACAGCCAGACCGCCCGGCCGCCGCGGCAGAACCCGGTGACCCCGAGCCGCGCCGTGTCGCCGCCATGGTCGGCGGTCCAGGCGACCAGCGCGTCGAGGTCGCTCATCACCTCGGCGTCCGGCGTCTTGCTGATCACGTCGTGGAGAATCTGGTTGATGTCCGTCATCGTGCTCAGGTCGCCCTGGCGCGCGTAAAGCTCCACCGTCGCCGCCAGGTAGCCCAGCTTAGCCAACCGGCGGCAGATGTCCTTGATGTACTCGTGCACGCCGAAGATCTCCTCGATCACCAGCACCACTGGGAACGGCCCGCCGCCAGCGGGCTGGGCGAAGTAGCCCGGCAGCTCGCCACCCGAAACCGGCACCTTCATCTCGCCCGCCACCAGCCCCGCCACGTCGGTGTGGATGGCCTGCGCCTCCACCCGCTGTGTGGCCAGGGTGAACCCGGCGATCAGCCCCGTCATCATGCCGCGCCGGGCCAGCGGCAGTGCCCGCAGGCCCTGCAAGCTGTCCATCAACCCATTTCCCGCTGCAGGTTGGCGTCGATCCGCGAGAGGAAGTCCTGCGTGTTGAGCCAGGGCTGTTGCTTGCCGATCAACGCCGCCAGATCCTTGGTCATGGCGCCGCCCTCCACCGTCTGCACGCACACCCGCTCCAGCGCCTCGGCAAAGCCGGTCACGTCCGGCGTGCCGTCGAACCGGCCGCGGTAGGCCAGCCCGCGCGTCCAGGCGAAGATAGAGGCGATCGGGTTGGTGCTGGTTTCGCGCCCGCGCTGGTGCTCGCGGTAGTGCCGGGTCACGGTGCCGTGGGCGGCCTCGGACTCGATGGTCTGGCCGTCGGGGCTCATCAGCACGGAGGTCATCAGGCCAAGGCTGCCGAAGCCCTGCGCCACGATGTCGCTCTGCACGTCGCCGTCGTAGTTTTTGCAGGCCCACACGTAGCCGCCGTTCCACTTCAGCGCCGAGGCCACCATGTCGTCGATCAGCCGGTGCTCGTAACTCAGCTCGCGGCGGTCGAACTCGGCCTTAAACTCAGCGTCGAACACCGCCTGGAAGATGTCCTTAAAGCTGCCGTCATAGGCCTTGAGGATGGTATTCTTGGTGGACAGGTACACCGGGTAGTTGCGCGCCAGGCCGTAGTTAAAGGAGGCGCGGGCAAAGCCTTCAATCGACTTGTTGGTGTTGTGCATGCCCATGGCCACGCCAGGCCCCTTGAAGTCGAACACCTCCATCTCGACCGGCTTGCCGTCCGCCGGGGTGTAAACCAGGCTCACCTTGCCCGGGCCTGGAATTTTGGTCTCGGTGGCGCGGTAGATGTCGCCGTAGGCGTGGCGCCCGATCACGATGGGCTGCGACCAGTGCGGAACCAGGCGGGGCACGTTGGCGCAGATGATCGGCTCGCGGAAGATGGTGCCGTCCAGGATGTTGCGGATGGTGCCGTTGGGGCTGCGCCACATCTTCTTGAGCTTGAACTCCGCCACCCGCGCTTCGTCCGGCGTAATGGTGGCGCACTTGACCCCCACGCCGAACTGCTTGGTGGCGTGGGCGGCCTCGACCGTTACCTGGTCGTCGGTGCGGTCGCGGTACTCCATGCCGAGGTCAAAGTAGCGCAGGTCGATGTCCAGGTACGGCAAGATCAGCTTATCTTTGATAAACCCCCAGATGATGCGGGTCATCTCGTCCCCGTCCATCTCGACAACGGGGGTCTTTACCTTGATCTTGGCCATGCTGGTCCTCTGGTCACGCCGCGCCCAATTTAGGGCGGTAGACAATTGCATCCGCGCCGCATCGGGGCAAGGCGCGTCGGCCGCTTGGCGGAAAGTCGCTTTGCCATCATCGTTGATATATGCAATTTGAAGTCTACCTCGCCGGCCCCGACGTATTTTTGCCCGAGCCGCAGCGTCGGCTGGAGGCGATGCGGCAAATTTGCGCGCGCCATGGGCTGCATGCGCTTACTCCGCTTGATCCGCTGCCGGGTGAGGTTGGTAAGCCGGAAGCTGCTACCATCGCCCGACGCAACGAGGCACACATCCGGCGCAGTAGCGCGATCCTGGCCAATCTTACCCCGTTCCGTGGACCTGGCGCTGATCCTGGCACTGCATACGAGATTGGTTTCGGCCGTGCGCTCGGCCGACCCGTGTTCGGCTACGCCACAGTGGGGGCGGACTACGCCGCCCGGGTGCGCCGACTGTCCCGCGGCAGCGCCGGCCGGGATGCGGACGGGTTGCAAGTCGAGGATTTCGGTCTGTTCGAGAACCTCATGATCAGCTGCGGCATCGCGGCAGGCGGCGGCTGCATGCTGGCAGAGGACGTGATGGACACCTGGGGTGACCTATCAATGTTTGAGCGCTGCGCAATTCGAGCCGCCTCCATACTGCAAAGAAGCATTTTTGAGACAAGCACGCTATGAATTTAGGCTCTGTTGGGTCTTGGGTATGTTCTTGTTTTGGGTGGATGGATGATGGGGGCTGTATGGCGCTCTGACCGGCGCGAAGTAGGCACGGCTTGAGCCGCTGGTTGAGGCGGTGCGTCCACGTGGCAAGGCCGAGCCGCACGAGCTGCGGCGCCCGGTGAAGGTGATTGTCTGGCGGCACGAGAATGGCGCCAAGGGCGATCGGTTCCGGCCAAGTGTGGTCTGTAGTGGATGGTGGCCCAATACTGGAAGCGCTGGTTCCATGCGGGTGCCTGGCGACGCTTGTTTACCCTGGCGTAAGAGCATGCTGGCGGTGCACAGCCAGGTGTGAGACATCGGCGCGCAGCCTGCCATCCCGGCTAAGCGAAGCGAGGCTGGCGTGCGCTGCCCGGACTGGACCCACAAGCACCGCAACGAAACCGAGCGGCTATGGGGCAGGCTAAAGGAGTGGCGGGCCGCGGCAACCCGGTGCAAAAACAGACCCAATTTTTCATGGACGTGCTCCGCCACACAAACACCATAGATCAGCTCAAAACCTAATAAAACTTAGCTTACTGCTCGAGGCAAAAGAAGTCTGACCCATTGCACGCAAGAGGCTATGTGGTTTATTGGCTTGAAGTTGCGCTGAACAGTGAGGATTTATTCACTGCCATCTTTTTGACGCCCGAACTTGGGTCCAAATGCGAGCAAATAGCAAATAACTTTGTTACCAACACAGACGCTTGGGCCAAAATTGGCTTATGGACGCGCAAATTGTATGTATTGTCTTTGCAATTTTTGCATTTGATATGGCTAACCACGTGAGGCTTTATACTTTCCGCGTATAACTGATTTATTTTAATCAATGTTTCCATGTGCTGCTTACGTTTGTCTAATTTATAATTTTGTATGGCTCATATACGTTATGGACTGTTATCTTACGTGAGCTAAAATAATAATTAAACAACATCCTTCTTTGCGCCAAAATTTACGTTATTTGAAGTAGTTTGCGCGACATATTTCTTTGGTACCCTGGCTATGGTTTTGAAAATATAACTTAATCTTCTTGGCTCAGTCGCAGTCCCAGAAAATTTGCTATGGGTGGAGAGCCAACGATCAAACCGCGGCACTGCCCGGCAGAACGGGTCGCTTGGCGCAACGGCCCGCGGCCTGTAGGATTTGCTGCCTTCTGGAGCCCGTCCGATGCGCCTATCCCGATCCCTGCTCCCCACCCTGAAGGAAACGCCGGCTGAGGCGCAGATCGCCTCCCACCGGCTGATGCTGCGGGCCGGACTGGTGCGGCAGATGGCGGCGGGCATCTATGCCTGGCTGCCGGCGGGGCAGCGCGTGCTGCGCAACATCGCCCAGGTGGTGCGCGAGGAGCAGGACGCGATCGGCTGCCAGGAGGTGCTGATGCCCACCGTGCAGCCGGCCGACCTCTGGCGGCAGTCCGGCCGCTACGACGCGTACGGCCCGGAGATGCTACGCTTCGCCGACCGGCACGAGCGAGAATTGCTATATGGGCCGACCAACGAGGAGATGATCACCGACCTGCTGCGCCAGTCGGTGCACTCGTACCGGCAACTGCCGCAGATGTTGTACCACATCCAGTGGAAGTTCCGCGACGAGGTGCGCCCCCGCTTCGGCGTGATGCGCGGGCGCGAGTTCCTGATGAAGGACGCCTACAGCTTCGACATGAACTATGACGGTGCGGTGCTGAGCTACCGCCGCATGATGCTGGCCTACATGCGGACCTTCCAGCGCCTGGGCGTGAAGGCGATTCCCATGGTGGCGGACACCGGGCCGATCGGCGGCGACCTCAGCCACGAGTTCATCATCCTGGCGCCCACGGGGGAAAGCGGGGTGTTTTACCATGCCGACTTCGAGCAGGTTGACTGGACCGGCCCTGACATCGACTCGGGCAAGCCCGCGGATTTGGAGCGTTTCTACCACTTCGCGACGGGGCTGTACGCCGCCACCGACGAGAAGCACGACGAGGCCGCCTGGGCGCAGGTGCCGCCCGAGCGCCGGCGGGAGGGCAGGGGCATCGAGGTGGGGCACATCTTCTACTTCGGCCGCAAGTACAGCGAGCCGATGGGCTTGAGCATCGCCGGCGCCGACGGCACGCCCACGGCGCCGGAAATGGGCAGCTACGGTATCGGCGTCTCCCGCCTGGTGGGTGCGGTGATCGAGGCCAGCCACGACGAGGCCGGCATTATCTGGCCCGACAGCATCGCCCCGTTCCGCGCCACCATCCTCAACCTCAAGCAGGGGGATTCTGGCACCGGGGCGCTGTGCGAGCAGCTGTATGCCCGGCTGGGTGCTGCGGCGCTGTACGACGACCGGGAGGAGCGGGCCGGGGTGAAGTTCGCCGACGCCGACCTGATGGGCCACCCGTGGCAGCTGGTGGTGGGGCCGCGCGGGGCGGCGAATGGGCGGGTGGAGCTGAAACGCCGGGCGACGGGCGAGCGGGTGGAGCTGACGGTGGAGGACGCGCTTGCGCAAATGGGCTGATCGCGTGCGTCTCACCCCTCACCCCGGCCCTCTCCCGCAAGGGGAGAGGGAGAAGGAAAGCCTCTTTCCCAAGCAGCGCTTTTGATGTTCGGCCCCTTCGAGCGCGCCGTCGCCGGGCGCTACCTGCGCGCCCGGCGCGGTGAACGGTTCGTCTCCGTAATCGCCGGGTTCAGCCTGGTCGGCATCGCGCTCGGCGTCGCCACGCTCATTATTGTCATGTCCGTCATGGGCGGCTTCAAGGCGGATCTGCTCGGCCGCATCCTGGGCTTCAACGGCGACCTCGGCGTGTACGGTGCGGGCCAGCCGATCACGCAGTACGACGCCGATGCTGCCCGCATCCGCACCGTGCCCGGCGTGCTTTCCGCCATCCCCGTGGTGGACGGGCAGGTAGCGCTGACAGACGACCGGGGCAACAATGCCGGCGGCTACGTGCGCGGCATCCGCCAGACAGATTTGCAGGGCCTGCATGCCGTCAGCGACCACATCGTCGGCGGCTCGCTGGACGCGTTCGCCGGGCCGGACGCCATCGCGATCGGCGCCACGCTGGCCAGCCGATTCGGGCTGGCGGCTGGCGGCAAGATCACGCTCATCTCGCCGCAGGGAGCCGCCACTGCATTCGGTACCATTCCCCGCGTGCGCGCCTATACGGTGGCCGCGGTGTTCCAGGTGGGGATGAACGACTACGACAGCGGCTACGTGTTCCTACCGCTGGAAGCAGCCCAAATCTTTTTCCAGCAGCCGGACCAGGCGACGCAGATTGAGGTGATGGTTGATGACCCAGAGCGCGCTCGCCCGATCGGTCGCGCCATCCTGGCAGCCTTGGGCGACGAGCCGGTGCGCATCATCGACTGGCAGCAAAACAACAACAGCTTCTTCGCCGCCGTGCAGGTGGAGCAGAATGTAATGTTCCTGATCCTGACGCTCATCATCCTGGTAGCAGCGTTTAACGTGGTCAGCTCGCTCATCATGATGGTCAAGGATAAGACTCGCGACATCGCCGTGCTGCGCACCATCGGTGCCGGGCGCGGGGCGGTGCTGAGGATTTTCCTCATGGTGGGCGCATCCGTCGGCGTCACTGGCACGCTAGTGGGCACGCTGCTTGGCGTCCTGTTCTGCCTCAACATCGAGACTCTCCAGGGCTGGGTAGAGGCCGCCACCGGGCGCACCGTGTTCGACCCCACGGTTTATTACCTCGCCCACCTGCCGGCCAAGCTGGACTGGCACGAGGTGGCGCAGATCATCACTATGGCGCTAGTGCTGTCTTTGCTGGCGACGCTTTACCCGTCCTGGCGCGCCGCCCGCACCGATCCGGTCGAAGCCTTGCGCAATGTCTGACCCTTTGGTGCTGCGCGCCGTCAGCCGCAGCTACCGTACGGGGGACGGCGCGCTGGACGTGCTGTGCGGCGCGGACCTGGCGCTGCGCCCCGGCGAGATCGTGGCGCTGGTGGCGCCCTCCGGCACCGGCAAATCCACCCTGCTGCACTTGGCCGGCCTGCTAGAGCGGCCCGACTCCGGCGCCGTGCTGGTCGATGGCCAGGATACCGGCGCCCTGCCGGACCCGGCGCGCACCGCCATCCGCCGTGACTCCATCGGCTTCGTATACCAGTTCCACCATCTGCTGGGCGAGTTCACCGCGCTGGAGAACGTGGTGCTGCCCCAATTAATCGCAGGCGTGCGCCGGCGGGACGCGGAGGTGCGGGCGCGCGACCTGTTGGGCGCGCTGGGCCTCGCCGCCCGCACTGGGCACGAGCCGGGCAAGCTGTCCGGCGGCGAGCAACAGCGAGTGGCCATCGCTCGCGCGCTGGCCAACGCGCCCCGCGTGCTGCTGGCGGACGAGCCAACCGGCAACCTGGACGTGGGCACCTCCGGCGTGGTGTTTGACGCCCTGCTGGCGGCGGTGCGCGGGCAGCGCGTGGCCGCGCTGATTGCTACCCACAACCCGGAGTTGGCAGCGCGGATGGACCGCCGGGTGACGCTGCGAGACGGCCAGGTGATCGCAGCGTAAGGCTTCGCAGGGCGCTGCCCTGCACCCGCAAAGGACAGTCGTCCCTTAACCCTTTATATCGAGTGTCCAGAGGACGACTCCCCTCTGGTGGGGTGCAGGGCAAAGCCCTGCCAAGGAGGTGCTGCCATGCTGGCTGAACGGCTCGCCCGAGTGCTGGCCCGCCGCGGCATTTATTACGGCTGGGTGGTGGTGGCCACGGCGTTCCTCGTCATGCTGTCCGCCGTCGCGGCGGTCGGCATGCCCGGCGTGCTAATCCGCCCGCTGCAGCATGAATGTATCCACCCGGCGAGGACCGCCTACCCGGGTTGATGATGGTGAGTGATCTTAAGGGTGTTCGTACGAGCGCCGTTAAGATCAGGGGCGGGTTGCTGGATGGAGATCATCACCGGTGCTGAGCGCCGTAGCCGCTGGCGGCTGGAGGAGAAGCTGCGGATCGTTGCAGAGGTCGAGCAGCCTGGCGCCTCATTCGCCGATGTCGCGCGTCGGCACGAGGTCAGCCGGGGGTTGCTGTGGAACTGGCGCGGTCAGGTCCGGCGTGGCGAGTTGGTGCTGGAGCTGATGCCGACGTTCCTGCCGATGCGGATCACGGCGGACTCTCCGGCTGCAGTGCCGGCGGCCATCCCAGTAGCGAACCCTGTCGAGGCCGCTCGGGTCGAGATCACCTTGCCTGACGGTACTTGCATCCGGGTGGGTGCAGATGTCGGGCTGGCGACACTGCGGCGGGTGATGACTGCGGTGCGCCGATGATCGTTCTGCCGACCGGAGTGCGGGTCTGGCTGGCCAACGGCCACACGGACATGCGTCGCGGGATGAACGGCTTGGCATTGCAGGTTCAGGAGGCATTGCAGCATGATCCGCATGCCGGCGACCTCTACGTATTCCGGGGTCGTCGCGGTGATCTGGTGAAGATCCTTTGGCATGATGGCCTTGGCATGTCGCTGTATGCCAAGCGGCTGGAGCGTGGCCGGTTTCTATGGCCGTCGCCCGCGGACGGATGCGTGGCGATCTCGGCGTCCCAGCTTGGCTACATGCTGGACGGGATCGATTGGCGCAACCCGCAGCGCACTTGGCGGCCAGAAGCGGCCGGCTGAGGACCAAGACGAGTACACAAGCCGTCTGGAATATGGTTGACTCCGGATGTGAGCACCGGCGCCGACACTCTGCCGATGACATCGACGCGTTGCGCGCAGCCCTGGTGACGGAACGAGCGGCCCGACACCAAACCGAGGCCCGGACGACAGGTGCCGAAGCGATGATTGGGCATCTCAAGCTGATGATTGCCAAGCTGCAGCGGGATCGGTTCGGCCCGACCTCCGAGCGGAGCCGCCGGCTGCTCGACCAGTTGGAGCTACAACTTGAGGAGCTGGAGGTCGATGCCGCTGAGGCTGAAGCCAGCCGACCGGAGCCGACCGAGACCGCCGGGCGTGGCACCACCCGGGCCAAGCCGGTGCGGGGGCCGCTGCCGGCGCATTTGCCGCGCGGGCGTGTGATAGTTCCGGGTCCGACTGAGTGCCCCTGCTGCCGCGGCAAGCTGGCCAAGCTGGGCGAAACGGTCACCGAGACGCTGGAGGTGATCCCGCGGCAATAGAAAGTCATCCAGACGGTGCGGGAGAAGTTCACCTGCCGCGCCTGCGAGACCATCACGCAACCGCCGGCGCCATTCCACCCGATCGCTCGTGGCCGCGCCGGGCCTGAGCTGCTGGCCATGATCCTGGAAGCCAAGTTCGGCCAGCATTTGCCGCTAAACCGGCAGAGCGAGACCTATGCGCGGGAGGACATCCACCTCGATGTCTCGACGATGGGGGACTGGGTCGGCGCTTGCACGGCGGCGCTGGCGCCGTTGGTGGCGCTGATACGGGCGCACGTATTTGCCGCTGCCCGTATCCATGCCGATGACACTACGGTGCCGGTGCTGGCCAAGGGCAAGACCATCACCGGCCGGTTGTGGACCTACGTCCGCGATGACCAGCCGTTCGGCGGTCCCACTCCGCCCGGGGCGGTGTTCCACTATTCGCGCGACCGCGGTGGCGAGCATCCGCAGGGCTACCTCGAGGGGTACGCCGGTTTGCTGCAGGCCGACGCCTATGGCGGTTACGGCAAGCTCTACGAACCCGGCCGTGCACCAGGGCCGATCCTAGAAGCCGCCTGTTGGGCCCATGCCCGCCGGAAGTTTTTCGTGCTGGCCGATATCGCGGGCATCGCGCGCCGGGCGGCTTAGGGCAAGGCTCCAGGGGTGCTCTCGCCGATCTGCCTGGAGGCCGTTCAGCGCATTGGCGCCCTGTTTGATATCGAGCGCGACATCAACGGCCGCAGCGCCGAGGAACGCCGCACAACCCGGCAGGCCGTGTCTGCGCCGCTGGTGGCAGAGCTACACTGATGGCTGGGCGAGCAGCGCGCCAAGCTCGCCCGCGGCAACGACGTCGCTCGTGCCACCGACTACCTGCTGAAGCGCTGGACGGCGTTCACCCGGTTCCTGGACGATGGGCGGATCTGCATCAGCAACAACGCCGTCGAGCGCGCCCTGAGGGGCGTGGCCCTTGGCAGGAAGGCTTGGCTGTTCGCCGGGTCAGACCGGGTGGCGAGCGGGCCGCCGCCATGTACAGCCTGATCGTGACAGCCAAGCTCAACGACGTCGATCCACGCGCCTGGCTCGCCGACGTCCTGCGCCGCATCGCCGATCATCCAGCCGCTCGTCTCGATGAGCTGCTGCCCTGGAACTACGCGCGGCAGGCTACCAAACTGGCAGCATGAGCCCAAGCAAGGTGCCCGCGAACGACACCTCAGCCGCGGACAGCTTCAACCAGATATGTACAATGCGGATCGAGTTGCTGGACACCGACCCGCTGATCTGGCGCGAGGTCGAGGTGCCCACCCCCATCACACTGAAAGTTCTGCACGACATCGTCCAGATCACCATGAGATGGCTCGATTACCACCTCTGGGAGTTTACCTTCGGCAAGCAGGCCTATGGTTTGCCGATGGACGAGGACTGGGGCACGGCGCCGCGCATCGAGGCGATCAAAGTCTGTTTGCGCGATGTGCTGAAGCCTCGCAGGACGACGATCGAATACCTCTACGAGTTCGGCGACAGCTGGGCACACCGCCTGACGGCAACGGCCACCCGCCCAGGTGAACCCGGGATTTCTTATCCGCGCTACGTCGGCGAAGAATGGGGATGCCCGCCCGAGGACTGCGGCGGCATCCCGGGTTTCTACACCATGCTCGAGGCTCAGGCCGATCCCGAGCACCCGGATCATGCCGAAGTCACCGAGTACCTCGACGGCTGGGATCCAAGGGAGATCGACAAACTTCCACTCAGGATCGCTCTCGGCCGCATCGCCAACCGGCGCAACGCCGCCAGGACAAGGGTCGCCAAAAAGACGAGTTGATCAGCCTCACGACTAGCCCGGATCAACGCCCGCGGTGCTGGCCGGATGGATACGCATGAATGCGGCTGGAGCCTCAGCAGCATCTCCGGCCCGCTAGCGCTACAGCTGGTGCTGTTCGGAGCCATGGCGCCGTTTTCGGCAGCCCTGATGGTGCGCTACGGCCTGCGCGCCGTGGTGCTGACGGCGCTCGGCCTGATCGTGGGTGGGCTGGGCGCTGCCACGCTGTTCATGGGGGCGCTGTGGCAGCTTTGGCTACTGTGGGGCGGCGTAGTGGACGTTGGCACCGGGCTGACGGCGCTGGTGCTCGGCGCCACCGTCGCCAGCCGCTGGTTCACCGCCCGCCGCGGGCTGGTGATCGGCTTGCTGACCGCCAGTTCCGCCACAGGGCAGCTCGCCTTCCTGCCGTTGGCCGTGTGGCTGGCGGAGCACCACGGCTGGCGCGTGGCGTTGGCCCCAGCGCTGCTTTCCTGCGCCGCGGCCGCCGTGCTGTCCGTGCTGTTCCTGCGCGACTACCCCGCTGATCTAGGCTTGCTGCCATACGGCGAACCGGCCAGCAGGCCGTTGGCGTATGCGCCGGCCCTGACGGCCTCGCCCGTAAGGGCAGCCTTCGCAATCTTGGCAGAAGCGGCGCGCACCCGGGTGTTCTGGCTGCTGTTCGGCACTTTCTTCATGTAAGGCCTATTCACCAACGGGCTGATCCAAACGCATTTCCTGCCGTTCTGCGCCGATTTCGGCATTCCCGAAGTGGTCGCCGCCTCCTTGCTGGCGGCGATGGGCGCCTTCGACTTCGTGGGCACCGTCGCGTCCGGCTGGCTGTCGGACCGGTTCGACGGGCGGCGGCTGCTGTTCTGGTACTATGGGCTGCGCGGCCTGTCGCTGCTGTATCTGCCGTTCTCGTCGTTCAGCTTTTACGGCCTGTCGGTGTTCGCGCTGTTCTACGGGCTGGATTGGATCGCCACCGTGCCGCCGACGGTGCGCCTGGCCGGGTCCGCGTTCGGGCGGGAGAAGGCGCCGCTGGTGTTCGGCTGGGTGTTCACGGCGCACCAGCTGGGTGCGGCGACGGCGGCGTTCGGCGCGGGCTGGTCGCGAGATGCGCTGTCCACGTACTTGCCTGCGTTCGTGGTGGCCGGCATCGGCTGCCTGATCGCGGCCACCGCTTGCGCCCTGACCCGGCGGCCAGGCGCAACCGCCCGCATGACCGCTCCGGCCTGAAGCCAGGTGCGCCGATGACGCGGGACCGTCCATTGCTGGTCGTGTTCAGCGGGTTGCCCGGCACGGGCAAGACGACCCTCTCGACGGCGCTCGCAAGGCGGCTGGGCGCCCTCCACCTGCGCATCGACGTGATCGTGCAAGCCATGCAAGCCGCTGGCATCAGTGAGGTGGGTGCTGCTGGATATGCCGTGGCGAATGCCATAGCCGAAACCAACTTGCGGCTGGGCCGAACGGTGATAGCCGATTGCGTCAACCCGGTGCGCGAGAGCCGTGAGGAATGGAGTTTGGTCGCGGCGCGGTCATCGGTGCGAATCGCTGACATTCAGCTGATTTGCTCCGGCATCGCTGAGCATCGGCGGCGCGTAGAGGAGCGCACCGCTGATATTGCTGGACACGTCTTGCCCAACTGGGACGCGGTGATGCGGCATGAGTTCGAGCAGCGCACGGACAATCACCTTGCACTCGATACAGCGGCTGTGTCGCCAGCAGCATTGGTCCAGCAATGTGTCGCCTATGTCTCCGGCGAGCTTGATGGTCCGTAGATAAAGGACCCAGCTTCATCGAGCATCTGCAGGACGGCGGAGCTTGGTCGGGCATGATATCATGCACTGTGCCAACTGGATCTGGACCTTTTCCCGGGATGGTCTCAGGGATGCACCCATTTGCGCAGCACAGGGTCACTCTTGACGTTCTGCCCGATGAACTCGTCGGCATCTTTCAGCCATTGCGCGCTGGCCGGTGTTTGCGGCATGGCAGCGATGATGCCCTGGCGGCACTGCTCCCAGCCGGACGGCAGCTCGCTCACCAGTTCCATCAGCTCGACGAACCCTAGGTGGTCGTCGAAGCGAAGTGCAAACTCATGGATCATCTTCTGCTCGACGAAACAAGTCATTGTTGCATCCGGCAGGCTTGCCACTAAGCGCGCTGCATGTCGCCCTGAGTCGGTGAAGAAGTCAGGCGGGTATGGAGTGAGGCGAGCTAGTGAGTTTGGAGAGTCTCTATGGCCAAGCAAACTCCAAGCGTAAGAGACATCATGCAGCGCGAGACAGTATGAGGTACGACATCTCTTAAGGTTATGGTCTTTGTAAAGGTCGTTAACGCCGACATCATGAAGATTGCTGTTAGGATCAGTTATTCCGGTTCCATAAGCGTGGGTACAAACGGTAAGATACCAAAAGACACAAAGAGCGAGCAGCAGTCTAATGAACATGGCCTGCTCCTGGCTGCTGGTAGACTCGAAATATCTCGTGTCCACGCCTGGTATATTCACACTAGGAAAGCGCGCAGCAAAGCCCGGGCGGCAATTATTAATTGGCAAGCCCTTTGGTGAAATCGACTGCTCCAAACCGCCGCTAACGTCGAAACCTTTCGTAGGGTCTCCTTTTCGGCATTTGGTCAGGCGAGTAGAAATGCGTGGCCCCCTTCGAGATATCCGGCTCCTTCCCATCAATGATGTTGCGCGCCAAGGCCCGTTGCGCATCCGTGGATAGCTGATTAGGTGCCAACCCACTCCAGACCTGCTGAACCGTCCAGTCAGGAGGCGCGCGACGGAGCCGGTTCATCAAGACCTGCCCAACCATTGTCTGCTCGACCAGAGGACGCCCACTCGCTTCGGACGCGATGACCCGAGCCAGGTCCTCCACGTTTCTCTCATGCAGGTCTGTCGCCGACGCTGCACCCTGAAGCGGCTGCGGCTGATGCGCAGGCTTAAGGATCGGCACTGCCGGGCGGGGCTGCTGCGTCCTGGCCGAGGTCGCCGCATGGCCATCGCCAAAATGCCCGTGCTCCTTGCGGCCTTACGTCTGCCAACTCACTGCACGCTCTCCAATGTCAGGCGAACATACAACCGTAGAACTTCGCGGGAGTGGTCGCAATCACGGCTGGAACGAGACTCATACCAGCGGCTGACTTTGACCTGCATGAGAGAACCCTGTTCCGCCTGCGGGATAGGGCAGGGTGAGGAGCGGTTCAGCCTGACATGAAAACAGCTGTGCAACGCGGGCCACCCTCACCCCGGCCCTTTCCCGCCAGCGGGAGAGGGAGAAGGTCAGAGCGGCCACTGCCCAATGCCGCTGGTATCGAATGCATGCAAGCTCAATCAAGCCTGGCTCGCACTGAACCCACAGGTCTTGAGGTGCCAAGAGGTACGACCTTTGGCCGCACACCGGCAACAGGCGCAGTCGTCGATGAAGGCCGAGCGGCTACGCCGAGCCTGCGAGCCGCCCCAGCACCGCGGCCACCGTCGCCTCCACGCTGTCGCCCACGTCCACCTCGATCACGTGCTCGTCCGCCGCTGGCTCCTCCAGGGTGGCCAGCTGGCTGTCCAGCAGGGCAGGGGGCATGAACTCATGGTGGCGGCCGTGGACGTGCGCCTTCAGCACCTGCCGGGTGCCGTGCAGGTAGACGATCCGCACGCCGGGCTTGCCGTTGCCGATGCGGTCGCGGTAGGCGCGGCGCAGGGCGGAGCAGGTGATAATGGCGTCCTGGCCGGCGCGCAGGTTGGCGTCGATCCAGCGCGCGATGATGTCGAGCCAGGGTGCCCGGTCCTCGTCGGTCAAGGGCGTGCCGGCGGCCATCTTCTCGCGGTTTGCTACCGGGTGTAGCCGGTCACCTTCCTGGAACATCCAGCCAAGTTTGGCGGCCACCTGCTCCGCCACCGTCGTCTTGCCCGAGCCGGAGACGCCCATCACCACGACCACGCGGCTCACCGCCCGAGCCTTCTCACGCCGGCTGGGTCGGCCACGAAGACGGCGGTGGTGCGGCCGATGAACAGCCCGGTTTCCACCACGCCCACGATGGCTTGCAGCTTTGCGTCCAGCGCCGCCGGGTCGGGGATGGGAGCCACGTGGCAATCCAGGATGAGGTTGCCGCCGTCCGTGAGATAGGGATTGCCTTCGGCGTCCACGCGCCGCGTCGGCAGGCCGCCCACATCCTCGATGCGCTGCGCGGTGGCTTGCCAGCCGAACTGCGTCACCTCCACGGGGATCAGCGAGTTCATTCCCAGCCGGTCCACCAGCTTGCTGGCATCGACCACGATCAGCAGCTTGGCGCTGGCCTGCGCCACCATCTTCTCCCGCAGCAAGGCGCCGCCTAAGCCTTTGACCAGATTCAGTGAGCCTTGCTCCACCGCGTCCGCGCCGTCGATGGTGAGGTCGAGCCGGGTGCGGCGGCCCAGTTCCGCCAGCGTGATGCCGCCGTCGCGCGCTTGCGCCGCGCTGCGTTCGGACGTGGGGACGGCCGTGATGCGCAGGCCGCCGCGCACGCGCTCGATCAGCTTGGCGATGGCGAAGGACGCGGTGGACCCGGTGCCGAGGCCCACCGCCATGCCGTCTTCCACCAGTGCCACCGCGGCTTCAGCCGCGTCCCGCTTCAGGATGGTGCTCGGGTCGGTCATGCCGAGGCGGCCGCGCGGTCGGTAAACCAGTGCAGCTCACCCACCGGGTGCACGCCCACCGCGGGCAGGGCGGCATCGCCCGCGAGCGCGCGGGCCAGAATGTCGCGCTTGCCGGCCCCGGCCGCGAGGAAGGCCACGGCGCGGCTGCTGTCCAGCACTGGGTAGGTCAGGCTCAGGCGCGGCTCCGGCTTGGCGCCGATTACGGCGGCAGTCCAGGCGGTGCGCTCGCCCAATGCCGCCACGCCGGGGAACAGGGAGGCGGTGTGGCCATCCTCGCCGAGGCCCAGAAACGTGACGTCGAACAGCGGGCGCGCCGGGTCCAGCGTATCGGCGCCGTAGAACCGCTTGAGCGTGTCGGCGTAGTGCAGGGCGGCGTGCTCCGGGTCGCCGTCCATTTGCCACGGGTGCACCTGCACGTTCGGCAGAGGCACGTGGGACAGCATCGCCTCGCGCGCCATGCGATAGTTGCTGTCCGGGTGGTCGAGCGGCACGAAACGCTCGTCGCCGAAGAAGACGTGGGTGCGGTCCCAGGGAAACCGGCCACGGTAAGGCTCCTGCGCCAGCAACGCATAGGTGGCTTTCGGGGTGGAGCCGCCGGATAGGCACCAAGCGAAGCGGCCCGGCGTCGCCAGTGCGCGCTCCAGCAGCCACTCGGCCGCCCGGTGCGCCACGGCGGCGCCATCGGCCTGCACGTCCACGGTCCCGTTCATGCCAGCACGAACCGTTCAACGGCTTTGGCGAATCCTTCGTCCTCGTAGCCATCCGTCACGCCGTCCGCCGCCGCCTTCACCTCGTCGCTCGACTGGCCCATGGCGATGGCGAAGCCGCTTGGCTTGAACATCAGCACGTCGTTTGGCATGTCGCCGATGGTGGCGATCTCGCCGACGGGAATGCCCAGCATGTGCGAGAGATAGCTTACCACGAAGCCCTTGTTCGCGTCCGGATGCGTCACGTCCAGGTAGTAGGGCTGCGAGCGCGCGGCGGAGGCGGTGCGGCCCAGCGCCTGCTGCACAGCCTTTTCGCAAGCGGCTACCTTGTCTAGGTCGTCGCTGACGCCGGTGATCTTGACCGCCGCCCTCAAATGCTCCTCGGTAAACGCCTTGACCACCTTGGGCGGGAAGCGAACGGTTTGCTGCTCCCGCTCCCGATGCGGCGCGTCCATGTCGCGCACCAGCCAGTCATCTCCAGCATAAACCCACACGTCCAGCCCGCCGTGCTCGATCAGTTCGACAGCCTTCTTGGCGGCCGCCGGGTCGAGCGTGCGGCTCTCGATGATCTCCATGCTAGGCTTGACGAACAGGCCGCCGTTGAACCCAGCGACCGGCGTGGTGATGTGCAGCGGCTCTATCAGCATCGCCATCCCCTTCGGCGGACGACCGCTGGTAACGGCGAACTGGACGCCATGAGCCACCATGTCCCGTACGGCTTTCTGGGCGCGCTCAGTCAGCACCTTGTCCTTGGTGACCAGCGTGCCGTCCACGTCGGCCAGCAACAGGCTGATCTTGTCGGGGCGGGGGCGGGGCATTGGCTTGTCCTCACTGGGCCTTAGCGAGCCTGGGGCAGAACGAAGCGGTCGATCGCCGCCGCCCAGCCGTCCTGCTCGTTGGATGTCGTGTGCTGCTTGGCCTGCGCCGCCACTGGTGCCGGGGCGTTGCCCATCGCGATACTATGCCCGGCGACGCGGAACATCGGCACATCGTTCTGTTGGTCGCCAATGGCGCAGACCTCGGCGATGTCCACGCCGTACCACTTGGCGAAGGCATGCGCCGCCGTTCCCTTGTCCGCGGACGGGTTAGTCACGTCCAAGTAGTATTGCTGGGACCGGTGGGCATGTGCCGTGCTCCCGAGCACGCCTTGCAGTTCCGCCTCGCACGCCGCCAGCATATCGAACTGCGCCGAAGCTCCAACGACCTTGCCGCAGCGGGCCAGGAACGGCGTGAAATCCTCCACCACCGTCGGCTCGAACCGAACGGTGTGCAGTTCCTTGTGGACGTAATCGCCCGCGATATCCTTGATGATCCACTGGTTGTCGGCAAACAGCCAGGGGAACACTCCTCGTCGCTCGAACAGCGCCAGACTGGACCGCACGGCGTCCTCCGGCACGAACAGCTCCTCAATTATGCCGCCCTCTGGGCTGAGGATGGTACCGCCGTTGAAGCCGCCGAGCGGGCCGGTCAACCCGAGATCCATGGTGAGGAACGCCATGCCGCGCGGCGGCCGGCTGCTGACCAGGGCGAGGTGGATGCCAGCCTGGCGCAGCCGGTGTGCGGCGTCGATGGTGGCAGGGGTCAGCACCTTGTCGGTGGTGACCATGGTGCCGTCCACGTCCGACACGACAAGCTTGACCGCCATCAGCCGACCTTGCGCCACTGCCGGCCATCACGCGCCAGCAGATCGTCCGCCGCCTTGGGCCCGTTGGTTCCCGCGGCATAAGGATGCACCGCATCCTGGCCGCCTGCCACCGCGTCCAGCACCGGCTGCACGCCTTGCCATCCGGCCTCGATGTTGTCGGCACGATTAAACAGGGTGGGATCACCGATCAGTACGTCGTAGATCAGCGTTTCGTAGCCGGTGGACGGCTTGAGGTCGAAATAGTCTTCGTACTTGAAGTCCATCCGCACCGGCTCCAGCACGACAGTCTGGCCGGGCTGCTTGGCGCTAAAATATAGCGACACTCCTTCGTGCGGCTGCAGGTGCAGCATCAACACATTGGGAGACAGCTTATCAACCGGCGTGTCGCGGAACATCGCAAATGGGGCCTGCTTGAAATATACCGCAACCTCGGTTTTGCGCGCGGCCATGTGCTTGCCGGTCCGCAGGTAAAACGGCACACCGGCCCAGCGCCAGTTGTCGATCAGCAACTTGAGCGCCACGTAGGTCTCCACCTTGGAGTCCGGCGCCACGTCCGGCTCGTCGGTATAGCTCTTGACCTCGCCTACTCCCTTCATCGACCCGGCAACGTATTGTCCGCGCACCACGTTGCGCTCTACGTCCGCCGCCGACATCGGGTGGATCGCCTCGATCACCTTGGCCTTCTCGCCGCGGACGGCATCGGCATCGAATGAGTTAGGCGGCTCCATGGCAATCATCGACATCAACTGGAACATGTGGTTCGGGACCATGTCCCGCAGCGCGCCCGTAATTTCGTAAAACTTGCCGCGCTTCTCCACTCCCACTGTTTCAGCCGCGGTGATCTCGACGTAGTCAATGTGGTCGCGATTCCACAGCGGCTCAAAGAAGCCGTTGGCGAAACGCAGCGCCATGATGTTCTGCACCGTTTCCTTGCCGAGGAAATGGTCAATCCGATAGATCTGTTTCTCGTCCAGTTGGGAAAGAATATGCGCGTTCAGCTCCTGCGCCGACTGTAGGTCATGACCGAACGGCTTCTCAATTACGACGCGGCGGAATGTCGTATCAGTCTCCTTTGTCAGTCCGGCCTCATGCAGCATGTCAATGATACCGCCGAAGAACCGATCCGCCACGGCGAGATAGAATACCGCATTGGCGTCTTTCAACTTGTCAGCCAGCACGTGGAATGTATCGGGCTTGGTGAAATCCCCTGCCATGTAGTGCAGTCGCTGCTCCAGCCAGCCCCACCACTCGGCGTTCAGACTGCTCTCGGCGAACTCGCCTCCAGCCGCAGGGGTGAAGCTCTGCATCATCGCCTTCTGCCGACCCTGGAACTCGCCATCCGTGCCTTCGTCACGATCGACGCCCATGATCGAGAAGTCGTTGTCGAGCAACTTTGTGCCGGACAAGTTGTAAAGCGCGGGCATCAAAAGACGCTTCGTCAGGTCGCCGTTGGCGCCGAAGATGACCAGGGTGCACGCGGGCGCAGGCTTGGCTGTCTTGGCCAGCGCCTCGGTGTCGCCAATAATTTGCGAAGTTCCGTCCACTAGGTCAGGCCTTCGGTTCGACGTGGCCGCCGAAGCCGAATCGCATGGCGGACAGCATCTTCTCGCCGAAAGTGTGGCTTTGCCGAGAGCGGAACCGGGCGAACAGGGAAGCGGCCAGCACCGGCACCGGCACCGCCTCTTCTACCGCCGCATCAATTGTCCAGCGACCCTCGCCGCTGTCCGACACGTCGCCGCTGAACTTTTCGAGCTTCTCGTCGGTCGCCAGGGCAGAGGCCGTCAAGTCCAGCAACCAGGACGATACCACGGAGCCGCGGCGCCACACTTCGGCGATGTCGCCCATGTTGAGGCTAAACCGCTCGTGCTCCGGTAGCTCGTGGCTGTCCTTGTTCTTGAGGATGTCGAAGCCCTCGGCGTAGGCCTGCATCATCCCGTACTCGATGCCGTTATGCACCATCTTGACGAAGTGCCCGGACCCCGCCGGGCCGCAATGCAGGTAGCCCTGCTCCGCCGTCGGGTTGCGGCCCTCGCGGCCCGGCGTGCGGTCGATCTCGCCCATGCCCGGCGCCAAGGCTGACAGGATCGGGTCGAGGTACCTCACCGCGCCGTCCTCGCCGCCAATCATCATGCAGTAGCCGCGCTGCAAGCCCCACACTCCACCGGAGGTGCCCACGTCCACGTACACGATGCCCTTCTCGCGCAACGCGGCGGCGCGGCGAATATCGTCCTTGTACATGGAGTTGCCGCCGTCGATGATGATGTCGCCGCGCCCCATGATCTCGCCCAGGGCGTGCACCGTGTCTTCGGTGATCTTGCCGGAGGGCAGCATGACCCAGACGATGCGCGGCGAGTCCAGCTGCCGCACCATGTCGGCCAGGCCGGTCGATTTGGCCGCACCCTGCCCGGCGATACCGTCCACAGCCTTCTCGCTGTTGTCATAGACCACGCATTGGTGGCCGTGCTTCATCAGGCGAAGGCTGATGTTGCCGCCCATGCGGCCCAGGCCAATCACGCCGAGTTTCATGCTGCTGCTCCTAGTGTGTAACCGCCAAGGGCGCTGCCCCTGGACCCCGGAAGGGGACAGTCGTCCCCTTCACCCCTGATAACAGGAGTGCAGAGGACGACTGTCCTCTGCTGGGTCCAGGGCAAAGCCCTGGCCTTAAACTGCCCCGCTGATGGCCGCGGCCAAGGTCTTCAAGCCTGTATCCAAGTCTCCCGTGATGTGCACCCGCAACGCGCGCCGACCGCGCTCGGCCAGCACGTCGAAGTCGCCCCGCGCCTGCGCCGCCTTGACCACGCTGAACGTGTAGCGCTCGCCGGGCACGATCAGGTCCGCCTTGTCGTCGGCGGTGATCTGGGTGAACACGCCGCTGTTGGGCCCGCCCTTGTAGGTCTGCCCGGTGGAGTGCAGGAAGCGCGGCCCGAACTCCGCCACTGTGGCCACGTGCTTTGCGTCGCGAATTTGCGTCCGTAGCGTTTGCAGCACGGCGATGTGCTCCGGTGTCCGTTCGATGTAGGCGAGCAGGGCAGCGTAGTCCCCCGCGCCTAGCCGACCAAGATGTGCCTTCATCACCGCGCCCAGGGTCGTGCCCGCCTTGCCAAGCTCGGCCGCGTTCTTTGCATCGCTGAACAGCTGGATCGGGCCATCGGTCAGGAACGGCGACTCGTCCGGCAGCTTGCCAGTGTCGTTGTAGGCGCTGGTCAGCTTCTTGGTCTCGATCTTGCTGGCTTCCACGTCCGGCTGGTCGAACGGGTGGATGCCGATGATCGACCCGGCCACCGCGGTCGCGAACTCCCACAGGAAGAACATCTGGCCGAGCTGCAGCGAGTTGGCCAGTTCCACGCGGACGACCGGCTGACCGGCCTTCTCCAGCGCCATGATCGCCGCTTCCTGCGCCGGGTCCGGTGTGTCGCGCAGGCGGAGGTAGGCAAACACGCGGTCAGCGCCATAGAAGGAAACGTCGGCCAACGGCTCGGCATCGACCGGCACGATGCCATGGCCACCCTTGCCAGTGCTCTCCGCCAACAGCTGCTCCAGCCACGCGCCCACGTCGTGCAGGTGGGGCGAGGCGGCGATAGTCACTTTATCCCGGCCCCGCGTGGCGGCGATGCCGAGCACGGTGCCGAGTTGCACGCCAGGATTCTGTAACGGCGGCGTGCCAGCGGCGCAAGCGCGCACCATCAGGGCAGCGGATTGCAGAAACTGCGTCAGGTCCAGGCCCATGGCGGCAGCGGGGACGATACCGAAATTAGACAGGACGGAGTAGCGTCCGCCGATCGCCGGGTCGCCGTAGAAGATGCGCCGAAAACCGTCCTGCTGGGCAACCTGTTGCATGTGGGAGCGTGGGTCGGTGATCGCCACGAAATGCTGCCCGGCCTTGTCCGCGCCGACCGCCTTCTTCATGGCCTCGAAGAAGTAGGCCTTCAGGATATTTGGCTCCAGTGTGCCGCCGGACTTGCTGGACACGATCACCAGCGTGGTCGCTAGCGTCACCTTGCGCTCGAAGGTGGCAATCTGCTGCGGGTCGGTGCTGTCCAGTACGTGCAGGGTGGGGAAGCCGCCGCGCTTGCCGAACGTCTCAGCCAGCACCTCCGGCCCGAGACTGGAACCGCCCATGCCGAGCAGCAGCACGTCGGTGAACTTGGCGGCTTGCACCTCGTCCTGGAAAGCCTGCAATTGCTTGATGTCGGCCAAGCGGTCATCGACGACATGCAGCCAGGCCAGCCACTTGCCCTCGTCCTGGCCGGTCCAGACCGAGGCCTCACCAGCCCACAGGTCGCGCAGTTTGCCGCTCTCGCGCCAGGCTTCGATGCTCAAATCCACCGCCTGCTTCATCTCCGCGGGCAGGCTTGACGTCACGCTGGCCAGGGTGTCGTCCAGCATGGCGGTGCGCTTGGCGGCCACCGCGCCCAGAAGGTCGTCGGCTGCCTTGGCGAACTGCTTGACGCCGTCCTCCACCAGGTCATGGGTCACCTTATCCAGGTTGAGGCCGAGGCGCTTGGCCGTGCCCAGGATTTCACGGGCATCCTGCACGCCGACCGTCAGCGCCTCTTTGGCGTGGCCGTGGTCGCGGAACGCGTCCATCGTGGCGGGCGGCAGGGTGTTGACCGTGTCGCGCCCGATCAGCCCTTCGACATACAGCACATCGCTGTAGGCCTTGTCCTTGGTGCCGGTGCTGGCCCAGAGCAGCCGTTGCGGCATGGCCCCTGCTGCTGCGAGGGCCTTCCAACGGTCACTTTCGTGCAGCGAAAGATAGTGCTGGTAGGCCAGCTTGGCGTTGGCGATCGCCACCTTGCCGCGGACGCGCTTGAGATCCGCCACGTCCGTGCCGCCGACCTTCACACGCTCGTCAATCTGCTTGTCGATCTGCGCGTCGATGCGGCTGACGAAGAAGCTGGCGACGCTGGCGACCCGGCTCACGTCTCCGCCCGCCGACTTGAAGTTCTCCAACCCGGCGATGAACGCTTCCGCCACATCCTTGTAGGCTTGCTGGCTGAACAGCAGCGTCACGTTGATGTTGATGCCGTCGCCGATCAGCGTCTTGATTGCCGGCGTGCCCTGGTCGGTGCCGGGCACCTTCACCATCAGGTTGTCGCGCCCAACCATTTTCCACAGCCGCCGCGCCTCGGCGATGGTGTCCTCCGTGCGCAACGCGAGGTAGGGCGACACTTCAAGCGAGACGTAACCATCGACCTTGTTGGTGGCGTCGTATACCGGGCGCAGCAGGCCAGCCGCGCGCCGGATGTCCTCGATGGCCAGGCTCTCGTAAATCGACTGCGCATCCACGTCGCCGTGCGCCGCCATCTCCTTGAACCCGGCGTCGTAGTTGCTGCCGTGGCCCATCGCCTTCTCGAAGATGGACGGGTTGGAGGTCATGCCCTTCAAGCCGTCCCGCGCGATCATCTCCTGTAGCTTGCCGTCCGCCAAGAACTTGCGCTCAATGAAGTCCAGCCAGGGCGACTGGCCCAGCTGCTCCAGCGTCTTGAGCGGGTTGGCCGTCTCTGATTGCATGTCCATGACGGGGGTTCCTTTTAACGCTTAGCCTGGGTGCGGGCGGCGTCCAGCACCGCCTCAGGCGTGAAGCCGAATTGCTTTTGCAGCGCCGCCAAGGGGGCTGACAAGCCGAAGCTGTGCATCCCAATGGTGACGCCGCCCCAGCCGACATAGCGGTCCCATCCAATGGTCGAGGCCATCTCCACCGCCAAACGGCCCTTGACCGTGGGCGGCAGCACCTCGTCCCGGTAAGCCTGGTCCTGCGCCTCGAACAGCTCCCAGCAGGGCATGGACACGACGCGGGCCTTGACCCCCTCCGCCGTGAGCGCCTCGTAGGCGCCCATGCAGAGCGAAACCTCGGACCCAGTGCCCATCAGGATCACCGCGGGCGGGCCGTCGCAATCCGCCAGCACGTAGGCGCCGCGCGCCACCCCGGTGGCCGGCGCGTACTTGCCGCGGTCGATCGTTGGCAGCGCCTGGCGGCTGAGGCTCAGGCAGGCAGGGCGGTCATCCAAGTGCATCACCACCCGCCAAGACTCCGCGACCTCGTTCGCGTCCGCCGGGCGGAACACGTACATGCCGGGGATGGCGCGCAGGGTGACCAGCTGCTCGATCGGCTGGTGGGTCGGCCCGTCCTCGCCCACGCCGATGCTGTCATGGGTGAAGATGTAGATCACCGGCAACTCCATAATAGCGGAGAGCCGGATCGGCGCCTTCATGTAGTCGGAGAAGATCAGGAAGCCGCTGCCGTAGGCGCGCAGGCCGGACAGGGCAAGGCCGTTGCAGATCGACCCCATCGCATGCTCGCGGATGCCGAAGTGCAAGTTGCGCCCGCCGTAGTTGTCCGCCTCGAACGACCCAGCGCCGTCGAACGTCAGATTGGACTTGGTGGAGGGGGCGAGGTCAGCCGCGCCGCCGATCATCCAGGGCACGTGCTTGGCAATGGCGTTCAGCACCTTCTGCGAGGAGTCGCGGGAGGCGATGCCTTTCTCGTCGGCGGGGAACACCGGAATGTCGCTGTCCCAGCCTTCGGGCAGTTCGTGCCGGTCGATCATGTCGATCTCGCGGGCGAGGTCAGGATACTGCTCGCGGTAGCGCGCCAGCAGGTCCATCCAGTCATGCCGGGCTGCCTCGCCGCGTTTGCCCATCACAGCCGCGAAACGCTGGTGCACGCCGTCCGGCACCAGGAACTGCGAGTCTTCCGGCCAGCCATAGCTGCGCTTGGCGCCGCGGATTTCCTCGTCGCCCAGCGGCTCGCCATGCGCCGCTTTGGTGCCGGCCTTTTTGGGCGCGCCGAAGCCGATGATGCTGTGCACCACTATCATGGTCGGGCCGGCGGTGTGCGCCTTGGCCTGGTCCAGCGCGGCCGCCACCGCCGCCGTGTCGTTGGCGTCTGGCAGGTGGATGACGTTCCAACCCATCGCCCCCAGCCGCGCCCCCACGTCGTCGCTGAACGCGAGGCTGGTGGCGCCCTCGATGGTGATGTAGTTGCTGTCGTAGATCCAGGTCAGGTTGCCGAGCTTGAGGTGCCCGGCGATCGAGGCGGCCTCGTTCGACACGCCTTCCATCATGCAGCCATCGCCGCACAGCGCGTACACATGGTAGTCGAACAGCGCGAAACCGGGCTTGTTGTAACGCTGCGCCATGTAGCGCTGCGCCATCGCCATACCGACGCTGTTGGACACGCCCTGCGCCAATGGACCCGTCGTGGTTTCGACGCCCGCGGTGAACCGGTACTCCGGGTGACCCGGCGTCACGCTGGAAAGTTGGCGGAACTGCTTGATGTCGTCCAGCGTGACCGCGTAAGGCCCTTTGTCCTTGTGCTCGGGGTCGGAGGCAACCTGCGCCAGATGCAGCAGCGAGTACAGCAGCATGGAGGCATGGCCGACGGAGAGCACGAAGCGGTCCCGGTTGGGCCAGTGCGGGTCCGCCGGGTCATAGCTCAGGGCGTGCTGCCACAGGGTGTAGCCGACCGGCGCCATGCCCATCGGCGTGCCGGGATGGCCGGACTTGGCCTTCTGAACCGCGTCCATCGACAGCGTGCGGATCGTGTTGATGGCGATCTCGTCGATGTCGCCCTGCGGCAAGTTGGACGCATGGGTCGAAACTGGCTGGTCCATCGCTTGATCCTCGTATGTCACCCGGCTGTGACGGACCCTAGCCTAAGGCAAAGGCCAGCCATAGGCTCACTGGGCCCAGTTCATTGTCAGAATATCATGTCCTCACTAGAGATAACACGTTCGTGAAACCCTGGCCGGGAGAGTTCGGTGGAGACGATGGCTGACGCGGGCGCAGCAGAACGCGATAAGCAGGCCATGGTACCAGGCCTGACCTTGCCGCGGCTGATGCGACGCCCGTCAACCTCTCAAAGGTTGGGCACGTCGCGTCGGGCTGCCCTGGCGGCTTTGGCTGTCGGCATCGTCCTGCTGTTCTGCATTGCGGCGGCGTCCGTGTGGCAGGCGGACATTGACCAGCAGAGCCTCAGCCGGGGCCAGGTGCTCCGCAAGCAGCTTGCCACCACCGAGAGCATCCTGCTCGCCGTGCGGGAAGCAGAAGCCGGCCAGCGCGGCTTCCTGCTGACGCTTGACCCCGCCTATCTCACCCCGATGCTGCGGTCGGAGGCGGCCTTGCCGGACCTGCTGGCACGGTTGACCACCGCCCGCCCATCCGACGAACGCGTGATCCAAATACGCCAGATAGTCGGGACTAAAATAGCCGAGATGCAGCGCACGGTGGAGTTGGCGAAGGCCGGCCAGCTGGATGCCGCGCTCGCCGTGGTGCGGGACAATAGTGGCTTGGCCGAGATGCGCGCCATCCGCACGCTGGCGATGAGTCTGGAAGCGGAGCTGGAAGCCATGCTGGCGAAGCGGGTGGCCGCGGTGAACCGGGGCGGCCAGCGCCTGGTCGGGATCGACATCGCCGGGCTGGCCCTGGTAGCCGGGCTGGCCGGGCTGGTCGCCAACGGCGTCCGGCGCACCCTGGAGACGCTGCGGGAAGCCCAGCGCCTGGCCTCGCAGGCGTATGACACGCTGGAGCACAGCAACGAGCGGCTGGACGGGACGGTCCGCGCCCGCACCGCGGACCTGACGGCGGCGAACGAGGAAATCCAGCGATTCGCCTACATCGTCTCCCATGATTTGCGGGCGCCCCTGGTCAACGTCATGGGGTTCACCGGCGAGCTGGAGCAGGCAGCGGCCACGCTGGCCGCCTATGCCGCCGCGGCCGATGCCCCTGCCGCCGTGCAGGAAGCCGCGTCGGCGGACATTCCGGAAGCGTTGCGCTTCATTAAGTCCTCTACGGTCAAGATGGACCGGCTGATCAGCGCCATCCTGCAACTGTCCCGCGAGGGCCGCCGGGTGCTGGCGGCGGAATGGCTGGACATGGCGGCGGTGTTCGCCAACATGGCCGACAGCATGGCGCACCAGGCGTCGAGCCAGGGGGCGGAGGTGGTGGTGGGTGCGGTGCCCAACCTGGTGGGGGACCGGCTGGCCGTGGAGCAGGTGTTCGGCAACGTGATCGACAATGCGCTGAAGTACCTTCAGCCCGGCCGCCCCGGCCTGATCCGGATCGAGGGCCGCCAGGAGGCTGGGGTAGCCCGGTTCGAGATCAGCGACAACGGGCGCGGCATCGCGCCCAGGGATTTCGAGCGCGTGTTCGAGCTGTTCCGCCGCGCCGGGGATCAGGCGGTGCCAGGTGAGGGCATCGGCCTGGCGCATGTGCGGGCCCTGCTGCGCCGGCTCGGCGGCACGATCGACTGCCAATCGACGCTGGGCGTGGGCACGACTTTCACCATCCGACTGCCATTGGTGGCCGCCGGCATGAGGACGGCGGCATGATTGCGAACCCCGTCACCATCCTGCTGATTGAGGACGATCCGGGCCATGCCCGGCTGATCGAGAAGAACGTCCGCCGCGCTGGCGTGAACAACACTATCGTGCCGCTCGCCGACGGGACCTCCGCGCTCGCCCACCTGTTCGGCATGGACCCAGCCGGGCAGCGCCGGGTTCAGCTGCCCATGCTGGTGCTGCTGGACCTGAACCTGCCGGACATGAGCGGCATCGATATTCTCGCCCGCATCAAGGCGGACGACCTGCTGCGGCGCGCCCCAGTGATCGTGCTCACCACCACGGACGACAGCGTCGAGATACAGCGCTGCTACGACCTCGGCTGCAACGTGTACATCACCAAGCCGCTCGGGTACGAGAGCTTCGCCAACGCCATCCGGCAGCTTGGCCTGTTCCTGGCGGTGATGCAGGTGCCAGGGGAGCCGTGAACGCAACTTTGGCTGCCGTCCGCGTGCTTTATATCGACGACGACCTTGGCATCTGCCGGTTGGTGGGCCGCTACCTGCAACGCGAGGGGTTCGCCGTCGAGGTGGCGCATGACGCGGAAGCCGGGCTCGCGGCCGCGCGGGCAGGGCGGTTCGACGCCATCGCGCTTGACCACTACATGCCGGGGCGCGACGGGCTGGAGCTGCTGGCCGACCTGCGCGCCCTGCCGGACCCGGCGCCCATCATCTTCGTCACCGCGGCCGAGGAGCCGCGCATCGCCGTCTCCGCCCTGAAGGAGGGCGCGTTCGACTACGTGCTCAAGGACACCCAGGGCACCTTCATGGAGTTTCTGTGCACCTCCATCCGCCAGTCCCAGCTGCAATTGCAGCTGCGGCGGGAGCGGGAGACGGCGTTGCGGGAATTGAAGGAAAGCCGCGACCGTCTGGAGCAGCTGGCTGCCCAGCAGGCGCTTCTGTTGCAGGAGGTCAACCACCGGGTCGCCAACAGCCTGCAGCTGATCGCCTCCTTGATCGACCTGCAAGGCCGCAAGATCGCCGACCGGGACGCGCGGGAGGCGCTGCAACGGGCGCGGGAGCGGGTGGAGGCGGTCAGCCTGGTGCACCGCCGGCTTTACACCAGCAACGACGTCGAGTTCGTGGCGATGGACCAATACCTTGAGGGGCTGATCGACGAGTTGCGCCGCGCGGTCGCGACGGAGGAGCGCCAAGGCCGCATCACCCTGGCGGCCGAGCCGATCCGGGTGGAAACCGATCGCGCCGTGTCGCTGGGCCTGATCGTGAACGAGCTGGTGACCAACGCGCTCAAATACGCCTACCCCGGCCGCGGCGGCGACATCCGGGTCGGCTTCGGCCGCCAGGCAGACGCCATCCAGCTTGTGGTGGAGGATGACGGCGTCGGCTACAGCGAGGGAGCCGCGCCCAAGGGCAGCGGCCTCGGCTCCACCATCGTCAAGGCGATGGCGCGGACGGTGCGAGCGATCGTCAAGATCGACAGCGACGGCACGGGGACGCGGGTGGTGGTCAGCCTGGACGCCTGAGGGCGGCCAGCACCGCCTCCCCCGCTGCGAACCCGGTGCTGAACGCCGCTTGCAGCAGGTAGCCGCCGGTGGGCGCTTCCCAGTCCAGCATCTCGCCCGCAGCGAACACCCCCCTACCTGGTAAGCAGGCCCGCAACTGCCAGCCGTCCAGCACGCCCAGCCGCAGCCCGCCCGCGGTGGAGATGGCCCGGTCCAGCCCCGTCGTGCCCGTCAGGCGCAACGGCAGCGCCTTGATCGCGGACGCCAGGTTCTCCGGCTGCCCCGCGCACTCCCGCAGCAGCGCGACGGACACCGGCGGCATCCCTCCGGCCTTGCGTAGGAAGGTGGACAGCGATTGCGCCCGGCGGGGCGCGGTCAGCCGTCGGCCAAGGTCCGCCATGTCCAGGTCCGGCCGCAGGTCCAGCGTGGCCGTGGCGTGCCCATCGGCCGCGATGGCATCCCGCAGGGCAGCGCCCAGGACGTAGAACGGGCCGCCTTCCACGCCGGCCGCCGTCAGCGTGGCCTCGCCTGGCACCCGTCGGCCGCCGAAGCTGACGGCGATGCGCTTGAGCGGGGTGCCCGCGTGCCGGGCCATGTGCGGGCTCCAACCGGCCACAAAGCCGCAATTGGCCGGCTGGAACGGCGCGAGAAGCCCGGGCGGCAGCGCGGCTGCCCACGCCCCATCCGAGCCGAGCCGCGGCCAGGACGCGCCGCCGAGCGCCAGCACCACCGGGCCGGGCGGGACGCAGGCGGCCGGGTCGAACAGGGGCACCCCGTCCGCGTCCCACCCCAGCCAGCGATGGCGCAGGCGGAGCTGAACGCCGAGCGAGCCGAGCCGCGCCAGCCAAGCGCGCAGCAGCGGGGACGCCTTCATGACGCGCGGGAACACCCGGCCGGTGCTGCCGGCGAAGGTCGGCTGGCCCAACTCCTCGCACCAGGCGCGCAGGGCGGCGGGCGGGAAGGCGCGGATGGCGGGGGCCAGCATCTCCCGCGCCGCGCCGTAGCGGTCCAGCAGCGCGTCCAGCGGCTCGTCATGCGTCAGGTTGAGGCCGCCCACGCCCGCCATCAGCAGCTTGCGCCCTGGCGAGGGCATCCGATCGAACACGCTGACGCGGACGCCGCCCAGCGCCAGCCGCTCCGCAGCCATCAACCCGGCGGGACCGGCGCCAACCACTGTGGCATGAAGTGGGGAGATGTCGGATATTAGGGGCATGATCGAACGTGTCGAGGCAGTCGTCCTGGGTGCTGGCGTAGTCGGCCTCGCGGTGGCGCGGGCGCTGGCGATGGCGGGCCGCGAGGTGCTGGTGCTGGAGGCGGCGGGCGGCATCGGCACCGTCACCTCCTCGCGCAACAGCGAAGTGGTGCATGCCGGTATCTACTATCCCACCGGCAGCCTCAAGGCCCGGCTCTGCGTGGCCGGGAGAGCGGCGCTGTATGAGTATTGCACGGCGCACGGCGTGCCGTTCCGCAAGCTGGGCAAGCTGATCGTCGCCAGTGATCCAACGGAAGCGGTGCGGCTCGAAGCCATCGCGACGCAGGCGGCGGCCAATGGCGTGGAGCTGCGGTGGCTGTCCGGCGACGAGGCGCGCGCCCTGGAACCGGCCTTGCGGGTCGCGGCTGCCCTGCACTCGCCGGAGACGGGCATCGTGGACAGCCATGCGCTGATGCTGGCCTACCAGGGCGAGCTGGAGGATGCGGGCGGCACACTCGCCCTGCACGCGCCGGTGGTCGGCGGCGCCGTGTCCGAGGACGGCATCCGCCTGGACGTGGGCGGCGAGCACCCGATGCAGCTGGAATGCGGCATCCTGGTGAACGCGGTCGGACTGCACGCGCCGGACGTGGCGCGCCGCATCGCCGGCATCCCGAGCCAGACCATCCCGCGCGCCTACCTGTGCAAAGGCAGCTATTACGGCCTGCAAGGCCGCGCGCCGTTCACCCGGCTGGTGTATCCGGTGCCCGAGCCTGGCGGCTTGGGCGTGCATCTCACGCTCGACCTCGGCGGCCAGGCGCGCTTCGGCCCGGACGTGGAGTGGGTGGAGCGCGAGGACTACGACGTGCAGCCCGGCCGCGCCGCCGGGTTCTACGCAGCGATCCGCCGCTACTGGCCCGGCTTGCCGGACGACGCCTTGATGCCGGGCTACGCGGGCATCCGGCCGAAGATTAGCGGGCCGCGGGAGCCGGCGGCCGATTTCGCCGTGCTCGGCCCGGCGGAACACGGCGTGCCGGGTTTGGTCAACCTGTTCGGGATCGAAAGTCCCGGATTGACCGCCTCGCTTGCCCTCGGAGACATAGTGGCTGAATGCTTGATGGCGTCGGCCTAGCCCACCTCCAGAACCACCTTGCCCACGCTGCCCCGCCCGGCCAGGGACGCCAGCGCGGCCTGCCCCTCCGCCAGCGAAAAACGCTTGGGCACCAGGGGCCGCACCTTGCCCTCGCGGTATAGCGCCAGCAGGGCGGCATGGGCGCGGCCACGTAAGCCCGGGTCGGCCGTATCCGCCGCCCCCCAGAACACGCCCATGGCCGACGACTCCTTGAGCAGCAGCCGGTTGGCGGCCAGTGCGGGGATCGGCCCGGCGGCGAAGCCGATCACCAGGTAGCGTCCGTGCCAGGCCAGGCAGCGCAGGCTGCGCTCGCCCACGTCGCCACCGACCGGGTCGAAGATCACGTCGGCGCCCCGGCCTTTGGTGTGGCCCCGCACGGCCTCCACCCAGTCCTCCACGCCGTAGTCGATGGCCAGTTCGGCACCTATCTCCCGCGCTACCGCCACCTTGTCCGGGCCGCCCGCGGTCGCCAGCACGGGGCAGCCGTGCGCCGCGGCCAGTTGCACGGTGGCGGAGCCGACGCCGCCGGCGGCCGCATGGACCAGCACGGTTTCGCCCGGCTGCAACGCGGCCCGGTTATGCAGCGCGTGCCAGGCCGTGCAGTAAACCACGCCGAACAGCGACACGGCTTCGGCGGCGGGGATGTCCTCCGGAATGGCGCTCGCCTTGTTCGCCACCATGCGCTCGGCGTAGGCGCCCTGGCCGCTGGCGGCGACGCGGGTGCCTAACGGCAGCGGGGCACCCTCGCCCCGGGCCACCACCCGGCCGACCGCCTCGACGCCAGGGGTGAAGGGCAGGGCGGGCCTTACCTGGTACTGGCCACGCAGCATCAGCGAGTCGAGGAAGTTCAGCCCGGCCGCTTCCACCGCCACGACGTACTGGCCTGGGCCTGCGACCGGGTCCGGCAGGTCTGCCAGCCGCATCGCACCTTCGGCAGTGATCGCCTCGACGGTCCAGCCCTTCATTGCAGCCCCTGTATCTCGGCCAGCAGGAAATCCCGGAAGACGGCGACCCGCTTCGAGTTCCTCAGCTCCTCCGGATAGACGAAGTACACGTCCATCTTCGGCGGCTTGAGGTCCGGCAGGATGCTTTGCAGCCCCGCGGCCTCGTCGCTCATCCAGGTGGGCAGCGCTGCAATCCCGACTCCGGCGCGCACCGCCGTCGCCATGGCTTGCAGCGAGTTCACCTCCAGCACTGCCCGGCGTGGCTGGCCGGTGCGCCGCCCGGCGTGCGCGAGCCAGTTGATGTCGGCCACCGGCGGGCGGTAGTCGCCGAACAGGATCAGCGCGTGGTCATCCAACTCCTCTGGGCGGCTCGGCGTGCCGTGCTGGGCCAGGTAGGGCTTCGAGGCCACGATGGTCCACCGGATCGTCATCAGGTGGCGCTGCACCAGGTCCGGCTGCTTCGGCGCGTGCATGCGGATCGCTACGTCCGCTTCCCGCATCGCCAGGTCCAGGTCGGAGTCGTCGAGCAGCAGCGTCATGGTCACCTCCGGGTAGGCGGCCAGGAAGCCGCCCACCCGGGAGGACAGCCAGTGCGAGCCGAATCCCACGGTGGTCGTCACCTTCAGCCGGCCGGTCGGCTTCTCCTTGCTCTCCGTCAGCAGCGCCTCCGTCATTGCCAGCTTGGCGAACACGTCGCGCACCGTGCGGTTCAGGCTCTCGCCCTGCTCCGTCAGGATCAGGCCGCGGGCATGGCGGTGAAACAAGGCAACTTGCAGGTTCTCCTCCAGCGCCGAGATCTGCCGGCTCACGGCGGACTGGCTGAGGTTCAGCGCGTCCCCGGCGTGGGTGAAGCTGCCGGCCTCCGCCACGGCATGGAACACCCGCAGCTTGTCCCAATCCATCGTCGGCCCTCTTCCGGGAATCGTTGCCATGCGGCGCAGAGTAACAGCCTCCGCCCGCATGTCTCGCGCGAATCCGGGCTAAATCAGTCCCAGGCGCCGATCATCTGATCCGTGCGTGCCTCCCGCGCGCGCAGGGCGGGCACCGGGGAGTGCTCGGCCAGGAACTTCTCGGCCTCCAGCGCGGCCATACAGCCCATGCCGGCCGCGGTCACCGCCTGGCGGTAGCGTGGGTCCGCCACGTCCCCGGCGGCGAACACGCCAGGGACGTTGGTGGCGGTGGACCAGGGGGCAATGCGGACATAGCCAGCCTCGTCCAACTCCAGCTGGCCGCGCACCAGGGCGGTCGCCGGGTCATGCCCGATGGCGATGAACACGCCGTCCACGGGGATGTCCGTGACAGCGCCCGCACGGTCCCGCACCCGCACGCCGGTCACCGCCTTGGGGGAGGTCGTGCCCAGGATCTCCTCCACCGCGCTGTCCCACACCACCCGCACCTTCGGGTTGGCGAACAGCCGGTCCTGCAGGATGCGCTCGGCCCGAAAGCTGGCCCGGCGATGGATCACCGTCACGGTGCGGGCGTGGTGGGTGAGGTAGAGCGCCTCCTCCACCGCCGTGTTGCCGCCGCCGACCACCGCCACGTCCTTGCCGCGGAAGAAGAAGCCGTCGCAGGTGGCGCAGGCGGACACGCCGGCACCGCCGAACGCCTTTTCCGAGGGCAGGCCGAGCCAGCGGGCCTGCGCGCCGGTCGCCAGAACCAGCGTGTCGGCGGTGTAGGTATCCCCGCCGTCGCCGGTGGCGCGGAACGGGTGGCTGGACAGGTCAAGCGCCGTGATTACGTCGTCCACCATGTGGGTGCCGACATGCGCCGCCTGCGCCGCCATCTGCTCCATCAGCCACGGGCCTTGCACGGCCTCGGCGAAGCCCGGGTAGTTCTCCACCTCCGTGGTGATGGTGAGCTGGCCGCCGGGCTGCATTCCCTGCACCAGCAAAGGAGACAAGCTGGCCCGCGCGGCGTAGATCGCCGCGGTGTAGCCGGCCGGGCCGCCCCCCAGGATCAGGACGCGGCTGTGAATCGTCTGTGGCATGGGGGTGCTCCGCGCCGTGAGGTGGGTACGCCGGGATATCTGCCCGGCCCCACCCTTGTGCAAGCTGGCCTTGTGCAAGCTGTCCCTTGCCGGTAGGGGCGGCTGCAATATTGTTGCGCCGTGGCGCGCTTAACAGTGAAGACAGGCCATGCAGGACGCATGAAGCACGCCCCCGCCGACATGCCCGAACTGGACGGCATCGACCGCCGCATCCTCGCCGAGCTGCAAGAGGACGGCCGCATGACCAACGTGGAGCTGGCCCGGCGCGCGGACATCTCCGCCCCGCCCTGCCTGCGCCGGGTGCGGCGGCTGGAGGAGACGGGCATCATCCGCGGCTACCACGCGGACACCGACCCGGCGAAGCTGGGCTGGCCAGTCGAGTTCTTCGCCATCGTCGGCCTGGAAAGCCAGAAGGAGGCCGTGCTGGCCGGGTTCGAGCGCATGGTGGCCGCCTGGCCGGAGGTGCGGGCCTGCCACATGATCCGCGGCGGCGGCGATTTCCTGCTGCGGCTGCTGGCCCGCGACACGGCGCACGAGAACCGCCTTACGCAGGCGCTGACCGGGGCGGAGTCGGTGGCGCGGGTGCAGACGCTGCAAACCATCCGTACCAGCCGCAACATCGCGGGCGTGCCGATCTGACTTCCGTGTCGGTCTGACTTTGTTGACGAGGTCTGCGCCGCGGTCGCACATAGCCAAAGCGCACGACACAAACGATGGGACACGAAATGACCGAGATCACGCTTTGGGGCTTCAGCGGCTCGACCTACGTCCGCACGGTGCGAATGCTGCTCGCCGAGAAGGGAGCGACGGACTACCAGCAGGTGCCGGTCGATGTGCTCAAGGGCGAGCCCAAGAGCGAGGAGCACATGCAGCGCCACCCGTTCGGCAAGGTCCCCGTGGTGGACGTGGACGGCTTCCGCGTTCTCGAAACGCCCGCCATCACCCGCTATCTCAACACGGTGCTGCCCGGCGCGTCCCTGGTGCCGCAGGACCCCAAGGACGTGGCGCGGATGGACATGGTGGTCAGCATCATCGACAGCTACGGCTACATGCCGATCCTCGCCGGCATCGTCGCCTATCACCTGTTTCCGGACTTCGTGGGCGGCAAGAACGCGGAGATGCACCACGCCGGCCTGCGTGACGGCCGCAAGGTGATCACCGAGATCATGAAGCTGAAGGCCCAGTCCCCCTGGCTGGCGGGCGAGGCGTGCAGCATCGCCGACCTGTACCTGGCGCCCATCATGGCCTACGTCACGATGACGCCGCACCAGGACGAGTTCCTGGGCCTGCCCGGCGTGCGTGGCTGGTGGGACGCGATCTCGGCGCGGGACAGCTTCACGGCAACGCAGCCTTGAGGACCGTCATGGGCCTGTAGCAGGCGCGCCTGCCTGTTTGTACATGGATTTGCCCGGGCGGCTGGCATGACTGAGCTGCCGCTGCCCGGGAGTCCCCCACGGTGAGTCGCCTGTTCCATATCTTGCTTGGCCTGGGCGCCACGCTCTTGCTGGCCGGCTGTGGAGGACCGTCCGGCTACACCAATCGCGCTTTCGTCCAACCGGCTTTCGACGGCTTCGGCAGGGCTTTCCAGGATATGCGGGCCGGCTACATCGAACCGATTGAGCCGTCCGTCCTGTTTGGCAGAGTGTTAAATGGGCTGAAATCCAACCCGGCCCTCATGCGGCCGGGTCCGCAGGCGATCCTCAGCAATGCTCTCACGCGTGGCCAAGCCATCCACGAAGAGGCTAACGCGCCTTATCTCAACCTGTTCGCGGACACCGTGGACGCGTTGCTGGATGACCCGCAAGCGCCATCGCGTGCTGCTCTCGTGCGGGCAGCGCTGGCCGGCATGCTTGATGGGTTGGATACGGCAACTGCGTTCCACTCGCCGATTGCTGGGCCGGTCGCATCTGGAGATGTTGGCCTGGAACTCATGACTACCCGTAATGGTGAGGGCATGCGAATTGTTAGGGTGTTGCCAAGGACACCTGCATCGCGTTCGGGCATGCTGCCCGGAGATGTCCTGGTCGCGATCGACGGCCAGCCTGTAGTAGGGCGGCCCTGGGAACCGGTGATTGACCAATTGCGCGGGCCTGTCGGCTCGCACGTGCGGCTTACGGTCAGGCGAGAGGCCTCAGCGGTTCTGGTCCCCTTCGTTGTCGAACGAAATTTTGTTTCGCAGCAGTCCGTCGAGCTTACACGGCTGAACAATGTGGCCTATGTGCGCCTCGGCCATATCGTACCTGGAACTGCAAAGCTGCTGCATCAGGTAATTGCGGCGCAGCTGCCGGCCGGCGTCCTGCACGGATTGATAGTGGATTTGCGTAACAACATCGGGGGCAGACTAGACGAGGCAGTGTCCGTCTGCGCAAGGCTGCTCCCGCTGGGCACTCCAGTTGCCACCGTGGAAGGGCGAACGCCGGAATTACTAGAGCGGTTCGTAACCACCCAGGTTTCCGATGTCACGCCGGGAACGCCGACCGTTGTGCTCGTGAATGGCAACACAGCGTCCGGTAGTGAGATGATTGTTGCGGCTCTACGGCAAGGGCGGCATGCAATCATTATGGGAAGCCGCACGGCTGGCAGTGGTTTGGTTGCGACAGTAGTCAGTCTTGGCGAGTTAGGAATGATACGGTTCAGCACCGGACGCATCATCCTCGCATCCGGCCAGCCGCTCGGGGCCGGCGGACTTATTCCAGATGTTGCGCTGGCAGAAGCCAAAGAGACGTACGCGCCCTACGATCCGAGCCGGGATCCCGCCGTGCAAGCGGCTCTGCACACCCTGCAAGCGCCGGATGAATAGGACGCGCCAACATTCAGATGCACCCGGTTCGGCCAGGAACGGGCTTGTGAAATTTCACATCCTCTTTGGACTCACAGCCCCGTGCAGCATGTTGGGCACGAAGCCGAGCTTGTCCCAGCGCTTGGCGAAATACGCACTGGGGTCGCCCGGCTGCGTGTCCTTCGCGGCATTGGCCAGGTCGGTCATGTGCATGGCCTGCGGCATGGCGGCTCCGACGCTCACTCAACGTTCCTTGACGTGCGGGTCAGCCAGATCGATCCCACGAGCACGACGATCAGCATCCCCAGCACGCCAAGCTCGACCATGGAGGCGTTGAACAACGGCAGGTTGCTGGCCTCCCAATGCTCCGACTTGGTGATCTGCGAGGTTTCCAGCGTGATCACCAGGATGCGGCGGATGCAGGCGATCAGCGCCACGATCAGGAACGGCTCGCACCGCAGCGCGCCGGTGCGGATGGAGGCGTGGACGGTGTGCAAGATTTCGACCAGCATGAGCACGAACAGCAGCCGGTCGATGATGCGGAAGATCACGTCCGTGCCGGTCCAGTCCTGCACCCCGTCCCACAGCAGCTTGGCTGACCCGGCAAGCGCCACCATCAGCGCCAGCACCAGCATCAGCCCGATCGCGGCATAGACCAGCTGCTCGGCCCGGTGAATCGCCTCGGCACTCCACTGAAGCTGCTGGAGGTAGCGGGACGACGAGGGGACCAACTCGACTTCCCTCGGGGCCGAGCCGGGCGGCGTGGCGACTTTGTCGATGGAATCCACTGGCCCGCTCCGTCCGTGTCCCTGACCTTAGCGACCGGCAACCTGGCGCGTCCAATCCGGCATGGCAGCCGGGCCGGGGCAGCCATGCACATGCCACTGGCTCACGGTTGCCCCGTTCTGCCCCTGCTGCGCAGCAGACGAGCCGGGATGCGGCCGTCCAACAGATCACGAGCTTGACGGAGCTGCGCGTGCGGCCGACTGACGGGGTCATGCCGCCTGAGCTGTCCGTCATCGTGCCCTGCTACAACGAGCGGGCCAACGTCCGCCCGCTCGTGGCCCGGCTGGATGCCGCCCTGCACGGCACGGCCTGGGAAGCTGTCTTCGTGGACGATGACAGCCCCGATGGCACCGCCGCCGAAATCCGCGCCGTCGCTGCGGCAGACCCGCGCGTGCGCTGCATCCGCCGCATCGGACGCCGCGGCCTGTCATCGGCCGTGATGGAGGGGGCGCTGTCCTCCTCCGCCCCATATGTCGCTGTCATCGACGGAGACCTGCAGCACGACGAGACCCGCCTGCCGGACCTGCTGGCCGCCGTGCGCGCCGGGGCGGACCTCGCGGTCGGCAGCCGCCGGTTGCCCGGCGGCGACTCGGCCGGGCTGGATGGCACCTGGCGGCATCGCCTCTCGGCCGCCGGCACCCGGCTGGCCGAGCAGGCCTTGCCGGTGCGGCTGCACGACCCGATGAGCGGCTTCTTCCTCATGCCGCGCCCGCTGTTCGAACGGCTGGCGCCCCGCCTGACTGCGCAAGGGTTCAAGATCCTGCTGGATTTGGTGCTGTCCGCCCCGTCGCCGCTGCGAGTGACGGAAATCCCGTGCCAGTTCCATCCTCGCGCCGCCGGCCGGAGCAAGCTGGACGTGCTGGTGCTGATCCAATTCGCCGCCTTGTTGCTGGACAAGGCGACCCGTGGCCTGCTGCCGCTGCGCTTCGTCTCGTTCGCCTTAGTGGGAGCCGTGGGCGTCCTGGTGCACCTGCTGGTGCTGACGGCGGCACGGGAAGGCGGCGCGTCGTTCGGAGAGGCGCAGGCCGTGGCTACGCTCGTGGCGGCGGTCGCGAATTTTCAGCTCAACAACGCCATCACATACCGTGACTCCCGGCTGCGCGGCCCGGCGCTGTGGCGGGGCCTGTCGCTGTTCCTGGTCGTGTGCGGCCTCGGCGCCTACGCCAACATCGGCATCGCCCGCCTGCTGTATTCGAACCATGCCGGATGGACGCCGGCCGGGCTCACGGGGGCGCTGATCGGGCTCGTCTGGAACTACGCCATCAGCGCGACCCTGGTGTGGCGCGCGCGCTGATCCTGCTCGGGCTGCTCACGGCCGTGCGGCTGCTGGTGGCGGGCTGGGCGCCGCTGTCGGCGGACGAGGCCTATTACTGGGTGTGGTCGCGCGCCCTCGCGCCGGGCTACCTGGACCATCCGCCCATGGTGGCCCTGTGGATTCGCACGGGCACGGCCTTGGCAGGGCAGGGCACGCTCGGCATCCGCCTGCTCGCCCCGCTGGCCGCGGCGGGCGGCTCCGTGCTGCTCGCGCGGGCGGCCGAGGACCTGTTCCCCGACCGCCGCCTCGGCCTGCCGGCGGCAGTCCTGCTGAACGCCACCCTGCTGCTCGGCGCGGGCGCCGTCACCATGACGCCGGACACCCCGCTGCTGTTTTTCTGGACTGCGGCGCTGGCAGCCATGGCGCGGCTGATCCGGACGGGGCAGGGCGCATGGTGGCTGGCGGCTGGGCTGCTGTCCGGCGCGGCGCTGGATAGCAAGTACACCGCGGCGCTGCTCGGGTTGGGCTTGGCCGCGTGGCTGGCCGCGTCGCCCGAGGGCCTGCGCTGGCTGCGGACACCGTGGCCCTGGGCCGGTGGGATGCTCGCCGCCGGGTGCTTCGCCCCCGTGGTCTGGTGGAATGCGATGCATGGTTGGGCAAGCTTCGCCAAGCAGGGCGGTCGCACCGGCGACTGGCGCCCGGCAGACGCGCTGGGCCATGTCGTGGAGCTGCTGGGCGGACAACTGGCGCTTGGCACGCCGGGCGTGGCTGTCCTCTGCGCCGCGGGCGTGTGGTTGGCGGCGCGGCGCTGGCGTCAGGGAGCCGCGCCCGCCCTGCTCGCCGCGTTGACGCTGCCGGGGGTGGCGGTGTTCCTCCAGCACGCGCTGGGCGACCGGGTGCAGGCGAACTGGCCGGCCGTGCTGTTTCCCGCCGCCTGCATAGCTGCTGCCGCCTATGCCCCGCGGTTCTGGCGGCCCGCGGCCTGGCTCGGCTTCGCTGTCACGGGCATCGTCTATGTCCAGGCCACCGCCGCCTTTCCCCTGCCGCGCCGGCTGGACCCGACGATGCTGCGGATGGGCGGCTGGCCCGGCTTCGCCGAGCAAATCGGGTCGCGAAACGCCGCCTTCGTCGCGGCGGACAACTACGGCACCGCCGCCATTCTTGCACATGACCTGGCCGGCCCCGTCATCGGGACGGAGTCTCGCTGGGACCTGTTCGCCCTTCCAGTCGCCCCGGTCGCCGGGCAAACCGGCCTGCTGGTCCGCAGCCGTCGCCGCGCTGGGCCGCCCGACCCGGCGCCGTGGCTGTCCATCACCCCGGCCGGAACCATCGCCCGCAGCCGGAGTGGCGTGGTGGCGGAAGAGTACGACCTCTTCCGCGTTACGGCACGCGGGGACATGGTGCAGCTTCCCAGCCGCTGAGGAGCCTGCCCGATGGAGTTGCCGACCCCGCAGGACGTGCAGGACGCCCAGGCCCGCATCGCCGGCCATGTCGTCCGCACCCCGCTGCTCCGCAACGCGCACCTGGACGAGCGCGCCGGCGCCACCGTGCTGGTCAAGGCGGAGCCGCTGCAGCGCACTGGCTCGTTCAAGCTGCGCGGCGCCGTCAACGCCGTCCTGCGCCTCACGGAATCGGAGCGGGCGGCGGGCCTGGTCACCCACTCCTCCGGCAACCACGGCCAGGCGGTCGCTTGCGCTGCGGCGGGGGTGGGCGCGCGTGCCACCGTGTTCATGCCGGCTGACGCGCCAGCCATCAAGGTCGAGAGCACCCGGCGCTGGGGAGCCGAGATCATCCGCTACGACCGGCGGACGGAGAACCGCGAAGCGCTGTCCGCCGCGTTCGCCGTCCGCACCGGCGCGCGGCTGGTGCCGCCGTACGACTACCGCGACGTGATCGCCGGGCAGGGCACGCTGGGGCTGGAGATGGCGCAGGACGCCCCGGCGGCAATGGACGCGCTGCTGGTGTGCACCGGCGGCGGCGGGCTGGTCGCCGGGTGCGCCCTGGCGATGGCGGCTGTCTCATCAGGCACGAGGGTGTTCGCGGTGGAGCCGGAGGACTCGGACGACACCGCCCGCTCCCTGGCCGCGGGCCGCCGAGTGGCCAACGCGCCCGGCGGGTCGTTGCTGTGCGACTCGCTGCTGACGGCGATGCCGGGCGAGCTGACCTTCCCGGTAAACCAAGCCCGCCTCGCTGGCGCAGTCGCTGTGCAGGACTCCGATGTTTTAGCCGCCATGGCATTCGCCTTCATCCACCTCAAGCTGGTGGTCGAGCCCGGTGGCGCTGTGGCCCTGGCTGCGCTGCTATCGGGGCGGTGGCAGTCCCGCGGCCAGGTCGTCGGCATCGTGCTCAGCGGCGGCAACGTGGACCCGGCGGTGTTCGCCCGTGCGCTCGCCGCCTGATCTGGCCCAACCGGCGACAGCCGTGCTACCAGCGCCGGGCCAATTAGGATGACAGATGAAGCAGAGGGTTCTGGTGGTCGGCGCAGGGTTCGCCGGCGCCTGCTACGCGCGAGAGCTGGCCGAAGCCGGCCACCACGTCAGCCTGATCGACCGGCGGCCCCACATCGCGGGCAACGCCTATGACGAGGTGAGCGCGGATGGCGTGCGGGTCCACCGCTACGGCCCTCACCTGTTCCACACCAACAACGAGGACGTGGTCGCGTGGCTGCGGCGCTTCGGCGAGCTGGTGCCTTACGAGCACAAGGTGGAGGCGACGGTGCCGCTCGGCCGCCGGGTGCCGCTGCCGGTCAACCGCCAGACGATCAACGCCGTGTTCGGCCTCAGCCTGGTGGACAGCGACGCGGTGGCCGCGTTCCTCGCCAGCCAGGGCGAGCCGATCGCCGCGCCGCGCAACGCGGGGGAATACCTGCGCAGCCGCATCGGCCCCGTGCTGACGGACCTGTTCTTCCGGCCATACACCAAAAAGATGTGGGCGCTCGACTTGGAGGACCTGGATGCCGCCGTGGTCAAGCGCATCCCCCTGCGCGACGACGACGAGGACCGCTATTTCCCGAACGACCGCCACCAATACCTGGTGCGGGACGGCTATACCGCGCTGTTCGAGCGGCTGCTGGACCATGAGCGCATCCAGGTGACGCTGTGCCAGGGCTTCGAGCGCGAGATGCTGAGCGGGTTCGACGCCTGCTTCAACTCCATGCCGATCGACGTGTTCTTCGACGACGCGTTCGGCCCACTCCCCTACCGGTCCATCCGCTTCCACCACCGCAGCGAGCCGGATGGCTACGGCAGCGGCCATGCCTCCGTCACCAACTTCACCGATGCCGGGCCGTACACGCGTGAGACCGACTGGGTACGGCTGCCGGGCCATCGCGTGACCGAGAGCGGCCGCAAGACCGTGACGCTGGAGGAGCCCTGTGACTACGCCGACAACAATTACGAGCGGTATTATCCGGTGAAGACCAGCGACGGCCGCTATGAGGCCATCTACACGCGATACAAGAAGCTGGCCGAGCGGACCGGCGCGTGCCAGTTCATCGGGCGCTGCGGGACGTACAAGTATCTCGACATGCACCAGGTCATCAACCAGTCTCGCGCCGGGGCGCAGCGGTGGCTGGCGGGAGTTGGCTAACCAGGCTAGCTGTCCCGGAACCGGCGGGCCGCGGACGTGTTCATCTCCCATGCGAGGTGCCGATCCCGTCAACGAGGAACTGGAAGTCGGCTTCGACGAGCGCTTCGAGCATCGGTGGGTCGGGGCGGAGCGCGCCGGCCGCGTGGTGATGGTGCTGTTCGTGGCTGCGGCGCTTGGTGGGCTGCTGGGCCATGGCGCTTACAGCCATCGGACCGCCAAAAGCCTCGAATCCGGATTGGCCGTTGATTTCGAGCCGGTTGCCCGTTCCCAGAGCGCTACCCAGATCACGTTCCACCTCGATAACCCCACTGCCGCGCCGACGCTCGACCTGTTTGTCGGCGCCAACGTCGTCGAGCCGATGGGGCTGAAAGCCGTCATCCCGCAGCCCATGAGCACGCAGGTCGTGCAAGACGGCCTGGTGATGCGGGTCGCGATCCCATCGGGCGCCCACGATGCCGAGTTGCGGCTGGTGCTCGAACCAAACTCCCTTGGCGACAATACGCTGGAAGCCCGGTTGCAGGACCACGCGATGCTGCGCTGGACCCAGTTCGTGGCGCCATGAGCGCGTTCGCGCGAGCCTTGTCGCCATGAGTGTCGTAATTCGCGCGGCTTTTGCCTACCTTGTGCTGCTGTTCGCCGTCCGGCTGATCGGTCGTCGCCTGGCCAGCATGCTGGCGCCGTTCGACATCGTGGTGCTGTTCCTGTTCGGCGGCGCGTTGATGTCGGCCGTGCTGGGGGACGATCACTCGATGGTGGCCGCGTTCAGCGTCGTGTTCTCCATCGGGCTCATGCACGTGGCCGTCAGCACCCTGAAAACCTGGTCTCCCTGGTTTGGCCGCCTAGTCGATGGCACTCCCGTCATCGTCTATGAGCGCGGCGAGTGGCGGGAGGACCGACTGCGCGCCCTGCGCATGCTGGAGAGCGACGTGATGACCGCAGTGCGGCAGAAGGGCCTGATGCGGCTCGACCAGGTGCGCTACGCCATCGTCGAGCGCGACGGCAAGGTGTCGATCATTCCGGAAGGCGACGGGTGAGCGCTGCCCTTCAAACCGACATCCCCGCCCGGCTGGACCGGCTGCCCTGGAGCAATTTCCACGTCCTGGTGGTCGCTGCCCTCGGCATCACATGGGTTCTGGACGGGCTTGAGGTCACCATCATGGGATCGCTCGGTCCCGCCCTGCAAGATGAACGCACGCTCGGGCTGACGGCGCAGAACGTGGGCACCTTGGCCTCGTTCTACGTCATCGGTGCGGTGGCGGGTGCGCTGGGCTTCGGTTGGCTGACGGACCGGCTCGGCCGCAAGCGCATCTTCTACTTCACGCTGGGCACCTACATCGCGGGGGTGCTGCTCTCGGCCTGCTCATGGAATTTCTGGAGCTTCGCCGCCTTCCGCGTCATCACCGGCCTCGGCATCGGCGGCGAGTACGCCGCGATCAACTCCGCCATCGACGAGCTGATGCCGGCCCGGTTGCGCGGGCGCATCGACGTCATGGTGAACGGCAGCTACTGGCTTGGGGCCGCCGTGGGCGCCGCGGCTTCCATCCCGCTGCTCTCGGGTGCGATCGTGCCGCTTGACTGGGGCTGGCGGCTCGGCTTCGCCGTCGGCGGCGTGCTGGGGGCCGGCGTGTTGTTCCTGCGCCATAAGCTGCCGGAGAGCCCGCGCTGGCTGGTGACCCATGGCAAGCCCGAGATAGCTCAGCAGACCATGGCCGAGATCGAGACGCGGGTGAGCCGCAGCGGCGGCAAGCTGGCCCCGGCGGAGGGCAGCCTGACCATCCATCCGCGCAAGAGCTTCGGCTTCGGGTTGATCCTGGCCGCTATGGTCGGTCATCGCTACCGGGGGCGCTCCATGCTCGCGCTGACGCTGATGGTCGGGCAAGCCTTCCTGTTCAACGCGGTGTTCTTCACCTACGGCCTGGTGCTACAGCACTACGAGCACGTGCCGGACGCCTCCATCGGGCTCTACATCCTGCCGCTCTGCGCCGGCAACTTCATCGGCCCCATGGTGCTGGGCCACTTCTTCGACACGATCGGGCGCAAGAAAATGATCGCCGGCACCTATGCTCTGTCCGGCGTGCTGCTGATGGCGGTGGCCGTGCTGTTCGGACTGGGCCTGCTGACCGCGACCACGCAGACGTTGTGCTGGGTCGTGGTGTTCTTCTTCGCCTCCGCCGCCGCGTCGTCGGCCTACCTCACGTCCAGCGAGATCTTTCCGCTTGAAACCCGCGCCTTGGCCATCGCCGTGTTCTTCGCCCTGGGCACGCTGATCGGCGGCGCCGCGGCCCCCTGGTTGTTCGGGCAGCTGATCGCCGCCGGGTCAGCCTGGGCGTTGTCGGCCGGGTATGGCGTGGCCGGGCTGCTCATGCTGGCGGGGGCTGGGATGGAGCTTTGGTTGGGGATCGATGCCGAAGGCAAGTCGCTGGAAGACATCGCCGAACCGCTTTCGGCGTGAACCTTTAGAAGCTGAAGCAGCCTGCTAACCGTATTCCATCCATTGCAGCCCATGATACAACCTGAAGAACCCAGCCAAGGACGCCACATACAATCCCGAAACCAACGCCGCATTGGCAGTGGTCCCGTGTCCCCACAGCCTGAGCAGCCGTTGCAGCGGAGACCCGCCCCGCAAGCAAACCACGGCCAGGATGCCGATAATCGGAATATGCCCGACCGCATCCAGATGACCGAACTCGGGGATGGCGGCGATGAAGATGGCGGCATACGCGGCGGCCCCGAAGCGGACTAGGCCGCGGCCTGTCACGAGGTAAAAGGCCAGTCACGAGGTAAAAGGCCAGCGTGAACTCCACGAAACCCGCTACCACGACGACGAACGGCCATGGAAAGCCGAACGCCAGGTCGGGATGCTCGGCCACGACGTCCAGCGTCCAGAGCGGATAGACAAACTTCTCCACCGCCGTCCACATCAGCCCGAATGCCAGGCCGCCCGACAGCAGCGACACGCGCCACCTGAGCGCACCCGGCGTGCCAGTCCATGTCAGCGCCAGATACGCCGCGATCCCGGGGAAAAAGACGTAGTCGGTCATGTGGAACACGCTGAATTGCGTGATCCCGTAGCCATAAAGAATGAGTATTCCGGCAGCGGCGAACAGGCAGCCGCGTCGCCAGCCGACCGAGGCGGCGATCATGAATTGCAACGCACTCATCCAACCGACACTGGCCAGCAGCTCGGGCGTCAGGATCGCGCCGCCCCGCTCCCACAGCACCACGGCGCCCTTGTCCCAGAGCAGCAGGAAGTAGCCCCCCTTTGCGAGCCGGCCAGCCACTCCTCCGTGCTGGCGTGCAAGGTCCCGCTTGAAGCCATGCGGGGCCAGCGCCGGGCCACGCTGCCGTCCAGCAGGAAGCCCATAAAGACCATCAGCAGGAAGCCGTAGCCGACAAGGCCGAACACCGGCGTGAGAACGTCTCCCAAGGCAGCCGGTGGCTGGGTGACATCGGCAACCGAGCAGAACCATTTCACATGCGCCAGCGCCTTGGCGGGAACGAGGGCTGGAGCGAGCCCGGCGGCCATCGTGGCAACCCAGACAACCCGCCCTGTCGGCGGCCGGAGCGTTCCGTCCTGCCGCATGGGCACCCACATCAATTTTTTGGTTCACCACAGATACGGCACCAGCGGCCCTGCGGATGCCGTGGCGCACTCACATGGCCGTGTCGCGCCCTTGCTTCACGGCTGGACAGGATGGGCTTGCCCCGTTAGGACACCGGCCTGGCCATCGACGGACCGGGCGCGTAGCTCAGCGGTAGAGCATTCGCTTCACACGCGAAGGGTCACAGGTTCAATCCCTGTCGCGCCCACCATCCGTCAGCTCGCGGAGCCGAGCACGCCGGGCAGCAACCCCGGCCGGCCGAACAGCCATCCCTGGCCGAACTCCACGCCCAAATCCCGCATCATTTGGGCCTCCTCCTCTGTCTCGATAGTTTCTGCGATGACCTTGGCACCGACGAAGTTGGCCAGCTCGATCATCGAGAGCAGGAAGCCGTGCTCCCGCGCGTTGCGCAACGCGCCGCGGACATAGGCGCCTTCCAGCTTCACGTAATCGACCCGGAACTCCCGCAGGTAGCGGAAGGCCGCCGACCCGGCACCGAAATCGTCGATGCACACCGGCACCCGCAACGTGCGCAGCTCCGCGATCATGCCGGAGGCGCTCGCCACATCCACGATGTCGGCCGTCTCCGTCAACTCGACGAGCAGCCGGCTGGGCGTCCTCATCGTGCGGACGAGCGCCACCACCCGGCTCCGGAACGTAGGGCTTTGCATCGACAGCCCCGAAACGTTGACGGCCACGGACGCGCCAGGTGAAGCAGCGAGCGCCTCGGCCGCATGCTTCATCACTGCCCAGTCCAACTCCTCCGACAATCCGACCGCCTCGGCGAAGGTCACGAAATCCTGCGTGGTCTGGATTTCGCTGCCAGGGGCGAAGATCGGGCGCAGCAGCGCCTCGTAATGGTGGATGGCGCCATCATCCAGCCCCACCACCGGCTGGAACGCCAGGCGGAAGCGGCCTTCCCCCAGCATGTTGCGCACCGTGCGCGCCCGCATCTGCGCGCCGGCGATGAACTCGGCAAGGCCGCTGTTGAACCCGGCGTCGTCCGTGGCGTCTGTGCCGCCATCGGCGAAGCGGGCCAGGGCGAAGCGCAGCGCCCGCGCGGCCTGCGTCCCAGTCAGGCCTTCGCGGTCCAGGCCGATGCTGGCGCTCTGCACCTTGGTCTGCGCCGTCGCCGGATGGTTGCGGAGCAGGTGCTCCAGCTCCGCGACGACCGTGCCCAAATCCGGCGGAACGTCCGCCAGCACACCGAAGCGGCCGCATGAGAGTTCCCCGGCAACGCTGCCAGGGCCGCCGAGTCGGGCCAGCACCTCCACGATCTCGGCCTGCAAGGGACGCTGCGCCTCAAGCGGCAGCTTGTCCCGCACCTGGGACCATCCCGCGAGTTCGAGCAGCCCGACTGACCCGCCATCGTCCGCGTTCAGCCTCTCCTCTGCCAACTGGCCGAACGAGCCCACCGGCGTCGCCGCCAGCCCGGGGCCGGGCAGGGCTGGCAGCCGTCCGATGGTAAAGCACAGCCGCCCCGGCGAGGACGGCATGGCCAATCCGGACACCACAACGGGCGTGCCTGCCGCATCGGACAGCCGCAACACCAGCGGCGCCAGGCGCCCGCGCACGGCGGTGGTGGACAAGGCCAGGTCCAGCGCCGGCCGGTCCGCCCCGCTGAACAGGCGATGGATCGGCTGCCCGCTGAAATGCTCTGGCGGCAGGCCGAACCGCACCTTGAAGGCGCCGGCCGCAAAGCCGATGACGCCGTCCTCGGCAACCTCCACCAGGAGGTCCGCCGCGGCGAAGGCGAACGCCAGGAACCGGTCTTTCTGGCTCGGGCGAAGCAGGGGCGGGGGGGCAGCGAGCAGCGCGGACATGCGGAATGCCTTGTTGACGATGCACCCTGGCCTCCGCCGGTTAAGCGATGGTGTAGAGATGCCGGGTTTGCCCCGTTCCCCAGCCATGCGAGGGTGCCCCAAATGCCGAGGAGCCTGACCAATGCAGCTGCGCGGACTCCACCACCTGACCGCGATCTCGGCCGACGTGCGGGGCAACCACGCGTTCTACACTGGCGTGATGGGAATGCGCCTGGTCAAGAAGACGGTGAACCAGGACGACACTTCAGCCTACCACCTGTTCTACGCCGACGCGGAAGGCCGCCCGGGCACGGACCTCACCTTCTTCGATTGGCCCACCACCCCTGAGAGGCGCGGCGCTGGCAGCGTGGTGCGCACCGGCCTGCGCGTGGCCGGGCCGCAGGCGCTGGCGTGGTGGAGCTCCCACCTGGCGGAACACGGCATCGCCTGCACGCCCGTGGCCGAGGACGGCCGCCAGGGCCTGGCCTTGGCAGACCCGGAAGGCCAGCGCCTGCTGCTGATCGACGATGGCGGCGCTGGCGACGCGCGCCCCTGGTCCGGCAGCCCGGTGCCGCCTGGCCATCAAATCCGCGGCCTGGGTCCGGTGACGATGAGCGTGCGCGAGATCGCCGGCACCGAGGCGTTCCTGACGGATGTGATGGGCATGGCGCAGGCCCGCACGTTCCGCGCCGCGGACGGCTGCGAGACGGTCGTGTTCGCCATGGGCGAAGGCGGGCCGGGGGCCGAGCTGCACGTGCGGGTGGAACCGGCGCTGAGCGCCGCGCATCAAGGCGCCGGCGGCGTCCATCACGTGGCCTTCCGCATCCTCGATGGCGAGTATGACGCCTGGGTGGACCGGCTGCGCCGCCTGGGCGTGCGCTTCACCGGGCCGGTGGACCGGTTCTACTTCCGCAGCCTCTACGCCCGCGAACCCGGCGGCATCCTATATGAGATCGCGACCGAGGGGCCCGGCTTTGCCGCCGACGAACCCGCCGACTCGCTTGGCACCCGGCTCGCCTTGCCGCCCTTCCTGGAACCCAGGCGTGCCGCGATCGAAGCGGGCCTGAAGCCGATCTGAGGCCGCAAGCGTCTAGTGCCGTCACCTGCGAGGTCAGCCATGCCGAACAAGCTCAAAGCGCTCTGGCGAACCGGAGCCGCCGCCGTGAATGGATGGCTCGCCATCCCTAGCGGCTTCTCCGCCGAGATCATGGCCCAGGCCGGATGGGACAGCGTGACGGTGGACCTGCAGCACGGCGTGCAGGACTACATGTCCATGGTGCAGTGCTTCCAGGCCATGCAGCCGCATCCCGTGCTGCCCATGGTGCGCGTCCCCTGGAACGAGCCCGGCATCATCGGCAAGGCATTGGACGCCGGGGCCTACGGCGTGATCTGCCCGATGACCAACGCTCCCGCCGAAGTGGAAGCGTTCGTCTCCGCCTGCCGCTATCCACCTGCCGGCGCCCGCTCCAACGGCCCCGTCCGTGCCAGCATCTACGGGCCGTCCACCGGCTACCAGCGGACCGCCAACGACGAGGTGCTCTGCATCCCGATGATCGAGACGGCCATGGCGGTCGCCAACCTCGACGCCATCCTGGATGTGCCCGGCATCGATGCCGTGTACATCGGACCGTCTGACCTGGGCTTCTCCATGGGCCTGCCTCCCATCCTGGACCGGGAGGAGCCGGAAATCCTGGCCGTGTACGAGCGCGTCGTCCGTGCGGCGGCGGAGCGCGGCCTTGCGGCCGGAGTCCATTGCATCACCGCGGCCTACGCCAAGCGCGCCATCGGCATGGGCTTCAAGCTCGTGACCGTGAACAACGATTGCGGCCTGCTGCTCGGCGCCGCCCGGAGCGCCTTGGCGGACGTGCGAAAGCGATGAGGGCCATCATCCGGCAGCGCTGAGCCAAAAACCGGTCCCGCAATCGCCCTGGTCGCCAAATCACTGTTTCGCCGGATAAAACAGCCTGCCGGCCCGGCCGACGCCTATGTTCCTGCCGGCACTGGTGTTACAGCCTCGCACAGACCTGTCTGTCATCATGACCGGTATTTAGAAAGAGGTTCACCATGTTTCGAACACTGATGATTGCTGCCCTGATCGCGTTCGCGGTCGGCACGGCGGGAGCGGCGCAGGCCCAGTCGTATAGCCACCACCACCGTCATCACCACCATCACCGGGCCTACCACCGCTCCTGAGTCCAACCGTGAAGCTGGTCAGCTGGAACCTCCTGCGGCTGACCGGTGCCGGCCTGGCTGACGTGATCGCGCTGATCGAGCGCGAGAAGCCTGACATCCTGCTCATGCAGGAAGCGACGCACCACATCGACCAGCTGCCGGTCCAGTTCGGCGGCGGCTACGCCCGGGTGCCCTTGCCGGGCCGTATTCATGGCCTCGCCGTGTGGATGCCCGGCGTCCTGCCGAACCGCCCCGTGGTGCTGCCGCTGCCGTCCGGCTCCATGGTGCACCGCGTGGCCCAGGTGATCGACTTGGGACCTTTCACCGTGGCGAACGTCCACCTGTCTCATGGGCAACTGCTCAACCGCCGCCAACTCCGCCGCATCGCCGCCTGGCTGCCGCATCATGCGGCTGTCGTGGGGGACTACAACCTGGTCGGCCCCGTGCTGCTGCCGGGTTTCCGGGACGTGGGCCCGCGCCGCCCCACCCACCGCATGAGCGACGTGCTGCCACTGCGGCTCGATCGTTGCGTGGTGCGCGGCTTGACCTGCACGGACGCGGCGGCGCTGCCGCGCAGCGTGTCCGACCACCGGCCAATCACCATGCGGCTGCATGTGGCAGAGTCGTCAGAGATAGGGCAGCATCAGCCGCACCGCCGCATCGCGCAGCCGGGCGGGCATTGAGCGGCGATCCAACTGCGCCTCCGTCATAGCCCTGCCGCGGCAGCCCTGCATCAAGGTGGACAGCTCCTTGGCCAGCGTCCGGTCATACAGCTCCATGCACAGCTCGAAGTTGAGCCGGAACGAGCGCATGTCCCAGTTGCTGCTGCCGATCAGGCACCATTCGCCATCCACCACCATCGCCTTGGAATGGCGGAACGGCGGCGGGCAGAGCCAGACGCGCACGCCGTGCTTCAGCAGGCGGCCCGTGTTGGCGCGGGCGGCCCAGTCGATGAATCGATGGTCGCTTTTCTCGGGGATGACGATGTCCACCGCCACGCCGCGCATTGCCGCCAACACCAGGGCGGACATCAGCCGGTCGTCGGGCAGCAGGTAGGGCGTCATCACGCCGATGCTGCTCCGCGCGCAGGAGATGGCCTGCAACACGGCGAACTCGACCTTCTCCAAATCCTCGTCCGGGCCAGAGTCGATCGCCCGCGCCGGGGCCGGACCGTCCGGCGGCACGTCGGGGAACCAAGCGTCGCCATCCAGGTCCTCGTCCGTCGCGAACGACCAGTCCTGCGAGAACGCCTCCACCAGCTGGCCGACGACCGGCCCCTCGATGCGGAAATGCGTGTCTTGTACGGGGTCCTTGGGCCGCATCGCCATGACGTTGTCGTCGGCGATGTTCATGCCCCCGGTGAAGCCCACCCGGCCATCCACCACGAGAATTTTCTTGTGGGAGCGCAAGTTGAGGAACGGCATGCGCCAGGGCAGCGGCGAGTGCAGGAACCGCGCGGCGGGAACGCCTTTGCCACGCAGGTGGTGATACGCGGCCGATCTCACCCATCCCCCACCGATCCCGTCGATGAGCACCCGCACCGCCACCCCGCGCGACTGCGCCTCCGCGAGCGCCGCGATGAACCGGCCGCCCCAGGCATCGTCGCGGAAGATGTAGGAGGACATCCCCACGCTTCCCTGCGCCCCATTGATGGCGGCCAGCATGGGCGGATAAGCCTCGTCGCCATCATTGTAGAGCTGCACTGCGTTGCCCGGCAGCGAGGGCCTGGCGGTGATTTGCCCCACGCCGCGCTTGAGCAGGTCGAGGTGGTCCTCGCCGGGCCTGGAACCCGTGGCAGGCGGGCGGCGCGAGTCCTGCGGGCGCAGGCGCCTGGCCCGACGCTGCACCCGGTTGATGCCAAACACGAAGTAGGTGAAGCCCCCGATGATCGGCGCGAACCAGGCCAGCCCGATCCAGCCCACGGCGGACGCTACCTCCTGCTTGCGCAGCAACACATGCAGCGTGACCGCGATGGCGATCAATAGGCCAAACACGAGCTGCACATCCGAGCGCAGGTGGAGCGTATCCCGCCAAAGCTGGTTCAACCTGGTACCCTGCCGTCAGCTCTGGGAGAGCACGGCGTCCCGGTCAAAGTGTCCAGCCGCCGTCGATCACCAGCGCCTGGCCAGTCAGGAAGCGGCTGTCGTCGCTGGCGAGGTAAACCGCCATGGCGGCGATCTCCTCGGGCGCACCCAGCCGGCCCATCGCCTGGCGGGCGACGAAGGCGGTGCGCGCCTGCGCCATCCCGCCGGCCGCCGCGGCGTTGGCGGCGATGCGGTCGTCCAGGCTGGGCGTCTGGATGGTGCCGGGGCAGATGGCGTTGCAGCGCACGCCGGAGGCCACGGTGTCCGCCGCCACCGACTTGGTGAGTCCAATCACCGCGGCCTTGGTGGTGCCGTAGATGCAGCGGTTGGGCGCGCCCTTGATGGAGGACGCCGCGGAGGCGATGTTGATGATCGATCCGCCGCCCTCGGCCAGCATGGCCGGCAGGAAGGCGCGGATGATGCGGAACATGGACCGCACGTTGAGTGTGAACGCAAAGTCCCACTCCTCTTCCGTGGCGTCCAGGATGCTGCCCTGGTGGACGAACCCGGCGCAGTTGAACAGCACATCGACCCGCCCGGCCGCCTGCGCCGCGGCGGCGATGCCCGCCGGGTCCGTCGCGTCCAGCCGATAAGTGCGGATGCGCGGACTCGCCATCTCGGCAAGCTTGGCCTCGTTCAGGTCGGTCGCGATGACCTGGGCGCCTTCGGCCGCGAACGCGAGCGCGGTGGCGCGGCCGATGCCCTGGGCGGCGGCGGTGACGAAGGCGGTCTTGCCGGTGAGTCGATCCATGAGTTTCCTTCGCTCCGTCAGGCAACTCGCAGCGCCGGAGCGAGGAGCAGAGGGCCGTACGCCCTGTCAGTGATTATGCCGCGACTCGCCCCGCGTTTCCAGGATGTCCAAGTAGAGCGTCGCCGGCTCCAGGCACGCCCCCGTGCTCTGCTGCCCCGCCATGGAACGGTAGATTTCCTCCCATGGCGTCTTGTTCTCCAGCTTGGGCGGCACCCATGCGGCGCGGCGGGCGGCCAGCTCGGCTTCGCTCACCAGCAGGTCCACCCGGCGGGTGTTGAGGTCGATCCGCACCGGGTCGCCCGAGCGCAGCAGCGCCAACCCGCCGCCCACCGCCGCCTCGGGCGAGACGTTCAGGATGGAGGGGCTGCCGGACGTGCCAGACTGGCGGCCATCCCCCATGGTCGGCAGCGCGTCGATGCCACGCTTGAGCAGGGCGGCGGGCGGCTGCATGTTCACCACCTCCGCGCCGCCGGGATAGCCGATCGGGCCGCAGTTGCGGATCACCAGCAGGGAGTGCTCGTCCACGCCGAGCGCCGGGTCCTCGATGCGGGCGTGGTAGTCCTCCGGGCCCTCGAACACCACGGCGCGGCCCTCGAACACGTTGGGATGCGCTGGGTCGGACAGGAAGCGGGCGCGGAACGCCGGGTCGATGACGCTGGTCTTCATCACCGCCGACTCGAACAGGTTGCCGGTCAACACCACGTAGCCGGCCGCCGGCTTCAGTGGCGTCTCGTAGGCGCGGATCACCTCGCGGTCCGGCTCCTGCACCGGCGCCAAGTCCTCCGCCAGCGTCTTGCCGGTCACGGTGCGGACCTGGCCGTCTAGCTTGCCCGCGTCGAGCAATTCCTTCATCACCGCGGACACGCCACCCGCACGATGGAAACCCTCGCCGAGGAAGCGCCCGGCCGGCTGGCAATCCACCAGCAGCGGGATGGCGGCGCCCAGGCGCTGCCAATCCTCCAGCGTGTGCTCCACCCCCATGTGCCGGGCGATGGCGACCATGTGGATCGGGCAGTTGCTGCTGGCGCCCAGCGCGGCGGCGGCGACCACGGCGTTCTCGAACGCGGCCCGGGTCATGATGTCGGATGGCCGCAGGTTCTCATGCACCATGTCCACGATGCGCCGCCCGGTCTCAAACGCCATCCAGGCGCGCTCGCGGTAGGGGGCGGGGATGGCGGCGCAGCCGGGCAGCGACATGCCGAGCGCCTCGGCCAGGCTGTTCATGCTGGTGGCGGTGCCCATGGTGTTGCAGTGGCCGGTCGAGGGCGACGAGCTGGCCACCATGTCCATGAATTCGCGGTAGCCGATCTCGCCCTCCGCCAACAGCTTGCGCGCCTCCCAGACGATGGTGCCGGAGCCGGACAGCCGGCCCTTCCACCACCCGTCCAGCATCGGCCCGCCGGACAGCACGATGGCGGGGATGTTCACCGTGGCCGCCGCCATCAAGCAGGCGGGCGTGGTCTTGTCGCACCCGGTGGTCAGCACCACGCCGTCAATCGGGTAGCCGTGCAGCACCTCCACCAGGCCTAAGTAGGCGAGGTTGCGGTCCAGCGCGGCGGTGGGGCGCTTGCCGGTTTCCTGCAACGGGTGGACTGGGAACTCCATCGGGATGCCGCCTGCGTCGCGGATGCCGTCGCGGGTGCGGCGGGCCAGCTCGATGTGGTGGCGGTTGCAGGGGGTGAGGTCGTTGCCGGTCTGCGCGATGCCGATGATCGGCCTGTCGCCTTGCAGCTCCTCGCGGGTGATGCCGTAGTTCATGTAGCGCTCGAGGTAGAGCGCGGTCATGCCGGGGTCCGCCGGGTCGTCGAACCAGCGGCGGCTGCGCAGGCGGGCGGGGCCGGTGGATGGGGTCATGGCTTTTTCTCCAGCGCCGAATTAGAGCTGTTATCTAAGGCGCTTTGCCGGGCCAGACCAGGCGTGGGCGCGAAAGGCTGACCAGCGGGGCGCGCTCGTGGATGTCGCGGCACGCCGAAGTCACATCCAGATCCGCCACGTCGATGCTTGCATCAACATCCGACGCAACACGGAGCGTCCATGCAGCGCCCGCTTCCCGCCGCCCTATTCCGACCTCGACGTTGTGGCTGCCACGTCGCTGGATGGAAGCTTGCAGGGAACACAGTCCACCCGCCTCACTCGTCCTCCGGCCGGATCACGTTCTGCGGCCGGTTGCCCAGCGCCGCCGCCATTGTCTCGGCCGACTTGATCCGGATGTCCCGCTCGGCTTCCGGCGACCAGTAGGCCGAGTGCGGCGTCACGATCAGCCGTCCTTCCAGCCCCGGCTCCCGGTCGCGGTAGGCTTGCAGCAGCGGGTGCACCGGGTCCGCCGGCGGTTCCACCGGCATCACGTCCAACCCGGCGGCGGCGACGTGGCCGGAGCGCAGGGCGGCCAGCAGCGCGTCGTAGTCCATCACCGGGCCGCGCGCCGTGTTCACCACCACGGCGCCGGCGGGCAGGGCGGCGAACTGGGCGGCGCCCAGCATTCTCGCCGTGCCTCGGGTCAGCGGCACGTGGACGGACAGCACGTTGGAGTGCGCCAGCAACGCGTCCAGGCTCGCGGCGCGCCCGAGGCCCAGCGCCAGCTCGGCCCCGTTCGGCAGCTTGGGATCAAAGAACGCCACCCGGTAGCCCAGCGCCTTGGCCCGCAGCGCCACGGCCGTGCCGATCCGGCCCAGGCCCAGCACGCCGAAGCCCTGGCTGCCGAAACGGCGGATCGCCGGGTCAGGGATCACGGACCAGTCGGCCGCTGCGCTGCGCTGCCGCTCGTGGTGGTGGATCAAGCCCCGCCCGAGCGCCACGGCCAGGGCGATGGCGTGGTCGGCCACTTCCGTCGTGCCGTAATCGGGCACGTTGCATACCAGCACGCCGCGCCGGGCGCAGGCCGCCCGGTCGATCCGGTCGTAGCCGACGCCCATCCGCACCACCGCGCGCAGCTTGGGGAAACGGGCCAGGTCGGCCTCGCCGAGCCAATGGCGGAACAGCATCAGCCCGTCGGCCGCCTGGCCGTCGGCTTCGGCCACCTCCGCGGTGGCGGCCACGTCGCGCATCAGCACGGCCACGCCGGGTCCGAAGATGCGCCGCTCATCCGCGTCGTCCGGGTACATCCGCTCGGGGTAAAGCACGGTAGTCATGCGGCGATGGTGCGGGCTGCCGGGGGCTGGCGCAACCCGGCGCAGCGGGGCAGGCTGACCCGGCAAGGAGAGCGAGCGATGAACGGTGCGGAAAGCCTGGTGCACACGCTGCTGGCGTCCGGGGTGGACACCTGCTTCGCCAATCCCGGCACCTCCGAGATGCACTTCGTCGCCGCGCTGGACCGCATCCCCGGCATGCGCTGCGTTCTTGGGCTGTTCGAGGGCGTCGTCACGGGCGCCGCCGACGGCTACGCCCGCATGACGGACAAGCCGGCCGCCACGCTGCTGCACTGCGGCCCCGGCCTGGCGAACGGCCTGGCCAACCTGCACAACGCCCGCCGCGCCCACGTGCCGCTGGTCAACATCGTGGGCGACCAGGCGACCTTCCACCGCCCGCTGGACGCCCCGCTCACCGCCGACACCGAGGGCTTCGCCCGTCCCGTGTCCGGTTGGGTGCGCACGGCGACTCGTGCCGCCACGGTGGGGGCGGACGCGGCGCAGGCAGTGCAGGCGGCGCGGCAAGGCCAGACCGCGACATTGATCCTGCCCTCGGACACCAGCTGGGACGAGGGCGGCGTGGTCGCTGCCCCGCTCGTACCGCCGCCGCCGGCCCAGGCGGATGTGGGCGTGGTGGACGCCATCGCCCGCGCGCTGCGCTCTGGCAAGCCGGCCATGCTGCTCATGTCCGGCCTGGCGCTGCGGGCTGGGCCGCTGGCCGCCGCCGCCGGCGTGTGCGCCGCTACCGGCGCCCGCATGATGGCGCAGAATGCCAACAGCCGGGTTGAGCGCGGCGCCGGCCGCACCCCGATCGAGCGGGTGCCCTACCCGGTGGACCTCGCCGCGCAGGCGCTGGCCGGGCTGAAGCACCTCGTCCTGGTGGGGGCCGCCGCCCCGGTCGGCTTCTTCGCTTATCCTGGCAAGCCTGGCCGCCTCTATCCGGAGGATTGCACGGTCCACGTGCTGGCCCGGCCGGACCAGGACGGCCCAGCGGCGCTCTCCGCCCTGGCCGAGGCGCTCGGCGCCCGCCCGGCGCTGCCGCCAGCGGCCGAGAAGCCGCAGGCGGCTCGCGGCGCGATCTCGTCCGAGGCGATGGCGCAGACCCTGGGCGCGCTGATGCCGGAGGGCGCTATCGTCGTGGACGAGAGCATCACCTTCGGCCGCGGGCTGTTTCCCTCCACGCGGGGCGCTGCGCCGCATGACTGGCTGCAGCTCACGGGGGGCGCCATCGGCGACGGCCTGCCGCTGGCGACGGGGGCGGCGGTGGGCGCCCCGGGCCGCCGGGTCATCACGCTGCAGGCGGACGGCTCGGCCATGTACACGGTGCAGGCGCTGTGGACCCAGGCGCGCGAGAAGCTGGACGTGACGACGGTCATCTTCTCCAACCGCAAATACGCGATTTTGCTGGGCGAACTGGCGGGCGTCGGCGCGAACCCGGGCCGCACCGCGCTCGACATGATGGACATCGGCAACCCCGACCTGGACTGGCGCCGCATCGGCGAGGGCATGGGAGTCGAGAGCGCGCAGGCGGAGACGATGGAGCGCTTCGGCGAGTTGCTGGCAGCGGCCAATAGCCGCAGCGGGCCATTCTTGATCGAGTTGATGACCTGAGGCTGTAAGGCAAGCCTCAGGGCTTCGCCCCGAACCCCATCAGAGGACGGGGTCCTCTGAACACCTTTAGCTGAAGGGGTGAAGGGGACGGCTGTTCCCTTCCAGATGTAGGGCAGCGCCCTGCCGCTTACTCGCTTGTCCAGGCGTCCAGCTCTGGCTGGGCCGCGTCGGCTCCAAGCAAGATCACCGCCGCCGCGGCCAACGCCAGGATGAGCAGCGTCACATGCATGGGCAAACTGCGGTGGTTTGTTGGGCCGTGCTGCCGAAACCTCCTGCGGTCGGTCAACTTGCTCATGGTCGCCTCTTGCCGGTCTGCGCCTTCGTCTCCGGCCTACGACATCCGTCGCGGTTTGGCAACGAAATAGCAGGGCTGGCAGAAAGCGCTGGACAGAAGTTGCCCGTCCCTCTAGACCGCGCCCTTCATTCGGAACGCGGGAAGCTCCGGGCGCATTGCTGCGCCTGCGGAGCTGTTTGCACCGCGGTCCCTGGGCACGAAGGAGCCGGGGCATGGCTAAGAAGATCGTCGGCTACGTAAAGCTGCAAATTCCCGCGGGCAAGGCCAACCCATCCCCCCCGGTCGGCCCAGCGCTCGGCCAGCGTGGCCTGAACATCATGCAGTTCTGCAAGGAGTTCAACGCCCTGACCCAGACGATGGAGCCAGGAATGCCGATTCCGGTCGTGATCACGGCCTTCGGCGACCGTACGTTCACCTTCATCACCAAGACCCCGCCGAACACCTACTTCCTCAAGAAGGCGGCCGGTATCACCAAGGGCACCACGACGCCGGGCAAGGGCGCGGCGGTCGGCCGCGTGTCGGTGTCCCAGTTGCGCGAGATTGCCGAGACCAAGATGAAGGACATGAACGCCGGCGACGTGGACGCCGCCGTGCGCATGCTGACCGGCTCCGCCCGCTCGATGGGCCTGACCGTGGTGGAGGGCTGAACTCATGGCACACGACAAGCGCCTGGCCGCCGCCAAGGCCACCATTGACCGCAGCAAGCTCTACACGCTCCCGGAGGCGGTGGCGCTGATCAAGAGCAACGCCAAGGCTAAGTTCGACGAGACGGTCGAGTTCTCCATGAACCTCGGCATCGACCCGCGCCATGCCGACCAGATGGTGCGCGGACTGATCTCCCTGCCGAACGGCACGGGCAAGACGCTGCGCATCGGCGTGTTTGCCCGCAACGTGAAGGCGGCCGAGGCGACCGAAGCGGGCGCGGACGTGGTGGGCGCCGAGGACCTGGCCGAGAAGGTGCAGGCCGGCGACATCCAGTTCGACCGCTGCATCGCGACGCCGGACATGATGGCGCTGGTGGGCCGCCTGGGCAAAATCCTCGGCCCGCGCGGGTTGATGCCCAACCCCAAGCTCGGCACGGTGACCATGAACGTGAAGGATGCCGTGACGGCGGCCAAGTCCGGCCAGGTGGAGTTCCGTGCCGAGAAGGCCGGGATCATCCACGCCGGCATCGGCAAGGCGAGCTTCGAGGACGACAAGCTGGTGCAGAATATCCGCGCCCTGGTCGATGCGGTGCAGAAGGCCAAGCCGACCGGCGCCAAGGGCACCTACCTGCAAAAGGCCGCCCTGTCCTCCACCATGGGCCCGGGCATCCGGGTCGATGTAGCGAGCCTAGCTGGATAATTCAGATACGCCGGGTGTTCGCACCCGGCGGGCAAGCGGCGTTTCGACGCCGCTGACACCTGTCCGAGATTGCACGCACCGCAAGGTTCAATGGGCTTCGGCCCACGCGCAGGAGACGGGAATGCCCGAGATGCGAAAGTCTCTGGCGGTTCCGGCTGAATGGACAGGCGAACCGGGTTTGGCGTGAGCCAACCCCAGAGGGCAACCAGGCTTCACGCGGTCCAAACGCGCGGGGCCACCGACGGAGAGCGGCATTGGACCGTACGGAGAAGCGGGAGTTCGTAGCCTCCCTCGCCGACGTGTTCGCAGCCACGTCCATGGTGGTCGTCACCCAGAACAAAGGGTTGACGGTCGCCGAAGTGACGGTGTTGCGGACCCGGATGCGGGCAGCGGGTGCGACCTTCAAAGTCGCGAAGAACCGGCTGGCCACCCTCGCCTTGGATGGGACCCCATTCGACGGCATCAAGCCCATGCTGAAGGGACCGACCGCGCTCGCGTGGTCGAGCGACCCGGTGGCGGTGGCGAAGGTGGCTGTCGAGTTCGCCAGGACCAACGAGAAGCTCGTCTTGATCGGCGGCGCCCTAGGAGCCCAGACGCTGAACGCGGATGGGGTCAAGGCGCTGGCCGAACTGCCGAGCCTGGATGCGCTGCGCGCCAAGATCGTGGGGCTGATCGCCGCCCCGGCGACTCGGATCGCTGGCGTGTTGCAGGCGCCCGGCGCGCAGCTCGCGAGGGTTCTGGGGGCCTATGCCAACAAGGATGGCGACCCGGAAGGGACGCCGGACCAGGCGGAGGCGGCCTAGCCGCACAGGATCGGCCCAGCCAAGGCACTGGGCTTGCATGGAACCGACCAGACACTCATCTAGGACCTAATAGAATGGCTGACCTGACCAAGATCGTTGACGAGCTTTCCAGCCTGACCGTGCTGGAAGCCGCCGAGCTGAGCAAGCTGCTCGAAGAGAAGTGGGGCGTCTCCGCTGCCGCGCCTGTCGCCGCTGCGGCGGCTGGCGGCGGCGGCGCAGCCGTGGCGGCAGCTCCCGTGGAAGAGCAGACGGAGTTTACGGTTATCCTCGCCAAGACGGGCGACAAGAAGATCAACGTCATCAAGGAAGTCCGTGCGATCACGTCGCTCGGGCTGAAGGAAGCCAAAGATCTCGTCGAGGCGGCGCCGAAGCCTGTAAAGGAAGGCGTCAGCAAGGATGAGGCTGCGAAGCTGAAGAAGCAGCTTGAGGACCAGGGTGCCACTGTCGAGATCAAGTAGTCTTCGCGCACCTTGCGCTCCGGCGTAAGGTACTGAATCGGCAAGGGCGGGAATCCAAGGCGGTTCCCGCCCGTCTCCTGTTGCACGGCCACGAGAACGGCCGCGGCTGCCCCGCCGGGTTACGCTAGGCGGACGATGACATGCCAGGCGTCGCCTGGCCAGTATGCAAGGATCGGCATGAACGCGATTACGAAGTCCTTCACCGGCCAGAAGCGCATCCGCAAGAGCTTCGGCCGTATCCCCGAAGTGGCGCCGATGCCCAACCTGATCGATGTGCAGCGCTCGTCCTACGAGGCGTTCCTGCAAATGGGCACATTGCCGGACAACCGCACGCAGACGGGCTTGCAGGAAGTGTTCAAGTCCGTGTTCCCGATCGACGACTTCGCCGGCCGCGGCCGGCTGGAGTTCGTGGATTACGAGCTCGAAGAGCCGAAGTACGATGTGGAGGAGTGCATCCAGCGCGGCATGACGTTCGCTGCCCCGCTGAAGGTGACGCTGCGGCTGATCGTGTGGGACTTGGACGAGGACACCGGCGCCAAGTCGATCCGCGACATCAAGGAGCAGCCCGTTTACATGGGCGACATGCCCCTGATGACGGATAACGGCACCTTCATCATCAACGGTACCGAGCGCGTCATCGTCAGCCAGATGCACCGCTCGCCCGGTGTGTTCTTCGACC